>QHYJ01000220.1:0-17317 GCA_003223255.1 Acidobacteriota bacterium | reverse complement strand
TGCGCTGGTACCCAATGACGTGTCTACGCTTGCGCTCATGGCGCAGACCCTTCCTCGGAGCATCCACTCGGGCATTCCGCAGGCGGATGCGGCCCAGTTGCTGGCAAAAGCAGAAAAGTACTCAAAGCAAGCCATCGAGATTACACCTACAATTCCCAAGCCGGCGAACCTGAGCGACGAGGCCTTTGCCGCGGCGAAGAATCAGAATCTAGCTATGGCTCATAGTGGATTGGGATTGGTCTACATTCGACGCGGAAAGAATGCAGAAGCCATCACGGAACTCGATGAGGCCGTGAAAGTAGACCCGAATCCGGACCCCGTGAATTACTACCTGCTTGGCATGGCCAACAAGAGCACTTCGCATTTTGATGATGCGATCACGGCTTTCAATAAATGCGCGGCCATAACGGGCCAGATGCAGGCCGTCTGCAAAACCCAGGCGGAGGACACCAAGAAGAAGAGCGCTACGGAGTTGAGCGCGCCAAAGTAAACCGGGCGGCGCGCGTGCCCGAATTATGCAAGAGACGATGCGGATTTCCGATGCGGCGTTGGAGGAACGCCTGGGCCACAAGTTCTCGAACCGAGAGCTGCTCGAGCAAGCATTGACCCATAGCTCGGCGATTCCGGAGTTGCGCGGCGCGAGTGCGGAAGCGCCTGGAGATTCGGCGTACCTCTCCGACAACGAACGGCTGGAGTTTCTTGGGGACGCGGTCCTCGAACTGCTCGCGAGCGAATACCTCCTCGCCGCCTTTCCGGAGTGGTCCGAAGGCCAGCTTTCCAAAAGCCGGGCGCGCATTGTGAACGCGGGTTCGCTGGAATCGGCGGCGCGGCGCCTGCGCTTGGGAGAGCATCTCCGGTTAGGACGCGGCGAGGAAAAAACCGGTGGGCGCGAGAAGCAGACGCTGCTCGCAGACGCGTTCGAAGCGGTGGTAGCTGCTGTTTACCTGGATGCGGGGCTGGGTGCTGCAAGGGAATTATTGCAGCGGATTCTCTTCGAGCAGGCGCTGGAAGAACGTGGCGAGCGCATCGCGGAATCAGACCATAAATCGGCGCTGCAGGAGTTTCTTCAAGGACGCGGGCAGGCGCCGGCGGAGTATCGCTTGGCGGGAGAAAGCGGGCCGGATCACCAGAAAACTTTCCACGTAGAAATATGGATCAACGGGGAGCGCCTGGCGAGAGGCGAGGGCAGCACGAAAAAAGAGGCGGAGCAGCAGGCTGCACGAAGCGCACTGGAACAACTCGATTCGGACAGGAGTGAAAGGCTGAGAAGGAATGCCTGAACCACAAACACTGGCACCAGTCCAGGAAACCACGCCGGTGAGCAAGCCAGAGGAGCATCGGGAGGAAACCAGTTTTTCCGAGTATTTGGAGTCGCTCCTGGTTACCGTGATTCTCGCCCTGTTCGGAACCACTTTCATTGTGCAGGCCTTCAAGATTCCCTCCGCGTCCATGGAAGGGACTTTGCTGGTTGGCGATCATTTGCTGGTCAACAAATTCATTTTTGGGGGCACCGGCGCTTGGTACGACAAATTCCTCCCTTATCGGCCGCTCGAACGCGGCGACATCATCGTTTTCAAGTTCCCCTATCAGGAACATCAGCATTTTGTGAAGCGTGTGATCGGATTGCCGGGCGACCGCGTGAAAGTCGTGGACCAAACCGTGTATGTCAACGGCAAGCTTGTCAACGAGCCGTATGTCGTCCACGATCCTGCTGCTCGTTATGACCCATTGAACTACAACTTTCCGCCGCCGCCGAGTCAGATGATTGCTTCGGGCCTTCAGCCCGAATGGGCGCACGACATGAAGAAATATATGCGCGGCGATGAAATTGTTGTGCCGCCCGGGAAATATTTTGCGATGGGAGACAATCGCGATCAGAGCTGGGATAGCCGCTTCTGGGGCTTCGTGGATCACGACGCCATCATGGGGCGGCCCTTCCTGATTTATTGGTCGGTTGAAGCCAAGAGCAGTGATTACAGCGGCGAAAGCACTTTTTGGTCGCGGCTGGCGGGAGTATTCGATACGCTGGCGCACTTGCCGAAGCGCACGCGATGGAGCCGGATGCTTCATACCGTGCACTAACTGCTCCGAAGCTCTCCGATCGTCCCGACGCTACCTTTTTCAGCGAGAGTTTCTTAAACTTCCAAGCGGGATGAGCAAGCTCAAGAAATGGTGGAAGTCCGGCCTCGCCATCGTATTGGCGCTTGTGGCCTTGCATGTGGCTGTCTCCTTCTTGGCGCGAACTCATCGCGTGCACACGTATCTCGCCGCGCATTTGGAGCGGGCTTTTGGACGGCCCGTCGACGTTGGCAGTTTTGATGCGCGCCTCTTTCCGAGTCCGCAGCTGTATGCCGACGGAGTCACCGTCGGCGAAGATCCCGCATTTGGCTATGAATATTTTCTTCGAGCGGAGCATTTGAGCGCGGGTTTGCGCTGGTCGGGTCTCCTGCGTGGCCATTTTGAATTTGGCACCTTGTTCTTCAGCAAGCCAAGCCTCATTTTGGTGCACAACTTTCAAGGCCGCTGGAACCTCGAGCGGTGGCTTCCGTCCGCGAAAATTGCTTCCTCGCAGGCTAGGCCCATTTATGGGCCGCCCTCACCAGCGCCTCCAGTGAATCACCTGCAACGAATCGAATTCGATGAAGGACGAATCAATTTCAAGAATCAAGAGGAAAAACTGCCTTTCGCTTTCACGCGTGTTTCCGGAAGTGTCGAGCAAGTTTCTCCCGGCCGCTGGCGGCTCGAGCTTGAGGCCCAGCCCTGGCGAAGCGGCGTTCTTTTGCAATCGACAGGAACCCTCCGCGTGCTCGGTGACCTCGCCGGCACTTCGGCGCGCCTGCAACCGGCGCAGATCACTTTGCACTGGAGCGAAGCTTCTCTTGCGGATGCCTTCCGTCTTTTGCACGGCCAAGATTACGGCGTCCGTGGGCTTTTCACTCTGGACGCTACGGCGAAGAGCGCTGCGGCGTCCGATGACGGTCCGGGTGATTGGACCTATGCCGTGCAAGCGCGCGCGGGGAGGATCCACCGCTGGGATTTGACCGAACGTGCCGACAATCCCGCTTTGAATGTGGACGTCAGCGGTCGGTGGAACGTTGGAACCGGAACATTGCTCGCCGAGCAATTTTCTGTTGAAGGATTGCGCTCGAACTTGCGGGGAAAGTTCCGCTATGTCTCGGAAAGCGCGATCCCGATGGAATTGCGTGTGGACTCGATGGGTGTACAAGCGTCGGACCTGCTTGCCTGGTATCGCGCGTTTCATCCCGATGTCGCCGAAGGCGTCACCGCAGATCCCTATCTTACCGGTGGAATGATTTTGCGCGGCTGGCCGCTTTCTGTGGAATCCGCTGCCCTTTCCAGCAATGGAGGCACGGTTAGAGTGCCCGGCTTCGTTGAGCCTATTGGAATCGGTCCTGTAAACGGCGGCCGCGAGCGATCCAGCCTGGTCATTGGCCCCGTGCGTGTCGCTCTGGGGGGAGTTGCTCACGACGTCATAGCTCCGAAGAAACGCCGTGTGGCCCTGGCGATGGAGAACGCTGCCGATTTGACGTTCACACAGGATTTGAAGACGTACGCCGGGAACATCAGCATCGAAGGAAACATTCCGAAGGTCCAAGACTTTCTGAAGCTTGCGGCTGCCATGGGCCGGCAGGTAAATCATGGTTGGGAACTTACAGGCCAGGCCACCGCGGTTACGCAATGGGGGTGGAAAGAGCCATTCAAAGGCCATTGGAATGGATTAGTTTCCGTGAACAAAGGATCGTTGACCGTCGCCGGTCTCAACCAGCCCCTGAAATTGGAGGAGGCCAGGTTGGGTTGGAGCGACGGGCGCCGCACCGCCCGCCTGCTGCGGGTGGAGGGCTTTGGCGGGAATTGGACGGGGGGCATCGAAGAACGGCCAAAAACCGATGAGGAGACCACGCCAAGTTGGAAGGTCGATTTGAACGTGGACCACTTGAATGCCGCCGAGTTGGACCGTTGGGTAGGCCCTCGTGCCAGGCCGAACTGGCTGCGGCGGTTGCTCCACTCCTTCCTTGGTGAAGTGACGCCGGCGACTCCAGCTAGCGAACTGGTGCGGCGTGTCGATGCCGAGGGTCGGCTCCGCGTCAGTGGCCTGACCATTGAGAAACTCAAACTGGAGAACGTTGTGGCTCGGGGATCGCTCCGGGATTTGAAGCTGGATGTGCAGGATTCTAAAGCGCAATGGGCGGGAGGCCAGGTTCGCGCCAAAATAAACGCCAGTTTCCTGCCGCGCCCGAGTTATGAAATCAGCGCGGACCTCGACCGCATCAATCTCACAAAACTGCCGGGAACCGGACGCCTTGGCGATCGTTTGAACGGCACTGCTTCCGGGAAGTTGCAATTGACCACCAAAGGAGTCGGGCGGGATGAATTGCTCCAAAACTTGGATGGGAGCGGGCTCGTGAATCTGAAAAAGGTCGAGCTTCGAGGCTGGGACTTGCCTGCCAGCGCTGCCGCCGGCACCGCTCGCTTAGGAATTTCTCGTTGGCCCGCCGGGGAATGCTCCTTCCTGGTTCGCAATCGCAGCATGGTCTTGCAGTGGTTGCAACTGACTGCGGGGCACGAGCAGACTTCGGTGGAGGGCACGCTGAGTTTCGGTTCAGATGCGGAACTGAGTGTCTCCACCCAGCCCAGAGAAACGAACAAGGCGCGCGCAAAAAAGGCTTCTGCAAGGGGACAGCTTTTGAAAATCTCGGGCCCGCTCGATGGGCTGCAGTTGACCGTGGAAAAAACGCCGAAGCCGCAAGTGGTGGACTGAGCTTCGAAGGTTCAAGGTTTTCCCTGGCCCCAGGTGACACAAGGAAAATCCTCGCGATTGTCTTAATATCGATGGCAAGCTGATGAAACGCAGAATGCTTCTCGCAGTCGGCCTGTTGCTTTTCGGTGTTGCCATTGCGCCCTCGCGCGACCAGCGCGCCAATCTTCTTCCGAAACTCCAGCCGGGCCAGACGCTCACTTATCTGGTCCGCTACCGCAGCACCAAGAACGTCAAGACCGCGAGCACTCTCGTCGTTCCTCTGGCTCCTACACCCTCACAGGCCGACACCCACGGGTTGCTGCGTATTCAAATCCTGGATTTACAGCAAACCGGAGACAAGCTGGCGATTCACGCCCGAAGCCAATTCCTCAACGACGACGCTCTCGTCCCAGCGGCGAAACCCGCCAGCGGAAAATCGAAATCTGAGCAGCCTCTCCAGCCGGAAGGTAATCCCGTCGACTTCACCATCTCTCCTGAGGGCTTCGCGGAAAAAATCACCGGTCTTGATGCCCTCACGCCCGAGCAGCAGCAAATCTGGCAAGAGTGGCTGGCGCGCTTTGCCATGGCTTGGGCGATTCCCGCGCAGCGCGACAAAATCGGCGACAAATGGAAAATCGAGCAACCCGAGCCGGCCGCCTCTCCCATCGCTGCGTTGACTTGGGTGCGCGATTCCTCCTATGTCCGCGATGCGCCTTGCAGCCCCGCGCAGCTTTCCGTCACCGGAGAAGCGACCTATGCAAACAGTCTCACAGACACTTGCGCCGTGCTGCTCACCACGGCGAAGCTCGTGCAAAAATCTTCACCTAAAGATGCCACTCCCGAAGATTTCAAGCTCCATCAACTAAAAACCATGGGGACTGCCAAAGGCTCGAACGAATTGATTACTTACATTTCGCTTACGACCGGGCTCGTTGTGCGCGCCACCGAAGACGCCAGCCAGCGAATGGACGTGATGGTCGCCAAAGCCGATGGCTCCAACGCCGTGCGCTACCACGTCGACGCCAAAAGCCAATTGGAAGTGTTGCTTCTTACCCAGGCGCAAGTGTCTGGGCAGCACTAGAACTGGGGTTTGTTCTCTTTCGCGCAAGAAACACGGGGCTTGGCTGCGGGAGTATAATGAGCGTTTGTGCCGTGCTCGGCGAACCGGCCGGAGAGCCTCTCGATGAAATTCAAGCTACACAGCAACTACCAGCCCTGCGGCGATCAGCCTGCCGCCATCGATCAGCTTTTTTCTGGTGTCGAGTCCGGCGAAAAACATCAGGTGCTTCTCGGCGTGACCGGTTCCGGCAAGACCTTTACCATGGCCAAGGTCATCGAGCAATGCAATCGCCCGGCGCTGGTTCTCGCGCACAACAAGACGCTCGCCGCGCAGCTCTATCACGAATTCAAAGCGTTTTTCCCCGAGAGCGCCGTCGAATATTTCGTCAGCTACTATGATTACTACCAGCCCGAGGCCTACGTTCCTTCCGCCGATCTCTACATCGACAAGGAAGCCACCATCAACGACGAACTCGACAAGCTGCGCATGAGCGCCACGCGTTCGCTCTTCGAGCGCCGCGACGTCGTCATCGTCGCATCCGTCTCCTGCATTTACGGTCTCGGTTCGCCCGAAGCCTACTACGGCATGCTGGTCATGCTCGAGAAAGGCCACCAGACTTCGCGCGAAGCCCTCCTCCGCCGCTTCGTCGACATTCAGTACGAGCGCAGCGAAGACCTGCGCCGCGGCACCTTCCGCGTGCGCGGCGACATGATCGAAATCTATCCCACTTACGAAGATCAAGCGTACCGCATCGAAATGTGGGGCGATCAGATCGACACGCTGCGCCAGATCGATCCGCTTACCGGCGAAGTCCGCACTGGCAACGAAGATTTGTCACGCGTGCCCATCTACCCGAAAACCCATTACGTCATGCCGCAGGACCAGCGCGACCGTGCCATCGTAGGCATTCAGGAAGAGCTCGAGTGGTGGAAAAAAGAACTTGAGAAGCAGGGAAAATTTGTCGAGGCCCAGCGCGTCGTGCAGCGAACGCTCTTTGACATCGAAATGATGCGCACCATCGGCTACTGCCATGGCATCGAAAACTATTCGCGCCATCTCAGCGGCCGTCTGCCTGGCGAAGCTCCGCCGACCCTGCTCGATTACGTCCCGCAGGACTATCTGATGTTCATCGACGAATCCCATCAGACCGTGCCGCAGGTGCGCGGCATGTTTCATGGCGACCGCTCGCGGAAACAAACGCTGGTCGATTACGGTTTCCGCATCACCGCATGAATCAAGTCATCTACGTTTCCGCGACGCCTGGTCCTTATGAACTCACGCGCGCCGGCGGCGTGGTCGTCGAGCAGGTCATTCGCCCGACCGGCCTCGTCGATCCCGAAGTCGAGATTCGCCCCGTCAAAGGCCAGGTCGACGACCTGCTCGAAGGGATTCGCGTCCGAGCGGAAAAGGGCGAACGCGTGTTGGTCACCACGCTCACCAAGCGCATGGCTGAGGATCTTTCAGAATATTTCACCGAGGTCGGCGTCCGCTGCCGCTATTTGCACTCCGAAGTGGAAACGCTCGACCGCATCAAGATTCTGCGCGACTTGCGCCGCGGTGAGTTCGACGTTCTCATCGGAATCAATTTGTTGCGCGAAGGATTGGATTTGCCGGAAGTTTCGCTCGTGGCCATTCTCGACGCCGATAAGGAAGGTTATCTCCGCAGTGCCACTTCGCTCATTCAGACGATCGGCCGCTGTGCGCGCCATATCGAAGGCCGCGCCATTCTCTATGCCGACCGCCGCACCGACTCGATGAATCAGGCCATCGACGAAACCAACCGCCGCCGCGCGAAACAGATGGCGTTCAACAAGGAAAACAACATCACTCCCATGTCCATCGTGAAGTCTGTGGACATGGAACTCGCCCGTATCGTCGAAGCGGATTACGTCTCTGTGCCGGTCGACGATACGTCTCTCGACGCGGCTGCTGCAGGAATCAAAAACGAACAGCAACTCGCCCAATTGCTCCAGCAACTGGAAAAGCAGATGCGCGAAGCGGCCAAGAAATTTGAATTCGAGCGCGCCGCCCAGCTCCGCGACCGCATCCGCTCTCTAAAACAACGGGATCTCTCCGGTCTGTTCTCCACTCGACCCGAACCTGCACCCGCCCCCTCTGAATCAGCAGGCTAGAATTAAAATACGTTTCCGGGCGGCGGCCAGCGGATAGAACTTGCCCGGCCGGCCTTCAAGCGTGCCATGGATTCCTCTTCGGATTTTCCCGAAAGTGAGAATGCTGACGTAGAGGGAATCTGGATCGCGGCCTCTAGCCGCGCCTTGACTTGCGGGTTAGGCTCATTGTCAGGTCGAGCGAACTCGGAGATTACGTTGGTAACAAAAACCGCTCATAACTCGATGTTGCGCCCTTGGCCTTTATTTCTTTCCAAATCCAAACCAGACCCGGCTAGTGGCGTAGTGGCGATTCCATGAGAAATTGTTCGATGTTCTTGTGCCTGTTCTTGCCGTCCGATTTTGACGAAGAGTTCTTCTCGCGCAACGCGGCTAAAGCATGATCCAACACCTGCTTCGGCGTTTCGGAAGTTGCCGCGCCGGCTTTCCTCTCGGATAATTCGCTCTTGGGTTTCAGTTTTATGCTCATTGGAATGCCCTTCTTTTCGCTCTTTAAATCCCATGATACGGGAATCTCCCTGGCGTCTCTTGCGGGTTTTCAAGTTCGCCTGAAATTTTGTTCAATCAACTACACTACGCCGCGCTTCAAATCTTCCAGCGGGTAAAATGTATCCCGCCACACGACGCCGCCCTGCCACAGCGTCACCACCGTCGAGCGCAGCAACATGTATGAGAACAGCAAGGCTCCCAGCGGATGCGTCAATGCATACAGGGGCGACACTCGCATCACCCACGCCACGCCCACATGGAAACTCATCGCGATCGCAACGGCAATAGCGCTCAGCCCGCGAATCCATCCATGCCCCAACACGGCGCCGGCGAACGGCAGTACGTCCATCATGAATAATCCTGCCAATTGCAAGGCGACCACCTTCAAGTCGTAACCCGCCCCGGCGAAGAAATTCTTCGTCACCCCTCGCACGAGATTGCCCGCACCTGCATGCCAGCGCACGGCCACGGAATCCTGCGCCACACCACAAGCGGACCGAAATCCCGCTTGCTTCACGATTTTCCCCAATTTCATGTCGTCGACCACTTCCATTGCCAGCCGCCGGTGTGTTCCGCTCGCTTCGTATGCCGAGCGCTGCGCCAATTGAAAAGCCCCAACTCCCACGTACCGCGAAGATCGCGGATTGCTGGCTTGAGCTGGATTCGCCGCGATGTGAAAGCCAAGGCCAAAAAAAGTGATGAGCACCGTTTCCCAAAAGCCAATCATTTCGACGTCGCCCAAAAGCGTCAAATGATCCAAGTTGTGCATTTGCACGAGAGAAATCGCGCGCCGCAATACATCGGGCTTGAAGCGCACGTCCGCATCCGTGAACAGCAGCCACTCCCCTGACGAAGCCTCGTAAGCCTTTTGCAGCGCATGCGGCTTGCCCAACCAGCCTTTGGGAAGCGTATCCACATGCACAACGCGCAGTCGTGGATGTGCTGCTGCAAATTCATCCAGGATTCGGCCCGTGGCATCCTGTGAACGGTCATCAACGGCAACGACTTCCAGTTCCGGATAATCAATTTCCATGAGCGTTGCGAGCGCGGCGGGCAGCTTCTCTTCTTCATCGCGTGCCGCGAACAGAAGGGAGATCCGCGGGCAGTTCGCATCCGGCGCAGGCAGGAAGTCCCTGACCCAGGGAAGACGTGTAGCTCCGTAGGCAACCCGGAGACCGTAGGTGACCCAGAATAACGCGATCAAACCAAATAATCCGATTCCAAAAACATGCATGAAGATTGGTCTCAGCGTTAGCCTCAGGTTATGCTAACACGAGATGGAAAAGCCGTTGGCCATCATTGGCGCGGGTCGCGTTGGGCGCGTGTTGGGGCGCCGCTTGCACCAATTGGCTGGAAAATCGGTGTGGCCGTTACGCGAAACGAAGCCTCCTCGCGCCGCGCGTTCATCGGCGCAGGGAAACCGTACGGCCGTTCTGCACACCAGCGGCGCGCAGGATTCGCGAACGCTCGCGCTAGTCCAAAGAATGCGGCGCCGCCGTCGGCAGCATGCACCCGCTGCAGACTTTCAGCGGAGTCGGCGTGCCGCCGCTGGAAGGCAAAGTATTCGCGGTGGAGGGAGATGTCACCGCCGTGCGCGCGGCAAGGCAAATTGCCAGGGCGCTCCGGCGGATCCCCAGTGCATATCACGGGAGAAAAAAAATCCTGTATCACGCCGCAGCGGCACTGGCCGCCTGGCATGTGCTCGCGTTGGTGGAAGCCGCGACTCACGCGACTCAGTTGCTCGTCTCGCTCGCGATGAAGCGCCGTGAAGCAGCGCGCACGCTTTTGCCATTGACCCGCCAAGTCTTGGACAATTTCGAGCGCGTGGGGCCCCGGGCGGCGTGGACAGGACCCCTGGCGCGAGGAGATTATAAGATTGTAGAAGCGCATCAGCGCGCGTTGCACGATGCGCAGGAAGAAATCGCGCAAGCCTAAGAAACTCTTAACCGCCTGGCCGCCAGCGTACTTGCTCAGGATGCTGCTGGCGCCGGGGCAGAATTGGAAAAGATTGCTATTGCATGGAAACCAAGGGTAAAGTTCGAGGGGGACACGGGTGAACCGACTGCACATTCCAATAGAGCACAAGAAACTGGCCAACGGCTTGCACGTTGTTGTCGCGCCAGACTCCACGGCGCCGGTAGTAACCTTAGGCGTGTATTACAAAATCGGTTTCCGGCTTGAGCCGCGGGGCCGCAGCGGCTTCGCACATCTCTTCGAACATATGATGTTCCAGGGTTCCGCGAATGCCCCCAAAATGCAGCACATCAAGCTGATTAACTCCAGTGGCGGAGTGTTGAATGGCTCGACCAGCTACGATGTGACGAATTATTACGAAGCCGTTCCCTCCAACGCTTTGGAACGCGTGCTCTGGCTCGAAGCGGACCGCATGCGCGCGCTGAAAGTCGACGACGAGAACTTGAAAAATCAGCGCGACGTGGTGAAGGAAGAAGTCCGCGTCAATGTCATGAACGAGCCCTACGGCGGATTTCCCTGGCTCGATATGCCTCCTGTCGCGTTCCGCAATTGGGCCAACGCCCACAATTTCTACGGCGATTTCGCCGACCTTGACGCGGCGCACCTTGGCGACGTTCAAGCCTTCTTCAAAACCTACTATGTCCCGAACAACGCCGTGCTTCTCATCCTCGGCGATGTCAAACCTGGTGAAGGCATGGCGCTTGCCGAAAAGCATTTTGGCGGCATTCCTGCCGGAGCCCCGCCGGTGTTTGCCGATCCTAGCGAACCGGAACAAACCGAAGAGCGGCGCGGCCACGTCGAAGAAAAGTTTGGCACCCTGCCGGCCCTGGCTATCGGTTACTTGCTACCCAAACGGCGCACCGCGGAATGGTGCGCCATGGCTCTGCTCGATCAGGCGCTGCACGGCGGACGGGCGGGAAGACTCTACCGCGAGTTGGTTTTGGAAAAACAAATCGCCGTGGAGGCAGATGGCGGCATCGATGACGTCTTCGGCTACAACGGACCGTCGCAGATGACCACGCGCATTCTCCACAAGCCGGAGTATTCCAGCGAGGCGACATTGGCCGCATTCGATCCGCTGATTCGTGAAGTGCAGGGGAAGGGAATTAGCCCTGACGAACTCGAACAGCTCAAGGTGAAATGGCGTTCGGATTACTACGCAACGCTGGAAGGTGGACGCGGGAACTACATGCCGAAATACGGCTTGATGCACCTGCTGGCCTGTTTCACGCTTTTCGACCATGAACCGCAGCTCGTGAATACCATCCTCGACGGATTTCTTGCGGTGACTCCCGGGCAGGTGCACTCCGTGGCAAAGAAATACCTCCGCAACGAAAGACGCGCGATTGTCTTCCGTACGCCGGCGAAAACGGGTCTAACCGCGGATGCGGGTGTCAAGGAGGCCGCGTAATGGCTTCGCGTACTGTGGAAGTCGCCGTTGGCGTTCCCGTCCTCGCGCCGGAACGCGAAGTCACCTGGCCCAAGCGCACCAAGACTCGGCTCTCAAACGGCTTGGAAGTTATCCTCGCCGAGTCTCACACGATTCCTAAGTTTCATGGAGAGCTTTTCTTCCGCTCCGGCAACGCCGGGGTAGCGGATCGCGCTCCGGGTCTCGCGGAAATGACCGCAACCGTAGTAAGAACCGGCACGCAGAAGCGTGCCAGCCGCAAGATTGAAGAAGATTTGCGTCGCATCGGCGCGGATCTCTCCGCGCAAGCTGGCTCGGACACAAGCGCCATCTCCTTCAGTGGCCTGTCGGAATTTGCCGAGCCCCTTCTGGGATTGGTGCAGGAATTGGTGCGCGAGGCCTCGTTCCCCGAGACGGAATTCGAACGCGAACGCCGTCAGAGACTCGAAGAAGTGAAGCTCCAGCGCAGACAGCCCGGATTTCTGGCGAGCGAGCGGCTGCGCAAAGTTTTGTTTGGCGCGCACCCGTACGCGCTCGTCGCGCCGACCGAAGCCCAAGTCGCTGCATACAAGCTCGATGATTTGAAAACCGTCTACCGCGACTTTTACACGCCGCAGAATGGCCTCCTTCTTCTCGTCGGTGATTTCGAGCCGCAAGAGATGTTGAAGACCATTGAAAAAGTTTTTGGCGCTTGGAGCGGGAAAAAGCCCGAAACAAAACCCTTTCCCGCGCCTGTGCATCCGCGCGGACGCCGCGTCTATCTCGTGCACATGCCGGGGGCCGTGCAGACGCAAATTCTCGCCGGATGCCATGCCGTCACGCGCAAGCACCCGGATTGGATCAGGCTTGGACTCACCAACAGTCTTTACGGCGGCGCGTTCAATTCGCGCCTGGTGATGAACATTCGCGAAGACAAAGGCTACACCTACAGCCCGCGCAGCAGCGTTACGCCGCTGCGCCAGCACGGTTTTTTCTCGGTTTCGGCCGCCGTTCGCAACGACGTCGTGGCCGCGTCGCTCACGGAAAGTTTCTACGAGTTAGACAAGCTTCGTTCGTTGCCCGTGCCTGCGGCGGAATTAGCCGACGCGCAGAATTACTTAAGTGGTGTTTTTTCTCTGGGCCTCGCAACGCAAGATGGCTTGCTCGCGCAATTCGCCACGGTGGCGCAGCACGAATTGCCAGACGACTTTCTGGAAACCTATCGCGCCAAAGTGCGCGCCGTTACTTCCGAAGAGGTGCTGACGACCGCGCGCAAATATCTCGATTCCGCCAACCTACAAATCGTCCTTGCCGGCGACCGCGCGCAAATCGAATCGCAAGCCGCGCTGTTCGGAGACCTCGAAATCTTCGACGCCCAAGGCAACGTTTTGCAGCCCTGAGCATTCTGCTTTGGCGGAGGGGAAATTCGCGCGATTAACCGGAGGATCTGTTTTTCGCGCTATCAGCGGTGCCCGCCTACCCTATGGAAGGGTACTGGTTGCCTTCTCGGGCATCAGCGGCAGTGGAACTTCAATTGAGCCGAGGCGGTCCCCGATAACATCGCGGACTGCCAGCCGAAACCACGCTGCGCCGCTCGGAACTTCAAGCACCTGCCGCATGTGATAGCCGCCCCTCTGGGCTTCGTCGGCGCTTTTCAGAGTAAACGCTCTTTCGGCGGGTGTGCGGTCCCCAAACATCGTCTGATCATTCGAGTCGTAGGCGCCAAACAGAAACTCCAGCCGGCCGCGGAGCGTTCCGTTCGGAGCAGTTTCGAGGGAGAAGCCTGGACTCGGAAATACATAGTCAACCGCATAGCGTTGAATCTGCACGCCATCCCATTTCTTCCGCCTGGCGAAGGCGGGAAACGGAGAGAGCTGAGCAATCTCGGCCTTGCTGGCTTTTCTCGGTTGTCCCAAGAGCGCGACATGCGCCTCGAAAACCAGTTCGTGCGCGAGCGCCATGCCGCGACGCAGCGCTGCTTGCAGGCGCTCCACGGGCGCCTTGTTCGCGCTCTTCGCGGCTACGCTGTCGTCAGCAAGATAGCTGTGTCGATAAGCAAGATAGTAACTATTCTTTGTGAGCTGCACGCGAATCTTGCGTAAGCGGCCGTCGAAATTCGTGTTGCTGGGGGTATATGCCAACATGTAGTAGTTCGCGCCATCCTCGATGCTTGTGGCAATCGCTTTGGCCAGACCATTTGTATTGTAAAAAGCATGTCCTCCAGAATCGTCGGCAATTTGATCCATCGTGCCTTGTTCGGCCGCGATCTGTGCCAAGAAGTTTGCGTGCGCCTGAAGGAAAGCTGCATTCGTGCGGTAAGTTTGAGAATTGGCCGCGGCGAACAGCGGATCGACGGCCAAGCCGCGGATATCCACCGGGTAAACCGCCACTTGCCCAACCGTGAAGAGGTCGGCGACTTGCCGCAGATCGGAGGTATAGTTCATCGCGGTGCCGAAGGGATCCAGCGGATCAGTGCTTGAAGGGAAAATATTCACCGGGAACGAGCCGGAGAGCCAGATGAGATTTTTTCGTCCCGGGAATCCGCCCAGGAATTGTGCAATTTCTGAGAATGCAGCAATCGTCAGTCCCACGCGCCGTCTTAGAAAATAGTTCCTCCTCAGCGCCTCGATGTGCCCCATGCGGTCCAGCAGAGCTTGGGCCAGCGGATTATTGGCGAACAACGCATTCCCCGAGAGCTGCTCGGAAGGATCAACAAAGTCATCGGACGACCCGCGCATAGCCGGGGAATGAGGGCTGGCCTCCTTCCGATGCATTGCGCCAACGAGCTGCCTGTCGTCATCGGTAAATCCCTGCAGCAAGTGAAGGGTGTCGGCCAGTACGAAAATGGCGAAGCGGCCTCCCGTCGGCCGATTCAGCAAGAATTTCAGGACCTCCTTATGCGCGAACGGCTGATCGTCGGTAGGAGTGTTTAGCAAATCGTAGAGCAGCACGTTCAGCGGAAGTTTGTCGCTCGCGGGAAAGGAGTTCCCAAATGTGTTCGGCGGCAGGGTTGGCGCTTCGGAAGGCTTCACCGCCAATGCGTTAGAAGATGCTGCGTGAGCTTCAAAAAAGACGAGCTTCTGAGGCTCGCCGTCTTCCAGGAGCGAAAAATCTTCCTGCTGCAGGCCAGTGACCGGATGATTTTTTCCGTCGGTGACCACGACGTCCAGCAGCACCTGGCGAACCGTGGTGTTGATAGTGGTTTTGTTGCCGGCATCTTTCGTCGGACTGGCATTCGGTTCTTGCGCGGCGGCCGGGGAAGCTGCAGGGAAGACACCAGGAACAAGGACGATGAGGGCCAGGGCCGCAATTGGCGCCAGGAACGCGGCAGCAGTTTGCAGTTTATTGCCAAGATTTCTTTGTTTGACAACAGCCACCATCCCCTCATCCTACTTTCGGGAATGCAAAAGACCAGGGCGAAATGGACACATTTTAGTCCGCGCACTCCCGGAAGAATTATTGATTCGAGTACGTATCTGCTGCACAGTAGGGCCGCAATGGCGCGGCGGTCACCTACTCTGCGGTCGGACAGCCCGCTCCGGAGAGGACTCCAGCGACTTAGGCTGTTCCGCGAAGCCTCCATAACAACAAAGTGCAAACCTCCTGTCGGTGCCCTTCTTGGGTCATGAGCGCCTGATATCAGCTTCCGAATGGTCAGGTCTTTTCTGTTTCAGAGCACCTGGTGGGAGGGTTTGGGGGAATCGATGCGCAACGGGACCTGATCGGCAATAGTAATGCCGTAGCCTTCGAGGGCTACCACCTTTTTCGGGTGGTTGGTGAGGACGCGAATGTCCTTAAGGCCAAGGTCGATCAGGATTTGCGCGCCGATGCCGCTTTCGTGCTGGACCAGGCGCTGCCGAGCGGGCTCGCGGTCGAGTTGGCCGCGCTTATGAAAATGAATCTGCGGCAGCGTGCCGGGCGCTTCGGCGGGATCCACAGAAAAGCCGCGGCCTGTGTGATGCAAGTAAAGGAACACGCCGCGGTTTTCTTTGGCGATGGCCTCGAGTGAGCGCGGCACGAGTTCGCGGCAATCGCAAGTCGTGGAGCCGAAAACGTCGCCGGTGAGGCAGTGGGAATGGACGCGCACCAGCGCGGGCGGATTGCCCTCCAAGTTGCCGCGCACCAGGGCGATGTGCTGATCGTGGTCCACGTCGCTCAGATAGACAATCATACGGAAATCGCCAAAGCGCGTGGGGAGAGTCGCTTCTGCAACGCGGCGCACGTAGCGCTCGTGCTGCATGCGGTAGCGAATCAAGTCCGCCACCGTCAGCATTTTAATGCGGTGTTCTTTGCAGAATTCGATGAGCTGGGGCACGCGCGCCATGGTGCCGTCTTCGTTCATGATTTCGCAGATGACTCCGGCGGGGTAGAGACCAGCGATGCGCGCGAGATCCACGGAAGCTTCGGTCTGGCCGGCACGGACGAGCACGCCGCCGGTGCGCGCGCGAAGAGGGAAGGTGTGGCCTGGGCGCGCGAGATCCTGCGGCTTGGTCTTGGGGTCGATGGCGGTGAGAATGGTGACGGCGCGGTCGGCGGCGCTAATGCCGGTGGTCACGCCGACGCGGGCGTCGATGGCTTCGGTGAACGCGGTACCATGGACGGAAGTATTGATGGGCGACATGAGGGGAAGGTGCAGCTCGTCGCAGCGATCCTCGGTGAGCGGCGTGCAGATGAGGCCGCGGCCGTACTTGGCCATGAAGTTGATGGCCTCGGGCGTGATTTTCTCGGCGGCCATGGCGAGGTCGCCTTCGTTTTCACGATCCTCGTCGTCCACGAGGACGATCATGCGGCCGTGGCGAATCTCTTCGACGGCTTCTTCGACGGTAGCGAAAGGTGATTTGGTCTCGGTCATAGGGGAAAGCGCTTAATCCTCAGTTATAAGTGGAAGAAAAGAAAGAAGCAAGCTGGGCGGTGACCCGTGTTCGGTGGCCCGTGACCTGTGTCCCGCAAAAACTGTGGGTCTTGAAAACTATAAAACCCGGGCCTATGTTTCTTGCATGTTTGTACGCTGTTGGCTTCAAGTTGCGCCTGTCTTTTTGCTGTGCGTTCCGGAGTGCGTCGGGGCAGTTGCCGAAAAGATTGGAGAAATGTCTGCCCTATCCCACATTGGCCCAAGAAATAAAGGAAATGCAACCGGCCCCAAAGCAGGTCAGCATGCATGTGGTGCGAGTGGAGTTTGACCCGGATGAAGGCATTCCCGCAGATGCTCAAGAGGAGATTTCGGCGAAGCTGCGAAGCCAGGTGTTCCAGCGGGATGTCGACAGGCGCCTACGCGAATGATCTGGCCAACGAGATCGCGGACGTAGACGTAAGGGGAGCGCTTCGGGATCGCGGCTATTTTAGAGCGAGCGCGGAAGCAAGACTGACAGAATTATGGAACGAAGGTGCAGATATTGGTGTTCTCGTCGCGGTCGCGGCTACCCTCGGACCTTAGTATCGGGCAGGAGACATCCGACTCAAGTCCGCGGATCCCGACTCGCTACTTGCGATATCTCCCGAAGTGTTGCGCAGCCTCATTC
>QHYJ01000219.1 GCA_003223255.1 Acidobacteriota bacterium | reverse complement strand
GGATCCTCCCCGCATTTCGTGGACGCGGGCGCCGGCTGCCCGGCTTACTGGCCAGAAGTCGCGCTGCTGGCCGAGGCCGTCGACGACGTGCCCTTCGGCATGCTCAAGTAGCCGGCAGCGCTGGACTTGGTTACCTTGTTGACTACGAGCTCCAGAGCGGAGCGGCTCCCCCCAGTGTAGAAGAAAATCGGTTCGTTAACTGAGCGATTCTTCTTCTCAAAGCTATTGTCGTCGGCGAGGACGTTGATGGTGTACTGGCTCTTCTTGGGGTTCGTGTCCTTCAGTACAAGCTGAATGGCGCCCACTTTGGTGGCGCCACCCCTGCGCTGCACCGTGAATTCGAAATAATCGCGCTGGCCAATACGGCGAAGCTGGTCGATTTCGTCATGGTTGCGGGCAATCAGTGTGCCCATCTCGCTGCGGGCCATTTGAATGCTATTCTTAGTGGCGTCGAGGTCGCCCTTGACTCCGGTGATGTCGCCGTTCAGCTTGTTCACGTCGTCCGCGCTCGCTTTGCTCGCCAGTTCCGCCTTCACGGACGTGGCCAGATTGTCCACTTTCTTGTCCACGGCGCTCGTGGCGTTCTTGTTTTGCTTGCGCGCCGTGACCAGTTCGCCCTGAGTTACGTTCAGCTTGTCGGCGATGACCTTCAGGTCACTCTGAAGTTGCTGATTGATTTCGTCTTCCTTGGCAAGGCGCTGGCTCAATGCCTCGCTGGCTTGTTTTGAAGCTAAGGTCGTCTGCTCTAGGCTCTTGGCCTGATTAAGCGCGCCCCATCCAAGTCCCAACCCGATGAGAGAAAGGCCGCCTAAGACGCCTACTGCCAATCCTACCCAGCGAGGGGTCCCCGCTGTACCAGTATGGGAAAATTCCTGAAATTCGCTCATAGAGGTTCGTCTCTCCTTTAGGGTAGTTAGTTAGCCCTGTAGCAAGAAAATGAGCACCCACGGCGCCAAAAAGCGGATTTGCTCATAGTCCTCGATAACGTCATGAAAATAAGATGGATAGACCGTGGCAAGGGCAAAGAGAATGTAATTCTATACGTACTAGTACCTGTAACGATTACGTGGGCGCGTAGAAGTCACTTGCTGGATAGCTGCATTACTCTTTCTTGGAAGACTTCGGGCGGAGCCGTTAGCCCACGGGAGAGGGGGAATTGCTCTTAAGGTCTTCTGATTGAAGTAGTTGCGGCAATGAGAAGTCGAGAAGTCAGGCAGCCCGGAAAGTGTCTGCCGTCGCCGCGGCCCGCTCCGGGCTGAAGTAGCAGTCCAACGTATTCACTGCCGCCTCAAGAACCAAGCGGCAATCCGAGCAGCCCTCGAGGTGTCGCTTGATCTCGGTCTCAACAGCCGAGGATAGCCGACCCTCTAGGTACCAGCAAATCAGGTGGATTGTATCGCGACAGCTCATTCCCCGTCCCTACATGCCCCGGAAGCCACAGACTAGGCAAGCTTTACCAGTGCACTTGCACCGCCAAAGGAAAGCGGATTGCGTGCTTGGGCGTTAAGACAAAGAAAACAACGGGGTTAAGATATCGGATTCCCCCAGCACGCTAGTCCAGGTTCGGAGTGCAGCTTTGAAAAGATTACACTCCAAACGGGCAAAATAGGCACCGTTTCGAACGAGCAGACTTACCTATCTTTGAGGAACGATGGTCATTTCGCGAAGGGCGGCAATTCTGTCCGCGAGCGCCGGGTGCGTACTAAACAGTGTTGCCAAAGGACTGCCACCAAATAGCGGCTTGACGATGCACAGCGAAGAGGTCGAGGGCGAAATAGCTGTGGTGGGGATACGGTTGTTGTAAGCGCCCAACTTCTGGAGGGCACTGATCAGACCGTACGGGTTTCCCACCATGCGCGCGCCGGTCGCGTCGGCGGAATACTCTCGCTGGCGAGACAAGCCCAACTGCAACAGAAAAGCGGCCACGGGCGCAAGAAAGAACAGCAGTAGTCCAAGAGTCCCTCCGCCGCCTCGGTCCCGGTCGTCGTCGCCGCCGCCCAACCAAGGCCCCCAATGGGCGATCCAAGTGACAGCTCCGGCGAGAGTTGCCGCAACGGAACTAATCAGGATGTCGTAATTCCGAACGTGCGATAACTCGTGAGCGATGACGCCTTCCAGTTCGTCGTCATTCATCAGTTCAAGCAAACCTTGCGTCACTGCCACCGAAGCGTGGCGTGGATTTCTTCCGGTGGCAAAAGCGTTGGGGGCCGCTTCCGGAACCACATAGAGTTTCGGCAAGGGCAGATTTGCTTTTGCGGCCAGGCGTTCCATAACGGCGTAAAGGCGCGGCAACTGTTCGCGAGTTACTGGGCTCGCGCCACTAGACATCAGAGCGATTTTGTCGGAAAAGAAGTATGCAAAGGCATTCATGATCACAGCGAACCCAAGGCCCATGGTCATGCCCCGGCGCCTGCCCAGGGCCTGGCCCACGAACATCAGGAGCAACGTCAGAGCGACTAGTAACAAAGTGGTTCGAAAGACTCTCATGGTTTTCCTTCTATTCTACGCATGCACCGTAGGCGCACAAAACGCGTCTCTCCGCAAATGAACGATCTCATCTCGTTCTGTCACACGACTCCACACTTAATTAGATACGTGCCGCGGCGGCAGGTTGTTTCGCAGGCTTGCGCTCAAAACGCATCACATCCTTCTGCCCATCACGATCGACGACCACCTGATCGCCCGGAAGCACTTTGCCTTCGAGGATCTGTAATGCCAGCGGATCCTGAACCAATCGCTGAATGGTGCGGCGAAGCGGCCGCGCCCCGTAAGCCGGGTCGTAGCCTTCGCGCAGGAGCAACTCTTGTGCTGCGGGCTTCAATTCCAGAGTAATCTGCCGTTCGGCAAGCAACTTCTCCACATTCTTCATGAGCAAGCCCACGATTTTGGCCAGTTGCTCTTTGCCCAATGGATTAAAGATCACAATTTCGTCGATGCGGTTGAGGAACTCAGGGCGGAATGATGCGCGCAAAGCTTCCATGGCTTCTTTTCGTGCGCGCTCGGGATCTTTTCCGGCCAGTTCGGAAATGGCAGCTGAACCGACGTTGCTGGTCATCACCAAGACGGTGTTTCGAAAATCCACGGTGCGGCCCTTGCCATCCGTCAGGCGACCGTCTTCGAGAATCTGCAGCAGCACGTTGAACACGTCCGGATGGGCTTTTTCTATTTCGTCAAACAGGATGACGGAATACAGGTGACGCCGCACCTGCTCGGTGAGCTGACCGCCTTCCTCATAGCCGACGTAGCCCGGCGGCGCACCGATGAGCCGCGAGACGCTGTGCTTCTCCATGTATTCGCTCATGTCGACGCGGATCATCAGCTTCTCGTCATCGAAGAGAAATTCTGCAAGCGCGCGCGCCAGTTCAGTCTTGCCCACTCCTGTAAGTCCCAGGAAAATGAACGAGCCGACGGGGCGCTTGGCGTCCGAAAGCCCAGCTCGGCTGCGGCGCACCGCATTCGCAACGCGAGCGAGCGCGTCCTCCTGGCCCACGACGCGCTGGCGCAAGCGCTCTTCCATGTGTACGAGCTTTTGCGCTTCGCCTTCGAGCAGGCGGCCCGCCGGAATGCCCGTCCACTTGCTGACGAGCTTGGCGATGTCTTCTTCGTCGACTTCTTCCTTCAGCATCGGGGCATCTTTTTGCACGGAAGCAAAGCGCTGCTGCGCTTGTTGCAGCTCGCGCTCCGCGGCAGCGATCTTGCCGTAACGGATTTCGGCAACTTTGGCCAGTTCGCCAGCGCGTTCATACCGCTGTTCTTCCGCCTTGAGCTGTTCGATCTGCTCTTTGAGTTTGCGAATCTTTCCGATAGCTTCCTTTTCGGCCTGCCACCGCGCCTTCTTCCCGCTCGACTCTTCCTTCAGTTTCGCAAGTTCCTTTTCGATTTGGCCGCGACGTTCCTTGGAATGCGCGTCGGATTCTTTCAGCAACGCTTGGCGCTCGATTTCGAGTTGCAGGATGCGGCGCTCAATTTCGTCAATCTCCACCGGCAGGGAATCAATTTGCATGCGCAAACTAGCCGCGCACTCGTCGATCAGGTCGATCGCTTTATCCGGCAAGAATCGGTCCGAGATATAGCGATTGGAAAGTGTCGCCGCGGCAATGATGGCGGAATCCTTGATGCGCACGCCATGGTGCACTTCGTAGCGTTCTTTCAAGCCGCGCAGAATCGCAATGGTGTCTTCCACGGTGGGTTCGGCCACGAGCACCGGCTGGAAGCGGCGCTCGAGAGCGGGGTCTTTTTCGATGTGTTTCTTGTACTCATTGAGCGTGGTAGCGCCGATGGCGCGCAGCTCGCCGCGTGCCAGGGCCGGCTTAAGCATGTTGGAGGCGTCCATCGCCCCTTCCGCTGCACCGGCGCCCACCAGCGTGTGCAGTTCGTCGATGAACAGAATGATCCGGCCTTCGGCTTCGGTGATTTCTTTGAGAACCGCTTTCAGCCGGTCTTCAAACTCGCCGCGGAATTTCGCGCCGGCAACAAGGGCGGCGAGATCCAATGCGACGATGCGTTTGGTTTTCAGCACGTCCGGCACATCGCCGGAAACGATGCGCTGTGCCAGGCCTTCGACGATGGCCGTTTTGCCGACGCCAGGTTCGCCGATCAGTACCGGATTGTTCTTGGTGCGCCGCGCCAGAATTTGCATCACGCGACGAATCTCTTCATCGCGGCCAATGACCGGATCGAGTTTCTGCTTCCGCGCCAGTTCGGTCAGATCGCGCGCGTACTTTTCCAGGGCCGCGTAAGTGGCTTCGGGGTTCTGGGAGGTCACACGTTGCGAGCCCCGCACCCCAGCAAGCGCCTGGAGAATTGCTTCATGAGAGGCGCCTTGCCGTTTTAGCAGTTGACCGGCGGGATCGCGATCCCGGTTGGCAATCGCCAGGAAAAGGTGTTCCGTCGAGACAAACTCGTCCTTAAAGCTGTCTGCTTCTTTGAATGCCTGCTCGAGGACGTCATTGAGCGCTCGGCCCATATGCTGCTGGGCAAAGCCCTGCACTTTGGGCACCCGTGCAATCTCGCGCTCAATTTCCTGTGTCAGCGCTTCGGTGTGAATGCCGAGACGCGCGAGCAAAGGAGGCACCACGCCGTCCGTCTGCGCCACCAGCGCGGCCAGCAGGTGAATCGGCTCTATCTGCTGATTTTCGTGCCGTGCGGCCACTGCCTGAGCGCTCTGGATGGCCTCCTGCGCCTTCACTGTCATTTTTTCAAATCGCAACATAAAGACCGTCAACCCTTGGTACCGGAGTAAAAAGGGGCTGGCGTGTCGGCCAGCCCCTATTTTTACAGCTTATATACTTCCACGACAGCCTTTTTCGCTGCCTCCCCTCTTACCTGACGGAAGCGGCCACGGCCGGAGCGGCCACGGCCGGAGCGGCCACGGCCGGAGCAGCCACGTTGACCTTAATTTGCTTTGGCTTGGCTTCCTCGCGCTTCGGGATACTCAGCGTCAGCACGCCGTTCTGAAAATCGGCTTTGATGGCATCTGGATTCACGGTATTCGCAAGCGAAAAACTGCGGGCGAAGGAGCCGTAGGAGCGCTCCACGCGAAGGTAATTCTCTTCGTTCACTTTCTTTTCAAACTTGCGCTCGCCCCGAATGGTGAGGATGTTGTTCTCCACGCGGATGTCCAAATCTTTAGGATCGACTTCCGGGAGATCCGCCTTCACCACGAGTTCGTGTTCCGTCTCGTAGATGTCAACCGCCGGCGCCCAGGCACTGAGGCTGGACTCTTCGGCGGTCCGCTCAAAGGTTTCCTTGAACAGGCGATTGATCTGGTCCTGCAGGGTGGTGACGCCGCTAAAAGGTTCCCATCGGGCTATAGTTCTCATGGTTGTAAGCACCTCCATAGGTGATTGCGTACACATAATGAAATATGAGTGTGCTTTTGTCAAGAGCAAAGTAAAAAGGCCCATTCATTTCAATAACATATTCATAATCAACGAGATACAGCATCAAAGCCAGCTTTGTGCGGTATTCAGGGCCACTTTCCTTATCGGTTCAGAGCGTCCTTTGGAAGCGGCACGTTCGAGCAGCCTGCAGGGTCTAGATTACACCGCGAACTAAGAACTAAGAGCTTTTCATACAAAGTGCTTTGCGATGCTGAGAGAACTAGCATCATGAATTCTGGGATCGAAGAGCTTGCGAGTTGCAGTTTCTAAGTATCCGGCAGGCCGTTTCGTTGGCCGAAGACGGGTTCCTGTTAGACTACCGCTGCTCATGCGCTTGGACGAGCTCGACTACCAGCTGCCCCCCGAACAAATCGCGCAACGGCCCCTAGACCGGCGTGATGCTTCCCGCCTCCTGCTCCTAAACCGCACCTCGAGCGAGTTTGCAGATCGGCGATTTGCGGAATTCCCGGATCTTCTGAACGGCAATGAACTGCTGATTCTGAACAACGCGCGCGTGATTCCTGCGCGGCTTCTTGGCCGCCGCGCTGGCGTGCGGTCGCAGAAGCCTTCGCGTTCCACGCGAGCCGAGCACCTGACCGGAAAGGTAGAGGTTCTATTGACACGCCAAGTGGGGGACGACACCTGGGAAGCGCTGGTTCGGCCCGGCCGGAAAATGAGGTTGAGGGAGCGGGTGCTCTTTGGCGAGGGAGAGCTGGAAGCCGAAATAACGGCGCGAGGTGAATTCGGTCTGCGTACGCTGCGATTTGTCTCTCATGACCGGCGCACTTTGCACGAGCATTTTGAACGGCTGGGCCACATGCCATTGCCGCCCTACATTGAACGTCCAGATGAGACGGCGGACCGCGAGCGCTATCAAACCATCTTTGCCAAGCGGCCCGGCGCGATTGCCGCTCCCACCGCGGGTCTGCATTTCTCCGTTGAAATCCTCAAACGACTCCGTGAGCGCGGAGTGGAGATACGTGAGCTCACGCTCGATGTAAGCATGGGGACTTTTCAACCAGTTCACAGTGAAACTCTGGAAGGCCACGTGATGCATTCCGAATCTTACGAGATTCCCTCAGAGACGGCGGAGCGCATTAATGCTGCCCACGCGTCAGGCCGCCCCGTTTTGGCCATTGGGACAACGGTTGTACGAGCGTTGGAAGACGCGGCGCTGCGCGCAGCAAAAGATGGCTCCTCAAATGCCGTGGTCCCGGGGAAAGCCGAAGCGCAATTGTTCATCACTCCAGGATTTCGGTTCCACGTGGTAAACAGCCTGCTGACCAACTTTCATCTGCCGCGTTCAACATTGCTGGCGCTGGTCTGCGCGTTTGCGGGACGCAAAAATGTGCTCGCGGCTTATCGCCATGCGGTCGAAGCGGGGTATCGGTTCTACAGTTATGGGGATTGCATGCTCATCCGCTGACGAGTAGACCGTTAAACAAACAGGTCAGCACGACGCGGTACGAGAAAAAAATGAACTGAGGGATTCCCGCTGTGAAGAGAGGATTTGTTGAAGGAACTGAGAATCTATAGGGGACAAGAGGGAGGCTGCAACCTCCCTAGCGTCCCCGGGAACGGATCACGAAGCGGTTCCGATTACTCGCTAAAGACAAACACGCGAGACTGGCCTGAAAAGCGCACTTCTTTCACCTGGCCATTCTCGGTGATGAGCAAGGAGTCGTAGCTGGACTTGGTGCTGCGGTCTTCCCAGCGGCCTTCGGATTCGGCGACAACTTTGCTGCCCTTCTGCACGGTGGCTTTGTTGCCGTCGATCAGCAGGCGGTATTCCCCGGCTTGCAATTCGGCTCTACCGACCTTGGCGGTTCGGTTGAGGCTGATGGTCTTGGAAAAGGGCTTGGCGAAAACAGGAATGGCTAGCGCGATGACGGCCAGCAGAGCGATAGAACGGAAAAATGAACGGTTTCTCATGCGTGTCAGATTCCTTTCGGGATCGAGTCAGCCGATAGCAAGCTGCCGCCGGCAGGATAGAGTTGACACGCAACCGTTGGACGAGTAGTCTCGCCCTGGAGACACCTCTTCTTCCTGGATTAACGGCCGGAAAAACTGCGTGTCACGACCCCGCGGCTGCCACCGCGGGGTTTCTTCTGCATCCCACCTTAGGCAGCGCTATGAGCAGCTGCGCATGTATAGACGAAATCGCGGCGACGAATGTTTCGCCTGGACTTGATAAAATTTGCAGGAGAGAACAAAATTCGGGGCGGCACATACTGATTTGGCCTCAAATGGAACTCACTAACGCTTTCCCAAAATAAATTTTTCATAAAAAACAGGGAGAGAAGATCTCTTGGAAGGCAATCCGGCTGGTATTTCTCCGCGATTCGCTACATACCCGTGCATCCCCGCGGCTGTTCATCTATACTCTAGGTCATTTTTCCCAGGTACGACGAATGCGGGTTCTTGTTCTCAGCGATTTACATTCCAATGGTACTGCGCTCGATGCCGTCCTTGATGCCGCCAAGCAGCGCTGGGATTTGTCCGTTTGCCTGGGCGACGTGGTTGGCTACGGCCCTGATCCTAACGAGGTCACGGCACGGCTGCGAGAACTGGGTACCAAGACGATACGAGGAAACCACGACAAGGCAGTATCGGGCTTGATGGCCACGGAGGATTTCAATCCGGTGGCGAAAGTGGCCGTGGACTGGACGCGAGCGCAATTGAAGCCGGAGCACATGGCGTGGCTTTCCGCTTTACCGAAGGGACCCCTGGAGACAGATGGCATCGTGCTCGTTCACGGGGCCCTTCAAGACGAAGACGAGTACGTTTTCACGCCGGAACAAGCTCTCGATGGGCTTCTTGATTCGAATGCCATCGTCACTTTCTTCGGCCACACACATCATCAAGGGGGGTTTTCCTATCGGGATTCACACCTTGAAGTGCTGCAGATTCGACCGCGTGCCGCGGAATCCTTCGCGGCCCTGCGCGTCGAACAGGCGCGGCGTTATTTGCTGAACCCCGGTTCCATTGGCCAGCCGCGTGACGGGGATTCCCGAGCAGCTTTTGCGATTGCGGATTTAGACCACAATGTAGTGGAATTCTGGCGCGTTCCTTACGATATCGCCGCCGTGCAAGAACGCATGCGAGCTGCCCACCTTCCCGAGCCATTGGTCCAGCGATTGGTCGCTGGCCGATAGTCTTATCAACTATCCCCGCAACCTTTTGACTCAAGGAGCGGCGCGCCGCGAAGACGGACGCATTTATTTTGGAATCGGCGATTGCCGTGAGGAGGTGACTCCGGCTTCGCAACTGGCTCTGAAACCACTCTTGCAGGATCTCGAATTGCATCGTCATCCCTTGGGAACCGACACACGCCATGCTCTCGATCGGGCCCAGCCGGAACGCCGGCTGGAAAGTTTGGTCCGCGAAGACGTGGCCTCTGGGTGGTCCTGCGGCAATAACCAACGACGACAGCGTTTGACTCCCTGAGCCACTGCATAGCCGTGAGTGTGGTATCGACGCAATGGAAATCAAGAACTCTTCGCCGAATTGGACCGGCACTGCGGTTCATTTTCTGAGCATCTGATCGCAGAGGCGGTCACTCGTCGCGATGAGGCTATCCCCTTCCTCCTCGAAACTCTCGAAAGAGTCGACAGAAATCCGGAACCTTGGGTTGCAGATCAGGACTGCATGTTGCACATCCATGCCTTATATTTGTTAGCACTCTTTCGCGAGACGCGCGCGTACCCGCTCATCGTGCCAATCTTTTCGCGTCCAGGCAAATTTTCGTTTGACTTGGCAGGCGACGTTGTGACCCAAGACCTGGGACAAATCTTGGCGTCAGTATCGAACGGAGACGTCATCGGCATGACTGCGCTGATAGAAAATGAACACGCCAACGAATATGTTCGGGCAGTAGCGATGGAAGGGATGGTTTCGTTGGTAGAAGTAGGCCTGCGGACCCGCGATGAGATCATGATCCTGCTTTCTGCACGCATTCCGCACCCTCGAACGGAAAGCTCGACCGGAAAGCGGGCAAACATTGGTGCACGCTGGCTAACATTCGCGCGGACCTTTGGCCCGGCGAAGCAATGGACGAACGCCGGCGCGCCTACCGGAACGGCTTGGTGGATCCGCGTAGCATTACTTGGGAGGACGTCGAAGAAGCTTTATCGCGTGGGAAAGAAGGCACGCTTCAACGTTCGCGATTCCGAGAACCGCTGATTACAGACCTGCGCAAGGCTATGGGCTGGATGGAATGCTTTAGCGAATATCGGGAAGAGAGGCAAGAGGAGAGCGATTTAGATCCCAAAGACGACATGGCGGATTTATTTCCAATCGAGTATACGGTTCAGACTGTCCGCCGCACAGCACCCAAGGTGGGCCGAAACGATCCTTGCCCTTGCGGCAGCGACAGGAAGTACAAGAGGTGCTACGGGCTCCAGTGAGCGCGGTTGAAACCAGGAATTTAATTCTCGGGAAAAATTTACCCATAAAAGGAGAGAAGCGGTTAGGGGCAAGCCCTAACCGCTTCCCGGGGTGTGTCCTCGAAGTGGTTTTGTAGAATTAGATGTACGGGAGCGAAAAAGGTTTCCTTGGACTACAAAATAATTTTCGACAAAATCGATTTAGTAAGGGCAAATCTCAATAAAACAAATACTTACGCCAGCGGTCGTCGCGGTGGCCGATCAGCCGCATCAGTTGCCGGGAAGTGTGTAATGTAAAGGGCCGGGGTTTACGGGCCAGCTTCAGGCCGGCTTCTTCCGGAGTGCGGTCACCCTTGGTGTTATTGCAGTGGTAGCAACAGGCTACCAGGTTTTCCCAGGAGGAGCGGCCCCCTCTGGACCGAGGCAGCACGTGATCCAGCGTTAGCTCGGAACTCGGAAATACGCGCCCGCAAAACTGGCAGGTATTGCGGTCGCGCAGCAGAATATTCTTCCGGGAAAGGGCGCGGCTCTGCTGGGGGATATGACGGTAGGCAAGCAGCCGAATTACGGATGGGACTTGGTGTGCATGAGTAGCGGAATGCACCTCAGCATTGTGCAGCTCCTCGGCCTGGGCAACCCCCTTCAACATCAACACCATGGCCCGGCGCACCGCAGTGACGTTGATCGGCTCGTACGTGGCATTAAGGACCAAGACAGGTTCCTGCATCAACGATGCCCGGCGGGAAATCGAGTTGTGGATTCTACTGCCAGCGGGAGCTTCGGAACCGGGCGCAGCCACGCGAGCCGCTTCGGGGGTATGAGCCCCCCGGGAATCGGCCGCCATGTGCCGGTTTGATCCCATTGAGCTTGCCTCGAACTATTCTACCATTCCACCGAGCTTGGAAGGGGATTTCTTACCGCCCCGGCCGCGGTAAGTGCGACCATGGACTTGGCGCCCGTTTCGCGTAACGCTCGCGCACAGGCAGCCAAGGTCGCTCCGGCGTCAACACCTCATCTACCAGTAGGACGCGAAGATTGTCAGCTCGCCTGCCTGGGTGTGTGGCAAAAACACCACGCACCGATTCCCAGCGCTCCTTAAGGCTGAGAATCCGCTTGTCCGGCCGCGCACGTGTACGCATGAGGAGAACGGCCTTATGCGGCAGCCACAAGCGCCTCGCCAGGAGCTTAGAAATCAGCGCTGCCTGGTTGTAGATACGTTCCCCTTCACGCTGCTGATGGAGCGGTACTGGAACGAGGACATCCGCAGCGAGCTTTTGTGCTTCGCTGTGGACAAGCACGGCCGGCCGGTCTGCAAACCAGGCGCCCAGCGGCGCGATTTGCTCGAATTTCAGTAAAAGAATCGCTCGAACCAGCGGGCCATCATAAATCGAGAAGCTGCGCGCACAATCAACGGCATAGGTTTCTATTGGCACGCCGGACAGAGCCGCAGCTGTTGTTTCTTTTTGCGCCAATCCTGCAAGAGGGCGACCACAAATTTCGCAGATGACTGCCAGGATGGGTTCGAGGCGAAACACCGCCGGCAAATGGGCACGCGGTGCGAATCGACGAGCAGTGCGTGGCAGATGCGGCAGTTGGCGGAAAAGATTATGCTGACAAGCGCATCGCCGGCTGCGGTCAGCCGGGCACGCAGCGCTTGAAGAAGCCCGTTTTTCTTTCGGAGTGCTTCCGCTGGATGTGCTCTCGAAGTAGTCGCACCGGCTGTGGTTGCTGCCACGGCAGGAAGATACGCACCGTTGCGGCACATAATCAAAGATTAACGTTAGACTGCAGCGTCCACAATCTGAAAGAGCATGCCGCAATGCTTCTGGTTTGGACTAGGATTTCTTACAGCAGGCCTTGCTCCAGTTTTTCCTGGCAGGCAATGCAGTGCTTTGCCCAAGGCACCGCTTCTAGCCGCTTCTGCTGCATCTCCTCTTGGCAGTTCGCGCAGACGCCGTATTCGTCTTCCTGGATGCGTTTCAACGCGCTGTCAATGAGGTTCAAAAGCGAGCGGTCCGTGTTGGTCATGCCGAAGAGAAATTCTTTGGTGTAGGAATTGGCTGCTTTGTCTGCCAGGTCAACCGTGGGGTCTTCGTCCGCCGTTCTTCCCTCTTCCTGGGTGCGGGCGATGGTCTTCATTAGTTCTTCCCGCCGGGCCAGCAATTTCTTCTTGTAATAATCGAGTCGTTTCTTGTCCATGAGAGTCCCGCCCCTCTGCTTGCTATTTGGGGCCACCTAAAAACCCCGTAGTGTAGGCCGATTCCTCTGTGAAGTCAAGCCAATGTAACGCGTTGGAACGCGTTGAATGGGTTGGGCGCCCGTCAGAGGGTGGCGCTTTCGAGAAAAGGCGTGATTTTCTCTTGTTCCTGCAGTATTCTATACTGCAGGTGATCTCACACCTGCAGTCCCTTCGCGCATTACACAATTAAGGCGCGGCCTTCTCGCATCCGGAACCGATGCGGCGAGGTTCGCTCTGTGAACGCCGGATGAAGTGCGGACAATCCTCCTCACGCACAAGGTCGAGGGCAAGACCCGTTCCCGCTATGTCTCGCCCGAACAGGCGCCGGTGGTCCGGCGGCAGATCGAATCGTGACGGCAATTTCGAGAACGCGTCGAAGCCTATTGGGAGGCCTGCGAGCGATGGGCCGATGAACAACTCGAAGCGATCCCGGTCTCCGCAGAGGAGGCCAAAAAAAGGGGGCTCTCCGCGGACCTGGAAAGCGAAACGCTCTTAGGTCCTCAGGCGCTGGCCGAACTGGATTTTGAAGCTGCGGAGACGTTCGCACGGCGGCAGGCGTTGCGTCTGGCCGCTCGGGCCCTGGAACAACGGCTCAACGCGGACACCAGCGATTATGTGGGACTGGAATTACCTTGCCCTCTGCGGCTGAAAAGCCAAAGCGCACTCGGCCTGCCGGCAGAACATTGCCGGTGGCTTGGTCGGCAACGAGACCAATCCCGAAGCGCTGGGTTCCGTCGCGCGCAATCTGGGAAACCGTGGAGCAACGATAGACGAGAAAGCGGGGCAGGTTCTCAAAGGACATCCAGTCCATTTCGCTCATGTCGAAATACATCATGGTTTCGATCCCGGTGGCCTGATCCAAATGGTAGGCAGCGGGGAGGTCATTGCCGGGTGTGCCGAGTGAATTGCGGGTCGGTTGGCTTAGGACGACGCGCCGCCAGCTACCCGACTGACCTTCCATCAAAGTGGAATTTTCACTTAGCCAAACGATAATCTGAGGCTCAACGCGGGCGTCTTGTTGAAGCGAGACCGGCGCGGCAAGGTGGAGAACGGTTCGGAATCGGAACCATCGCGCGTCTGGACTAGTACATCGTCTAGATAGTTCTTTATATTATTTCAGTCCTGAGCTATAGTTGGGGGCATGCCGAGAGTCGCTCCTGCCGTCTCGACGGACCCGACTACGCAAGCCAAGCTGCGTCAACTGGTGCGGTCACCATCCACTCGGCAGGGTCTAGTGCAGCGATGTCGGATTGTTTTGGCGGCTGTTGCCGGCAAGAGCAATCAGCAAATCGCTGACGAGCTCGAGATGCCTGAAGTGACCGTCGGCAAATGGCGCCGTTGTTTTGCCAACCAAGGGCTGGAGGGTCTCCAGGATGCCCCTCGTTCCGGTCGACCTGTAAAATATGACCAGGAAGTGGTGCAGCGGGTGCAGACCCGAGCCTGCCAACAGCCGGAGCACTACAGCCGCTGGAGTGTACGAACGCTCGCCAAGGACTTGAGGCTGCCGCGCAGCACCGTGCACCAGATCCTGGTTGCTTCGCATCTACAGCCTCATCGGATTCGCACCTTTACGTTCAGCCCGGATCC
>QHYJ01000216.1:613-4587 GCA_003223255.1 Acidobacteriota bacterium | reverse complement strand
AAAGGTCCGAAAACTGACGCGCGTCCAGGCCCGCCCCGATCATCGTATCAAGCGGCGCTTGGCTTTCTCCCTTGAATTCAAGAGTGCCAAGCTGCTTGCCGCCCTGAAACGGATTGTCTCGCTCGTTTTGCGGTCGCGCGAAGCCGCTGAGTTTGTCGAACCCCAGAAGGAGAGCGCCACTCCCGAGCAGGGAGACACGAAGAAACTCACGCCGGGCCGGCTTTACAAGGCCCTCAATCACGTTCTCGCCAGGTTCATGCGGATACTCACCATCTTCCCGATATCATAATGCACGACCACCAAGAAAAAGGGGGTCAGGTCAACGACCTGACCCCTGGACAATGCGGCTGCGCCTCTTTCTAGAAGTCGAACCGCAGGCCCATCTGAATGTATCGGGGCGAATTGTATTGGTTACTGGGTACACCAAAGGCGCCAGGCCCGGATATGTCCATGCCCGGCTGGTTAGAGAAATACGAATCACCTCCACTGCCGAACATCACGTGGTGTGGAGAAGCGTTCGGTGATGCGCGTCATCTTCGATAAAGCCAAGTCCACGTTCCAACGCATCGGACCGCGAACGCGGCCAAAACCAAGAGTTTTGTCATCAAACGTCGGGTAGCGGAAACTGGCAACCACCGCATCCGGGTTTTGGAACATGTTCGGCACCCCTCCGGTGCTCCCAGAACCATAACCGGAAGTGGAAAGCGTAGGATTGTTCACGCGTGTTTGATTGAATGTGCCGGGTCCTATTGGAATCATCCCGTTCGAGTTTCCGTTTGACGGCGTGCTGCCGAATTCCGAAAAGCATGCAGCCGAGTCATAGACCATGTCGGGCAAGCCGCTAGCAGCAACGTAGACGCCAGAGACAGACCAGCCGCCCAACACCTTATCCGCGTACGCGCCGTTGGCCATGCTCTTGCCTTTACCGAAAGGCAGTTCGTAGTTGACTAGCAGATTGAACGTGTGGCGCCGGTCGAACAACGACGGACCATAGCTCCGATGATGGTCAAAGGCGTCGGGAATGGCGCCGGTGCATTCCTGCGTTATGCCGAAGTTATCCAGCGAGTGGGAATAGGTGTAGTTGGCATCAAAGGTTAATCCGCGATAGGCGCGTGAACGCAGGGTCACGAACCCGGCGTGGTAGTTTGCGTAGGTGAAGCTTCCGCTCCAATCCAGCGATCCGACCTGGGTATTGGCGAGGGTCATCGGCCCAGTGGCGAAGTTCGGCTCCAAGAGAAACCAAAGCGCACCGGCGCCGTGAGCAGGCCAGAAGGGATTGCCATTATCCTGATCAAACTGGGCAGCAGCAATTGTGCACGCAACCGGTGCACCGGTTGAAGTTTGGCAGAAACCGCTGCCGGCACCACCCAACATGGCTTCAAACCAAGGTTGGACAGTGAAATTCGGATTCGGCATTGTTTCATTCTTATCAAGATATGGAAGCACACCCGCCTGGAGCTGAGCAGCTACGGCGTCGAAGGCCTTTGCAAAGCTCTGGTTGGTCCCCTTGGGCGTAAACATATATGGGATTGCATTTAGGTCAATGTTCCCGTAAAGGTCCCGGGACCAGCGGCCCACATATCCTACTTCCAGGATCATCTTGCCGGGCAACTCGCGCTGAATGCTGAAGTCGATGGAATCTGAGCCGCCAGTAGTGTAGTGCGGATCAAGACGGAAGTCTCGGCTCTCGAAGACGCTGTTGGCGCTCGCCGGCCCAAGGTTGCTGGGTGATCCCTGGCCGGGGATGATTACCCCACCGCTGACTGCGGGAAGGGGCGGAACGGTGATGTGGTTACCATCCACTCCGATTCGGAAGGCAGTAGTCGGATCAGAGAATCCGCTGCACGCGCCGGTAGTGTCAGGGGCTGTACAGACAGAGAGGTCGCCAAACCCGATACCCAACGCCGGCGTCAGAACAAGTCCCACGCCGTTCTTACGCTCAAAGGCTCGCGACCAGCCGCCGCGAAGCACCGTCTTCTTGTTCCCAAGGAGCATGTCCAGTGGGCCGCCGGAACTGGGATTCCAGGCAAAGGCCAGGCGAGGACCGAAGTTCGTGTAGTCCGGGTCGAATGGATATTTCCGCCCGGTGCTCTTAATCGGTACATAGCCAACCGTCGGATTGAACACATCTCCGTTCAGAGCGGCGGCGCTTTTTGCTGCCAAGTAAGACTTAGCGTCAATTGGTTTGCCAGTGCTAGTGTCGATCATCATGGCCGTCTTGCCGGTCGGATCGTACGGAGGCATCTGCACGCCCCAAGTCAGTCCGTAGCTCAGCGTCAGGGAGGGGGTCACTCGCCACGTGTCCCCGAAATAGAGTTCGTAGGCATTCACCTTTTCTTTCTGTGTGATGGTGCTCCCGGCTGGCTGTGGACTCAAGTCGCCGGCGCGGGTTAACACCTGTGTGGCGCTGTCCACCATTCCGAGCGCAGAAATGTACGCGCGTCTATACGTGCTTTTGTCTGCAGTCACAACGGAGGACGGAATGGGAATTCCACCAATATCCAGAAACTGACCGCCGCGCGCCACAAAGTAGAGCGGGGTGGTTATACCGCCCACTACCTTGTCATCCCGGACGTGCAAGAAGTGCTGGAGCTGTACACGCCCTCCGAAGTTCCACGCGTGCTTGCCCTTAATCCAAGACAGGTTGTCGATAAACGTGTAGTCCTGGCCGTTCCAGACGCGTTGACGCGCCTGTTGGGTGTTGACGTTAATAGGCACCATGGCGTTGATCCGGCTTTCTGACCAGATCTGTAGCCTGGCGTCACTACACGGCGCAACGGCACCACAAGCGGAACCGTTGTTCAGTCCAGGCACCGGGATGCCCGCCCCGGGAGCAATCCAAGACCACAAGTGGCGCAACCAATCGAAATGGAAGTCGTTCACCAGATTTGGCGTTAGTCGCCCAGTTAAGCCCGCGACCAAGAATCGTGGCTGTAGCGGGCGGCTAGCCAGAGGGCATGGCACGCCTTTCTGACAGCCCTTCGCGATCCCTCCAATATCTTCCTGAATGTTAGGAGGAGTAATGGCAGACGTACTATAGCGATACGATCCCATGAAATCCCATTTGTCATTGATCTTGTGATCCAGCCGGAGCACGGCGAAGTGTTCGTTGCTAAGGTTCGGCACCGTGCTCGTGAAAAACGGTGCTCTCAGCGCTGCATCGCCTGCGGAGAAATCGTTAGGTGCGGGCATATTAGCCCATTCGGCGGCAATGGCGGGGTTAAGGCCTATCATCCGTGGGTCAAGTGTGCCATTGTCGGCCGGTAGCATTGTGCCAATCTGAGGATCGTTATCGCTGCAAGGGGCCGAGCACGCGGCCGGGTCAAGCGTGGGCGTGGGGTTCAGATTGAACGCGTGGACAGTGCCAGCTGCGTCCTTGAATTTCAAGACGCCAACCCTAAGAGCATCAGACGGTACCAACCGTTGAAATACCGACGACGTGAAGAAGTGACGCTCTTCCTCATGGAGGAAGAAGAAGGTCCGGTTCGTCCAAATCGGCCCGCCGATCCGACCACCATAACGGTTATCCCGCCATTCAGGATTCTCAACGGCTCGTTTGTTGCGGAACCAGTCATTCGCGTTCAGTTCATCATTTTGGTGATACCAGTAGCCGGCACCGTGCCAATCGTTGCTGCCCCGTCGAGTGACCATCTGAACTTCGGCACCAAGCGAACGAGTGAAGTCAACACCAGCGTTGTTCGTTTGTACGCGGAACTCCTCGAGGCTTTCTACCGGGGTAGGGACAACTGCCCTCGGGGTAGCGACGAACCCGGTGTTGTAACCGCCTCCTCCCTCCATGTTGCTGGTGGCATCGCCGCCATCAAGCATAAAAGTGTTCTGGTCCATGCGCGCGCCCGCTATCGTTCCGCCACTCGAGTTACCATCGCCGGTTCCGCCGGGGCCGTTAAATCCCGGAATCGCCATGGGCTGGAGTAGCACCAGGGCCGTGGCATCCCGGCTCAACGTCGGCATGT
>QHYJ01000216.1:0-590 GCA_003223255.1 Acidobacteriota bacterium | reverse complement strand
GAATCGAGCACATCGCCCACGCTGGCATCTAGTGTCTGCAACTCGACACCGGTGCCGGCGTTGACCTCGACGACCTCGGTCATCCCCCCAACTTCCAGGACGGCGTTAACGAGCGCCGATTTGCCAATCTCGACCTTTACGCCGCTGACCACTGTTTGCCGGAAACCTTTCCCCGAAACGATTACGTTATAGTTTCCCGGACGCACTGAAGGAAATATGTAGCTCCCGTCGCTGCCTGTGGTGGCCGAGAGGAGCGCTTTAGTGCCCACATCTTCCAAATCGACCTTGGCGTTCGGAACGGTAGACCCCGTCTTGTCGGAGACTGTGCCCGTCACTGTTGACGTTGACGCCGTTTGCGCAGAGAGCGAGACGGCCATCGATAGAACAACAAAGGCGAGTAGCACCATGAATCCCAAAAGCATCCTTACGCAGCGCATAAAGACCTCCTCAATTCATCAATACTGGGATTGGAAAGAGTCGGCGCGGAGATAACGGAAAGCTCACCCGGCACCCCCTCAGATTAGGAAGGAGGCTAGCTCAATGTTGCGCTACATGCAACATATTTAGTCGCCCTCAACGAGTCTTCTTAT
>QHYJ01000034.1:23203-24482 GCA_003223255.1 Acidobacteriota bacterium | reverse complement strand
GCGCTCCTGCTCGCTCGCGTTCACAAAATTGTCCGGATGCAGCTTCCAGCTGAGCTGCAGGAATTTCTGCTCCAGCGCCCCCATTTCAATCCACAGGTTGCGGGGCATCTCGAACGACGCGAAATAATCAATCCCGGGCGGCAACTGTAGCAGCTTGCCGCAGCTCGAGCAGAAGTGCGTGCCCAGTGTACGCTCGTGGCAATTCCAGCAAACTAGCGGCGCTTGGACAGATGTGGGAACCGTGCTCATAACTTTTTCAGGAACTCCTCAGCAGGCACAAAAAAAGTGGCTGGCGAGAGCGGCTGCCAACCACTTGTTTGACTCGCCTGCGCAACTCTCCCCACGGGAACCTTCGTGAAGCGAAGACACAGGCAAGAATGCCTGTGCTACCTTACGCCGTAAAAGAGCTGCCGCAGCCGCAATTGCGCGCCGCGTTGGGGTTCTGGAAAACAAATCCCTGGCGCATGAGCGTCTCTTCGTACTCCAGCGTCGTGCCATTCAGGTACAGAAAACTCTTTGGGTCCACAAAAATGCGGGCGCCGTGCTCTTCGAAAATCTTGTCACGGTCGCGCGGCTGGGTGTCCAGGCGCATCGCGTAGGACAACCCGGAGCAGCCGCCGCCCTGCACGCCGACGCGCAGCCCGCCAACTTCCGGCGACACGCCTTCCTTCTCGAGCAGCTTGCGAATCTGTTTTGCGGCGCGCTCGGTGAGGTGGATGGCTGGAACGTTTGCCACGTCCTCCGCTATTTTTGCGTAAGTGTTCATTCTAAAGCGCTTAGCTCCTTCCGCCCTGCCGCACTCCCGTACACGTCCGCTGGGGGCTCTGACAAGGGAGGAGGGCGGGAGGTGCAGGAGCCCCAGTCTTAGTGCGACGCCTTCTCAGCCGCCGGCACTTCGATGCTTTTCTTCTTCTTCCAGTCGCCGATGGCCGCCTTGATGGCGTCTTCCGCGAGCACGGAGCAGTGGATCTTCACCGGCGGAAGCGATAGCTCGCGCACGATGTCCGTGTTTTTGATAGCCAGCGCCTCATCGACAGTTTTGCCCTTCACCCATTCCGTGGCCAGCGAAGAGCTGGCGATGGCCGACCCGCAGCCGAAGGTCTTGAACTTGGCTTCCTCAATGACCTGCGTCTCCGGATTGATCTTCATCTGCAGCTTCATCACGTCGCCGCATTCCGGCGCGCCGACGAGGCCGGTCCCGACGTTAGGATCATTTTTCGGGAGGCTGCCGACGTTCCGAGGGTTGTTGTAGTGATCCACTACTTTGTCGCTGTATGCC
>QHYJ01000034.1:0-23188 GCA_003223255.1 Acidobacteriota bacterium | reverse complement strand
TGTAGTTTTAGAATGCTCTCTGCGCCCCTACTCGGACGAATTTCGCACTTCATTAAATGTTACCCGTTGCTCCTGGCCAGATTTTCGAGACTTACGAAACCCGCGCTTTTCACGGCCTTTTCCGAAAGCGTGACGTTCGGCACGGAAGCCGAACGGCCCGCGGTCAGCTGGCGAAGAGCATCTTTAATGTACTCCGCTCCGAGCCCGAGCATCTTCAAGAAAGCGCGCACCTGCTGCAGTTCGCGGAAAGCGCGCTCCCCCCCACTCTCCTCCTCGGCATCGTAGGGCACGAAGCTCACGCGGAAAGCCGCGCCCGTGCCTGCGATGGAGCGATGGATCCGAATTGTTCCTTCATTTGCCATTGTTTGTTTTCACAATCCTTCTAGGCGGTTTGCCATTTCATTTTGGAGATATCGATTCCCTCTTTGGCCATTTCGTAGAGCGGCGAAAGCTCGCGCAGCTTGGTGACGACCTGGACCATCTTGTCGATGACGTAGTCGACTTCCTCCTGCGTATTGAAACGGCCAAGGCCGAATCGAATCGAGGTGTGGGCGAGATCCTCCCCTACACCTAGGGCTTTGAGTACGTAGCTGGGTTCCAGGGTTGCCGAGGTACAAGCCGAACCGCTAGAAACCGCCACGTCATTGATGCCCATGAGCAGCGACTCGCCTTCTACATAGGCGAAGCTCATATTCAAATTGTTGGGCAGGCGGTGTTCCATCGAACCATTGACATAAACTTCGTCCAGCTTGGCTTCCAGACCGGCTTTCAGGCGGTCGCGCAGGCCGCGGAGTCGCACGCTCTCCTCCGGCATCTCCTTTTGTGCGATTTCGCAAGCCTTGCCCAAGCCCACGATGCCGGGGACGTTCAGCGTGCCGGAACGCATGCCGCGCTCGTGGCCGCCGCCGTCGATGATGGCGGAGAGCTGCACACGCGGATTGCGGCGCCGCACGTATAGCGCGCCGACGCCCTTCGGCCCATAAATCTTGTGTGCGCTGATGGCCAGCAGGTCGATGTTGTCCTTCTGAACGTCAACGGGAATTTTGCCCACCGCCTGCACGCCATCCACTGCAAAGAAAATCCCGTGTTCCTTGGCAATCTTGCCGATTTCCGCGATGGGGTTGACCACGCCAATTTCATTGTTGGCGTACATGATGGTGATCAAAATCGTGGTCGGCTTGATGGCTGCTTTCAAGTCGTCCAAGCTGACGCGGCCGTCACGCTGCACCGGCAGATAGCTAACCTCAAAACCATGCTTCTCCAGGTTCTTGCAAGTGTCGAGCACGGCTTTGTGCTCGATCGACTGGGTAATGATGTGGTTGCCTTTCTCGCGGAACATTTCCGCGATGCCTTTGATCATCAGGTTGTCGGATTCCGTGGCGCCGCTGGTGAAGATAATCTCCTTCCCCGTGGCGTTGATCAGCGAGGCCACTTGCTGGCGCGCATTTTCCACGGCTTCTTCGGCGCTCCAGCCGAAGGAGTGGTTGCGGCTTGCCGCATTCCCGAACTTGCCGGTGAAATACGGCATCATTGCCTCCACCACACGCGGGTCGACGGGCGTGGTGGCGTGATTATCCATGTAAATCGGCAATTTGACGGCCATGGTTCCCTCTTCTCCTGCCTGCAGCAGGCAGGCTAAGTTCGTAGTGCCACGAGCGCGGGCTCCTGCGGATCCTCGCTCATGTGCGCAATCGTCACCGCGCTCAACACATTTAAGATGCTCTCGTTCACGCGGCGTAACGGCTCTTTCACCGAACATCGCTGGGTCGCGTCGCAATCGCCATGGTTTGTGACGCACGACGTAATCAGCACCGGGCCATCAATCGCCGAAATCACATCCAAAGCGCTGATTTGAGAGGGCTCCTTAGACAGTTGATAGCCCCCACTCGAACCGTGCTTTGCCGCCACAATGAACTTGTGAGCCAGTTTCTGGAGCACCTTGGCCATGAGCGTTGCGGAGATACCGTACTCTTCCGCGATTTCGCTTGCACTGCAGGCGTGGTCGCCACGATGCAGTGCCAGGTGCTTGACGGCAATCAACCCGTAATCGGCTTTCTTGGAAAGCTTGAACATCGAGCCTGAGACTTCCTCGCTTCCCCCACATATGCGACCGTTCTAGTCGCACATATAATACACTCGTGCATTCACAAAAGTCAACCTCCTATTCCGTCTAAGTTTGCAGATAAGCCTCTTATTTACTGTAGTTTAGAATAGGACCAAAACAGTCTTAGTTCCTACACCTATACGGTCAACCATCGTTTCCCGTCGATGAATCCTAGCAAGCAAGATTTAGGGAGATTTCCAAATGCTCGGTGATAATCTAAGAAAGGCGGATGGAGAATATGTTTACTTGTTTGGCCGCAAAGCTCTGGCAAATCCATCAAATCGCCCGCATCGGTTTCCTTGCGACTCTGATTCTCTGCCTGACCGCAGCGGCTCATGCTCAGTCTGGGCCTGCTGTCCCAGTCCCTCAGCAGGAGCTCGCACGCCGCAAGACCGCGCAAAACGGCAGTGCCGACCAAACCTTCACCCTCCTTGGGGCCGGTGACATCGCCACGTGCAAGCACCTGCAAAGCGCCGAGGCCACCGCCAAGTTAATCGAGGGGATTCCAGGAACCGTATTTGCGGCAGGCGACTTGGCCTACGACAAAGGGACCCCGGAGCAGTTCAAAGATTGCTACGACGCTGCATGGGGGGCGTTCAAGGACCGCACCAAGCCCGCCCCGGGGAATCACGAATACGGGGAGCACAACGCTACCGGCTATTTCCAGTATTGGGGCGCGCAGGCAGGTCCGGCCGAAAAAGGCTACTACAGTTATGATTTGGGGGATTGGCACATCGTGGTGCTGAACACCAATTGCAACATCAAAGCGATGGGTGGCTGCGACAAAGGCTCGCCGCAGGAAACCTGGCTGCGAGAGGATCTCGCGAGGCACCCGAACGCGTGCATTCTGGCTTACGGCCACCACGCCCTCTTTAGCAGCGGCGTGTACAAGAAGCATGCCTTGCATCCGCAGCTCCGGCCCTTCTGGGAAGACCTGTACGCCGCACATGCCGACCTGATTCTTGCGGGCCATGAACATTCCTACGAGCGGTTTGCTCCTCAGGATCCCCAAGGGAACCCTGACTCAGCACACGGCATCCGCCCGCTCGGCGTGCCGACTCCGAACAGCGAAGTGCGCAACTGGAAGACTTACGGCGTGCTTAAACTCACGCTAGCTCCGGGAACATACCACTGGGAATTCATTCCGGTAGAAGGTCAGACGTTTCACGATTCGGGCGACGGCGTGTGCCATAACCAGCCGTCCACCGCGGACTGAACCGCTGCATCGCGTTCTTTATTTTCCGATTTTCACTTCCCGTTCGCGCAAGTTCCGCCAGTTGCGGCGGCTTCGACTAGTTTTTGCACTGCCGACACAGGAATAAGGAGTAACTGCGCTTTCTGTTCCTTCCATTGTTTGAGCCTCGCGAGCTGTTGCGCCTTCCATGAATCCGGCACCGGCTGACGTTTGGACATGGCGTCGAGCGCGGCAAGCCCCATTGTTCCGAGCGCAGAGAGGTCCCGCGACCTGCCTGCTACTTCGTAAACCAGCAAGGAGCGCTCGGCGAGGGGCTGCAACTTGGCATCATTGTCGCGCCAGGCGGTGAACTGCGCGCGAAGCCGCGCCACTGTGTCGCCATCGAGGCAGGACGTCGAAATGAATTTGTCGACGAGTTCACCGAAGCGACGGCCAGCGTCGCTCTCCAAGGGCACGGCGTCGACAACGCGATTCATGGGCGTAAGGCTGGTCGGCTCCGCCGGGGCGGTTTGTTCCCGCGTGTAGTCCTTCACAGGCTCCAGTTCATCCGTCAGCGTGCGCAGCGCGGCAAACTCCTCGGGCGTCGCGGCGCCCGCAATGCGGCGAAGCATTTGCCAATAGGACGTTCGGTGAGTCAGGCCAAGCCACTCCAGCCGCGTGGCGACGAAATCCAGCCGCGCGTACATGGAAGCGGGATCGCGAACATCCGCGGGAGACCAGAGGCGCTCCGCGATGGCGGCATTTCTCGGCCAGATCCGCGAGTCGATGTTTTCGGCGTCGACGTATTCTGCCCACATGCAGGACTCGCCGCCGAGAATGCGCTGCTGTTCCTCCAGGGAGAGGTTGGCCGCGTCGCCGCTCATCGGATCCATGGCGTAATGCCGCGCCGCAGGCCAGCCGAGATCCAGGTAATAGCCATTCGAAAGGAGTCCGCGGTAGCCCTGCTTCGCGGCAGCGGCCAGCGAAGCCGGTCCGCGCCAGGACTGAATGGTGATGTTCTTCGGCAGGGTCGGATCGAGAATTTCGTCCCAGCCAATCATGCTTTTGCCGTGCTTTTGGACGATTGGCTGGAGATGCCTGTTGAAATACGCCTGCAGCGCCTGATTGTCTTTGAGGCTGTGGGCGCGCTTGAACTCTTGAATCTCCTTGTTGGCGTCCCACTGCTTGCCGTTCACTTCGTCGCCGCCCACGTGAAAAAACTGGTCGGGAAAGAGCCTCGCCATCTCGCCGATAAATTGGTCGAGAAACTTGTAAGTGCTCTCTTTCGTGGGGTCCATGGCGGGATCGAAGACGCCCCAGCGCCGCTCGATTTCGTAAGGACCAGGGCCGCTTGCCAGTTCCGGATGAGCGACAAACCAAGAAGTGCTGTGGCCGGGAATATCAAATTCCGGGACTACGCGGATGCCGCGATCCCGCGCATAAGCAATCACGTCGCGGATTTCTTCTTGCGTGTAATACCGCCCGTCGGAGCCCAGCTCTTGCAACTTGGGAAATCTCTTGCTTTCGACGCGGAAGCCCTGATTGTCCGAGAGGTGCCAGTGAAAAACATTCATCTTCACGGCATCCATGCCATCCAGGTTGCGACGGATCACGTCCAGAGGAGTGAAGTGTCGCGCGGAATCGATCATCAGCCCGCGCCACGGGAAGCGCGGTTTGTCTTGAATTGTCACGGCGGGCGCGGCAAAACCATTGGTCGACACATCCACGAGTTGCAGAAAAGTTTGCAAACCGTGCAGGGTGCCGAGAGGCGTCGGCGCGGTGAGCTTTGCGCCCCCGGCGGTCACTTCAAGAGCGTAGGATTCGTCCTCGCCGACTTCCTGGATTTCCTTGCTGGCGTGGTCGGTGTGAATGACCAGCGTGGCTTGCGCGGACTTGGAGGGCTTGAGGTTCAACGGAATCGCCGTTTGCCGCGCCAGTTGCTGGAGAAATCGCTCCACGCCGCGTTCGAGCCGCGGCTCGGCGTGACCGCTCAGCGCAACGGAGAAAGAAGAGTCCGCGCGCAGGCTTCCGGTGCCTGGTTGCACGCTGGCAGGCATGGGCATGAGATTCAACGCGGGCTGCTGCGCGCCGGTCGGTTTCGGAATCAGAAGCGCAAGTAGAAACAACAAGAGGAGCCCTCGCCAACCGAAGCTTGCAACGAAATTGTGAACCATGACTGAGTCGACCCCTCCACGCCAAATTAGAGTGCAAGTTACTGCTATGTAGCACCAGCGTACGCATACTGTCACATCTCCGTCTTTCTGCGAAGAGGATTTGCAAAATCGCGGAAGGTTGGTCGGGATGGTTGCGCCGTAAGGTTGCAAGTCGCTCATTCCGCGCCCCTTGAGTTAGAATAGCCCCGCGTTTCCACCAGCCGCGAAAATGAAGACGTCCATTGCCATTTATCCGGGCTCGTTTGACCCGGTGACCAACGGCCACCTCGACCTGATCGAGCGCGGCGAAAAAATGTTCGATCTCCTGATTGTGGCCGTGCTTCGCAACACCGACAAACAGCCGCTGTTCAGCGTTTCTGAGCGCGTCGAGATGCTGCGAGAAGTCACGAAAAAATGGGCCGCCGTGGAAGTGGACGTGTTCGATGGGCTGCTGATCGACTATGCGCGCAAACGCGGCGCCGGTGTCATTCTCCGCGGCATTCGCGCTGTTTCCGATTACGAATACGAATTGCAAATGGCGCTGATGAACCGGAAACTCGAGCCGCGCTTGGAAACCGTCTTCATGTTGCCCGGCGAACCGTACAGCTACCTGAGTTCCAAGCTCGTCCGAGAGATTGCTCAGCACGGCGGGCCGCTGGACGGCTTGGTACCGGTCATCGTCGAGCAGCGCCTGCGCGCCAAAGTCTCATAGCGAAGGCCTCCGTCTCAAACCAGCTTCGCAGCACAAAATATATGGGGAGCAGGCCAATTCGGTGTTTGCTCTGCTCGGCCCTGCCTGTAAACTGTTGACTGCATACTTGCCCATCGCCGGAAGGAGCTAGAGGTGCAACTCACCGACCGCATCAACCGTATCCAAATCTCGCCAACCGCGGCAGTCCTTGCGGAAGCGGAAAAGCTGAAAGCCAAAGGCATGGACATTGCCGACTTCGGCCCTGGCGAGCCGGACTTCCCTACGCCGGACCACATCAAGAAAGCTGCGATCCGCGCGATTCAAGAAGACAAATCGAAGTACACGCCTGCTGGCGGGATTATGCCGTTGCGCGAAGCGATTTGCGCGTGGCACAAGCGCGAACTTCATTCGTCGTTCGAGCCGTGGGAGTGTGTAGTCAGCGTCGGCGGCAAGCACTCGATTTTCAACGTCATCAGCGTGCTCATTCAGCGCGGCGACGAGGTCATCATCGCCTCTCCCTACTGGGTCAGTTTTCCGGACATCGTGAAATATGCAGGAGGAACGCCGGTGTTCGTCGGGACGAATCCGGAAGACGGTTTCACTTTGCGCGCCTCTGTGATTGAAAAAGCCATCACGCCAAGAACAAAGCTCTTGATTGTGAACTCGCCGTGCAACCCAACCGGAGGCGTCGTGCCGCCGGAAGAGTACGAGAGGATTCTCGCGGTTTGTAAGAAACACAACGTGTGGCTGATGGGCGACGAGTGCTACTCGCACTTTACTTATGAACCCAACAAGCCGTACTCGATCGCCAGCGCGCCGCGGGCGAAGGATAAAGTCATCATCATCGGCTCGATGTCGAAAACGTTTGCGATGACCGGCTGGCGCATCGGCTACACGCTGGGGCCGGAAGCGCTGATTCAGGCGTTGATCAAATTGCAGAGCCAGTCCACGTCGAACCCGACTTCGGTCGCGCAGTATGCGGCGCTTGAAGCCATGACCGGCACGATGGAGACCGTGCCGGCGATGCTGGCGGAATACGCGAAGCGCCGCAAACGCATTGTCGAAGGGCTGCGCGCGATTTCCGGAGTCACGTGCGAATGGCCTGGCGGAGCGTTTTATGCCTTCCCGAACATTTCTGAGCATTTGAGCAAGGTTGGAGGCAAGCAGGCGCTGGCGAAATCGTGTACGGAAATTTCCAAGATGCTTCTGGATAAAGCGCACGTCGCCGTCGTCCCGGGCGAAGCGTTCGGCGCGCCCGGGTATTTGCGGCTTTCCTATGCAACGTCCATCGAGCGCATCGAGGAAGGCTTGCGCCGCCTCGAGCGCTTCTTCGCGCGCGCGGAAGCCGCCGCCTAGATCGACTGTGAAGCCCGAGCCCTTTCGCATCGAGCCAAAATTTGTGGAGCGCATCTGGGGGACGCGCTCGCTCGCGCCGTTTTTTCCTGAAAAAACGAATTTGCCGGAGCCCATTGGCGAGGTCTGGCTCACAGGCATCGATTGCCGAGTTGCGACGGGTCCTTTTGCAGGGAAGACGCTTGGCGAAGCCTGGCGAGAGATGCCGCCGGAGTGGCGCGGCACGCGTTTCAAGATGCCAGGCGACTTTCCCATCCTGGTCAAGTTCATCTTTCCAAATGACAAGCTTTCCATCCAAGTTCATCCGGACGATGCTTATGCTGCCGCTCACGAACAAGCCGCCGGCGGCCGCGGCAAAACGGAAATGTGGCATGCAATCTCGGCCGAAACTGAGGCGCATGTACTCATCGGACTTGTTCCCAAAACCGACCGAAACAAGTTTGTGAACGCCATCGAAAGTCAAAAGCTCGAGGAAATGTTTGTTCACTGGCGCGTGCAACCCGGCGACACATTTTTCGTGCCAGCAGGCACGCCCCACACGATTGGGCCAGGTATGGTGCTCTGCGAAATTCAGGAATACTCCGACCTGACGTATCGCGTTTACGATTATGGCCGCGTGGATGCTCAGGGGCGGCCCAGGGAACTGCACATCGAAAAAGCCCTGGATACAATTGAATTTGGCCGTTCGATTGGCGGTAAAGTATCGCGGCTGGGTTTGCCGTCGCATTGGTCACACAAGGTGTTGCTTGCAGCCTGTAAATACTTCGCGACGGAGCGCTGGAAACTGACAACGGACGCGGAAGTCACATCCAGTCCCGAGCATTTTGATCTGTACGTCATCTTGAGCGGCAGGGGTGAGTTCTCCTGGAATGGCAATACAGCAAGATACGAATGTGGCGAATGCTGGCTAATTCCCTCGAGTCTACACAAATTCGCGGTGAATCCCGCTGAACCCACAAAACTGTTACGAACCTATGTTCCTGATCTGCAAACACTACGGGATCGTCTCAAGCAGGAAAATTACTCGTGGCGAGAAATTGAAAAGACGGTTTTTGCGTAGGAAGACCTTCCATGCCCAGCCAAAATTTGGTTACCCATGCGGTGATTCTTGCCGGGGGGCGCGGGACGCGGTTCTGGCCGCGGAGCCGGACGCGCACGCCGAAGCAACTGCTAAATATTGTCGCCAAGGAAACCATGTTAGAGCAGACCGTGGCGCGGCTGCGCCCGCTGATTCCTGCCGAGCGCATCTGGACAGTGACCAACGGGGAGCAAGCCGCGGCCGTTCGGAAGCAAGTCCCGGCGGTTGCCCGCAAACACGTGCTGATCGAGCCGAAGGGTTTGAACACCGCGGTAGCCATTGGCCTTGGCGCCATTCATGCACGTCACGCCTCCCGCGCCGATGCGTTGCTTGCGGTTCTCCCCGCGGATCATTACATCGCGCAGCCGCAAAAATATCGTGAAATCGTCGCCGCTGCGCTCGAAGTGGCTCGCGAGCCAGGGCGCATGGTGGTTCTTGGCATTCCTCCGGCGCGGCCGGAGACCGGCTTCGGCTACATCGAACGCATGGGCGAGCCGATTTCCGCTAAAGGTTTTCCAGTGTTTGCGGTGAAGCGTTTCACGGAAAAGCCAGCGCTGCCGTTTGCCGTGGAATACGTCGCTTCCGGCAAATACCACTGGAACGCAGGCATGTTCTTCTGGCGCGTTTCGACATTCCTCGAAAACCTGAAGAGTTTCTTGCCGAAGACGCACGCCGCGCTCGAAGAACTCGCCGGCTTCATCGGGACGCGCAGCTACGAGCCTCGGCTTCGCGCCATGTATCAAAAGCTGGAAAACATTTCCGTAGACTATGCGGTACTCGAACCCGCCACGCGCACAGAAGGTGCGCACCGTGTTTTTGTCATCCCAGCGGAAATTGGCTGGAGTGATATCGGCTCCTGGGCGGCCGTGTACGAACTGCTGGCGAGGAAGAGTGGCGAGAATGTGCTCGCGGGCGAGGGGCACACGCTCGATGCCGAGGGCAATTTCTTGTGGGCACCCTCGAAATTCGTTGCCGCCATCGGTGTTCGCGACCTTGTCGTCGTGGAAACGCCCGACGCGTTGCTCATCTGTCCCCGCGACCGAGCCCAGGACGTCGCCAAAGTTGTGAAACACCTCGAAGAGCAAAAACGAAAAGAGCTGCTGTAGAGCAGGCCAATCCGGCTGTTGGCAACACTGCTGCTTCGCTTATACTGACGAGAAATGACCTCCATCAAATTTGGCACCGACGGCTGGCGGGGCGTAATCGCGGATGACTTCACGTTTGCGAACGCACGCATCGTGGCGCACGCGATTGCACGTTACGTGGTTCGCGGCGAAGATGGGCGCAAGGGGGTAATCGTCGGCTACGACCACCGTTATGCTTCGGATCGCGTCGCCGCCGCGGTCGCCGAAGTCATCAGCGCGTCGGGGACTCCCGTCTGGCTAGCTGACAAGCCTTGCCCCACACCTACAATCTCTTTTTTGGTGCGGCACCAGAAGGCTGCTGGTGGGATAGTCATCACTGCGAGCCACAATCCATATCGCTGGAATGGAATCAAATACAAGGCGAGCTACGGCAGCAGCGCGCTTCCTTCGATCGTCGCGCAAATCGAAAACGAACTCGAAGCTGTTTTGCAGAAAGGCGTGCCACCGCTTCCGCCAGGCAAGGATTTGATTCACTCCCTCGAGCCTCGCGGGCCGTATCTCGATGCACTCGAAAAATTCGTGGATTGGAAGCGTCTGCGCAACGCGAAACTGCGATTCGTCTTTGATCCCATGCACGGCGCTGCTGCCGGCTTGCTGCCGGAGCTTTTTCGGCGAAACAGCATTCCCTGCGACGAAACTCGCGGAACGCGCGATCCGCGTTTCGGCGGTGTGCACCCCGAACCGATCGAGCCGCATATTGCCGCGCTTCGACAAGCCGCACTCGCGGGCAAATATGATGCGGGCTTCTGCGCCGACGGCGATGGTGACCGCATTGGCGCCATTGACCGCACCGGCGCATTCGTGACTCCGCATCAAATCCTTGCACTGCTCGTCTGGCATCTGGCAGGGACGCGGAACCTTCCAGGCGACATTGCCAAAACTTTTTCGGTCACCAAGCTCATCGACAAACTCGCCGCTAAATTCGCGCGCAAGCTTCACGAAGTCCCGATCGGCTTCAAATACATCTGCGAATTGATGCTCGAGCAAAACATTTTGATTGGCTGCGAGGAAAGCGGAGGCATCGGCACAAGCCTCTATCTTCCTGAACGTGATGCGACGGTTTCCGCGCTCTTTCTTGCGGAATTGATGGCCTGGCACGGCAAATCGCTCGGTGAGTTGCTTTCGGCGCTGCACGCAGAGTTCGGCGAATATCATTACGGGCGTGTGGATCTCGAGCTCAAGCCGGGGCAAAAAGAAAAGGCCATCTCGCATTTTTCCGATGGCAAGCTGAGGCGAGTTCTCGATTTTCCCGTCGTGCAACGGGAGAATCTGGATGGCATCAAACTTTATCTCGGTGAAACGGGCTGGGTGATGGTGCGCGCGTCGGGCACGGAAAACGTCCTGCGCATCTATTCCGAGACCGGGAAGCCGGAAACGACGCGGCGCGTCCTCGATTCCGTCGCGGAAACCGTTCACAGTCTCTAATCAACTCAGGGGTGAGGTCATGGACACGGTCAATCTCAAGCAGAAATTCACGCAATTCTCCGATCACTGGAATCCGCGCATTCTCGGCGAAGTGAACGACTGTTGTCTCAGCGCCGTCAAATTCCAAGGCGATTTCGTCTGGCACCACCATGAAAACGAAGATGAACTGTTTCTGGTAGTCAAAGGCACGCTGCGAATGAAATTTCGCGACCGAGAGGCAGTGGTGCGCGAAGGCGAGTTCATCATCGTGCCGCACGGCGTCGAGCACTGTCCCACGGCCGACGAAGAAGTTCATGTTGTGCTGATCGAACCAAAATCGACTTTGAATACCGGAAACCTTGTCAACGAAAGGACGGTCGCCCAGCTCCAGCGCATCTGACCACGCTCGCTGCTCGCAGGGAATCTTGGCCATGGAACACCGCTACTACACGCTCGATGTCTTCACTACCACGCGCTTTTCCGGCAATCCGCTCGCCGTGTTCACCGACGGCGACGGGCTTTCGGACGATGAGATGCTCGCCATTGCGCGCGAGATGAATCTTTCCGAAACCGTCTTCGTGCAGAAGCCCACGGATGAAGAAGCGCTCGCCCGCCTGCGCATTTTCACTACAAAGGAAGAGCTGAAGCTCGCGGGGCATCCGGTGATCGGAACATGGTTCCTGCTCGCGGAACTGGGCGTCGTTCCTGCCCAAGAAGGCGGCGTGCATGTTCTTCAGCAAACCGGCGCGGGCGTTCTGCCCGTGGAAATTCGCTTCAAGGATGGCCGGCCGTATCGCGTCACCATGACGCAAAAAGAGGCGCTCTTCAAGCCGGCGAAGTTCGACAAGAAGAAACTGGCCTCAGCGCTGGGGCTCTCACCGAAAGATTTCGACTCGAAACTCGAGCCCGAATTTGTTTCGACAGGGATTTTCAACCTAATGGTGCCACTCCGCAATCGCGCCGCGCTAGGCAAAATGGCCATGAACATGATCGAGCTGGGAAAACTACAGGGCAAGAACGCGACGATGGCGTACTGCTTCGCGCTGAACGGTAACGGCAAAGTGTGTTCGCGCGGCATGCTTCCTTGGGAACTTTATGAAGACGCCGCCACTGGTTCAGCGGCAGGCTCGCTCGGCGCGTACCTCGTGCGTCATGGAAAACTGGCGCCGGGCCACACGCTGAGCATCTTGCAAGGAGCGGAAATGGGCCGACCGAGCCATATCGAAGTCGAAGTCACGCAGTCCGGCAAGAAACTGGTGCCCCGAGTGAGCGGCGCTGCCGTGAAAGTGCTCGAAGGAACGATTCGGATCTGAGGAGAATCACATTCCACAAAAGAGAAGGCCGCCCGGGATCCCAGCGGCCATTTCTTTTCTTCACTGAAGGCTGAGAACTTCGTTTAGCGTCCCTTGCGGTCTTTGCGCAGGTCCTTGCGGTCCTTGTGCAGATCGCGCTTATCCTTGTTGATGTCTTTCTGATCCTTGTTGCGGTCTTTGCGGTCCTTTGCTAGGTCGCGTTTGTCATGATTGATGTCGCGCTGGTCGGCATGGCGATCCGCGCGGTCGGCGCGCAGGTCCTTGCGATCGGCTTTGGCTTGCGCGCTGTTGGCTCCGTAGTTGGCATCATCGCGGGCAAGTTGGCGCTTGTCGCGATGGATGTCGCGCTGGTCTGCGTTCCGGTCGGCGCGGTCCTTGGCCAAGTCGCGCTTGTCCTTGTTGATGTCGCGCTGATCCGCATTACGATCCGCACGATCTTTCGCCAAGTCCTTTTTGTCCTGCCGCATGTCTTTCTTGTCGTTCTGACTGTCTTGCTGCTGTGGGGTCGAGTCCTGGGCGTAAGCCCCGGCAACCAGCAAACCGGCAAACGCCATCGCGAGCACACCTCGACGGACGAAGAGTTCTGCCTTCATTTTTCGCTCCTTATAAAATCGATCCTGGGGTTACCACCATACTCACCAAATCAAACACATGCGAGGAATCAAAGTTTCGCAGTGCTGCCGCGAGGTTGCTATTGACGGATAGCAGGAAATGGCGGGGAATCGTCTAACTATTTTGTTGTCAAGGATTTATGAACAGCGTCCAGTACGCCGTTTACAAATGCCCCGGATTCTTCCGAGGAGAACTTCTTCGCCAGTTCGACGGCTTCGTTCAACACGACTCTGGGTGGCGTGTCAGTCGAACTCATTTCGTGAATGGCCAAGCGCAGAATCGCGCGGTCAATGGCCGCGAGCCGTTCCAATCGCCAATTCTCGCAATGTTTCCCGATAATTTCATCGAGCGCGGCTGCCTCTTTGGCACCGCCTTCAAAAAGTTGGTTCGCAAACTCGCGCGTTTTGTCCGCGGCTTTGGCGCTCTTCCAGAATTTCGTTTCCAGCTTCACAGGATCCTGACGGCTCATGTCCCACTGAAAGAGCATCTGCATCGCAAACTCGCGCGCTTTGGTGCGAAGGGACACGTTACTTGCGCCGCCGCGTTTCGCAGGGAACAGCCGCCTTGGCCTCGGGCACGCGCAGCTTGCGCGAAAGCTGCGCCATTTCGACGGCCGCAAGGCCCGCCTCGAATCCTTTGTTCCCACCCTTTAGCCCCGCGCGATCGATGGCCTGCTCCAACGTGTCGCAGGTCAACACGCAAAAAATGATGGGTAACCCGCTATCCATCTGCGCCAGTTGCAGGCCGCGCGCCGTTTCGGAGCACACGTAATCGTAATGTGCGGTCTCGCCTCGTAGAATGCATCCAATCGCGATCATCGCGTCGTACCTCCCCGTGGCCGCAAGCTTCTTTGCGGTCAGTGGCAATTCAAACGAGCCGGGAACCTGTACCACGTCCACTTCTTTACCCTGCGCGCCCGCGCGCTCCAGCGCATCGACGGCGGCGGCAAGCAGGCGCTCCGTGATGAAGCTGTTGAAGCGGCTCACGACGATGCCGAACCGAAAACCGGCGGCGCTGAGTTCGCCTTGTACCTTGCTGATCTGAAGTTTTTCTGACATTGCTGACTCGCGCTGCGACTCTTGTCTTTTTCTTCCGTTACCTCATCTATTTCCTTTACCGCCCCTTGAATTGTGCCGCTCTCTTTTCCAAGAACGCCTTTGTTCCCTCGCGCATGTCTTCGGTCGAACAAGCGAGCCCGAAAAGAGTCGCCTCGAGGAACAGCCCTTCCTCTTGCGGCATTTCTACCCCGCGCTCGACGGCTTCCATGGCGTATTTCACCGCGAGCGGTGCGTTGGCAATGATTTTTTTCGCCATGGCCTCCGCCGCGGGAAGAAGTTCCGCAGGCTCATAAACGTGATTGACCAAGCCGATGCGCTGCGCCTCTTCGGCGGTGATCATTTCGCCGGTGAGGCAAAGCTCGTGGGCTACGCCCTTGCCGCACAGTCGCACCAATCGCTGCGTTCCGCCATAGCCGGGCAGAATGCCTAGCTTCACTTCCGGCTGGCCTAGCTTCGCGGTTTTGCTGGCGATTCGAATCGTGCAGGAAAGCGCCAACTCACAGCCACCGCCCAGCGCAAATCCATTGATGGCGCAAATCGAAGGCTTGGCCAAGGTCTCCAGCAAATGAAACACGCTTTGTCCGTACAGTGAAAATTCCTTGCCATTGACCGGCGTTTGCAGTGCGAGTTCGCTGATGTCCGCCCCCGCCACAAACGACTTCTCGCCCGCGCCCGTCAGAATCAGCACGCGCACGCTGGCGTCATCGCGTGCGTCGCGCAATGCGTGGTGCAATTCCTCGACGGTCCTGCGGTTCAACGCGTTCAGCACCTTCGGCCGGTTCAACGTGATGTACGCAATTCCTTCCCTCTTTTCGTACAAAATATTTTCGTAAGCCATCGTGCTTCTCTTCTCTGCGGCCGGTGTGCTCTCTGTGTCAATTCCGATTTTTTTCTTATCCCGCCACTAACACTTCATCGCTTTCGGTTTCTGCGGATCCGCATAATCGTAAAATCCGCGTCCCGACTTGCGCCCGTTCCACCCCGCCAGCACCATGCGCTTCAGCAATGGCGGCGCGGCAAAGCGTTTCTCCTTGAATTCATCAAACATGATCTGCGAAATGTAATAGGTGGTATCCAGCCCGACAAAATCCAGCAGCGTCAGCGGCCCCATCGGGTGCCCGCAACCCAGCTTCATCGAGTTGTCGATGTCTTCGATCGAGCCCACACCCTCTTCCAGCGCGCGAATGGCATCGAGCAAATACGTCACCAGCAGGCGGTTCACGATGAATCCGGTGCTGTCCTTCGCGCGCACCGCCGTTTTGCCCAGTTTCGCACCGAACGCAGCCACCTCTTCGTACACAGCATCATCCGTGGCGATGGTTCGCACCACTTCCACCAGCTTCATCACCGGCACGGGATTGAAAAAATGCAGGCCTACGAAGCGTTGCGGACGCTTTGTTGCCGTGGCGATTTCGGTGATCGTCAGCGAAGACGTATTGCTCGCAAAAATCGTCGAAGGCGGACAGATCTTATCCAGCGCCGCGAACAGCTCGCGCTTTGCCGGCAATTGCTCGACGATCGCTTCGATAATCAGGTCGAAATTCATTAGATCTTCAATCGAGGTCGTACCCTTCAGCCGTCCTCGAATCTCGCCCTTCGTGACTTCCGTAATCGTCCCCTTTTCCACCAGCCGGCTCAGGTTTTTCTCGATGCCCTTGAGCCCCTTGTCCACCAACTCCCCGCTCACTTCGCGCACCACCGTGGGGAATCCCGCCGCCGCACACACTTGCGCGATGCCCGAACCCATCAGCCCACACCCCACGACTCCTACTTTTTGAATCGCCATGCTTTTCCTCGCTGAGACCGCGGACAAACGCGATTGTCCGGGAACCGAAAGTTTATCAGAAATCTACTGATATGCGGTGTGAAGGGCGCCGGTTACTTCGCGAGCCATCGTGCGTATCCGGCATAGACATGGACATGCTTGGAAATTTTGTTTTGGCTTCCTTTACTTCATTGCTTCAACAATCATTGCAATGCCCTGCCCGCCGCCGATGCAGGCCGTCGCCAGTCCATAGCGCAAGCCATTGCGCCGCAGTTCGTTCAGAATTGTAATCACGAGGCGCGTGCCGCTCGCGCCAAGCGGGTGCCCCAACGCAATCGCCCCGCCATTCACGTTGGTCTTGTCGCGCTTCAACCCCAGCACTTTTTCTACTGCCAGATACTGCGCCGCAAACGCCTCATTCACTTCCACTCGATCCATTTGGTCGAGCGTCAAACCCGCGAGCTTGAGCGCCTTCTGCGAAGATGGCACCGGCCCGATCCCCATGACGCTGGGATCCACTCCCGCCACGGCCCACGATACGATGCGGCCTACCGGCTTCAGTCCGCGCTCTTTCGCAGTTTTCTCGCGCGTCACCACGACGGCGGCAGCGCCATCCACGATCCCGCTGGCATTTCCGGCCGTCACAATCCCGTCTTTCTTGAACGACGGCGGCAATTTCTCCAGCGTCTCCATGGTCGTGTCCGGCCGCCGATGGTCGTCTGCACTCACAACAATGGTCTTCTTCCCCTGCTTCACTTCCACAGGAACAAGCTCTTCTTTCATGCGGCACGCTTTGTACGCCGCGTCTGCCGCCTGCTGGCTGCGCAGCGCGTAAGCGTCGGCGTCTTTGCGCGTAATTCCGTGCTGCTCGGCCAATTTCTCCGCCGTCAGCGCCATCGGCGAGCCGCAATAGGTGTCCGTCAGACCCACCATCAGCGAATCTTCCAACGCGCCGCCGCCAAGCTTCAAACCGTGACGCAGCCCGCGAATCACAAACGGCGCCTGCGTCATGTTCTCCATGCCGCCGGCCAACACCATGTTCGCTTCACCAAGCAGCAGCCGCTGCGCCGCCTGCGCGATCGCTTCAATCCCCGAGCCGCACAGCCGGTTCACCGTCACTGCGGGCGTTTCGATTTTCAGCCCAGCTTTCAGGCCCACGTGCCGCGCGCCATAAATCGCGTCGCCGCTCGTCTGCATCACGTTGCCAAAAATCACGTGATCGAAATCCCCCGGGTCCACACCCGAGCGCCGAATCGCTTCTTTCGAAGCGTGCGCCGCCAAATCAATCGCGCTCACGTCCGAAAACGCGCCGATATAGCGCGCCATTGGCGTCCGCGCTCCCGCCACAATCACTACATCTGTCGGAAACATACTTGCCTCGCATTGTCGCAGCTGACAGTCAGCAGTTTACAGTTGAAAGTGAAAAAGATGAAATCCGTGAGGGCTACAGCTAGTGAAGAAAGTTGGTCTAACCGTCCACTAGTGAATTTCATCCGGCTTCTTACGTTTACAGTTTTGGGGCTTCCAGCGCGAAAATGCTGTCGCCGCCCTTCTTTCTGGCTTCTTCGATGGAAAATTCTGCGCGATTGATCAAGTCCGTCACAATGTCTTCGCTTTCGTAATCCGGTCTCGGAACGGCCTCGACGATCCCCGCGCTCAGCGTGATTTGCGTCGAATCCCACGGCGGGCGCAAACCAGAAGCGGCGCGCCGCAATTTATCCGCAAGGTTTTGCGCCCCCTGCAAAGTCGTGTCCGGCAAAATAAATGCCAATGACCACGCCGCGTATTTCACCGCAACATCGTTCTGCCGCACTATGGGCTGCAACGCCCGCGCCAATTGCTCGAGGAAACGTTCCAGCGGCGGTTCGCCCTGCTGCCGCAAAATTTCGCCGCCGCGGTCGATTTGCAGAACCGCCAGCGACAACGGCGTGCCTTGCGATTTTGCGCGGTCCGCTTCTGTCAGTAAACAACTCACGTAGGAGCTGCGGCTCAGCAGCCCTGAACGCTCATCCGAAACTCCCATCCGCCGCACCAGCGACCGCAGCCGCGTGTGGCTCACGCTCATCAGCATTTGGTCGCCAATGGCCTGCAAAAAATAAACTTCGTTGGGCTTCCACTTGTGGTGCTCGGCGTGCCCGGTGATCAGCATCCCCGCGGGCGTTTGCGTCTCTTTGTCCAGGATCATCACGCCCAGCGCGGTCTCGACTCCCAGGTCGCGCAAAATCGACCCTTCCGCCGCTTGCACCACCAACCCGCCAAGCTCATCCGGCTTGGCTTTCTCCATCTGCGCCAGCAGCAGCACCACTTGCGCACCTGGCGCTGCCTTCACACCAGTCCCACAAAACTCCGCGGCCATTTCCGGCGGCCTTCCCGGAGCGCCGACCACCGCCAGCGTTCGCGTTGCGTGCAGATATGTTCCCACTTCGTTCACCGCAGTGTTGAGCATCGCCCGCGGCGTCTGCTGCCGGAAAATTTTCTGATTGATCTCCGAAATTTTCGAGAGGTCGAATCGCTCCCGTTTGCGGTTCGCCTGCCGGTGGCGTTGCAGCCGCCGGCCCGCTCTTTGCCGCAGTTTCGTCCTTGGGTTTCTGCGCGCCCGGCGGCCACCAATTCGCCGTCTGATACAAACTTGACAGCCGCGCGTTGCGCGCTTCTTCGCCGGGGAACATCGACGCAATCTTTTGCAAGCGTTCCAGCGCCTTGCTCTGCAGCGAATATTGCAAAAAAATTTCCGTCTGCACGATCAGGTCTTCCAGCGCCTGCATCTGCCGGCCGCCTTCGGGGTTGGCAAGCGGCCCCGAAGCCCCCGGCAAAGTTCCTGACCTCGGCGCATGCCCTCCCGTGGCTTGTCCCGCCTTCATCATCCGGCTCGACAGGCGGTTAACATACGAGTCCTCTACCCTCCCGCGCAGCATCTCCAGCCGCTCTTGATTCCGAAAATCGTACGGATCGATATCCACAAGCCGTTCCAGTGACTCCGCTGCTTTCTTCACGTTCCCCGAAGTCAAATACACGTCGAACAGCTTGATCATCACCTCGAAGTACTGCGACTCGCGGTTCAGTTCATTGTGGATATTGGCCCAGAATTCCAGGATGCCCTGCGAGTGCGGGAATTTCGCGCCCAACCCATCCATCATGGTCGCGAAATCGTTTTGCCGTTTGTCGGAGAACATCCGCCGCTTCAGCATTTCGAGGATGCCGATGGCCCGTTGGTCCTGTCCGGCGGCGGCGTGGCGTTCGGCTAGGTCGAAGAGTTGCGTCAATCCTTCGTTTTTTTCGCGCAGCAGTTTCTGCAGCATTTCGCTTGCGCGCTCCAGTTGCCCGGCCCCCATCAGCGCCTCGGAATACGTCATGAGAAACGGCGCGTCGTTCTCCGTGGCTGCAAACGGCTCGAGAATCGAGACCGCTCGCACTGCATTTCCGCTTTGCAGAATCGCCTGCGCATAGAGCAGCGCCACACTCCGCTCTTGTGGCGCCAGCTTTTGCGCGCGGCCAAGTAGATTTGCGGCATCGGACGAAGAACCTTTCGTCGTCGCCAGTTGTCCCGCGCGCAGGAACGCCCGCGCTGCCAGCGCATTTTTCCCCAGCCGTTCGGCGCCTTCCGCCAGCTTGATTTGCCGCGCCAGGTTGTCCGGTTCGAGTTGCGCGATTCTCTCGCAGCAGAACAGCGCATCCTCGTCGCGACTCGCCGCCACGAAAAGTTCTCCGGCCTTGTTGTACTGTTCGATCGCCTCGTCCGCGCGATTCTGCCGCTGCAGCAAGAAGGCGTAGCGGGCTACGCGCTCGGGAGCTTGTTGTGCTGGAATGGAACGGAGAAAACGGTTGTAGATGGCTAGAGCTTTGCTCTCTTCCTTAGGGTCAATCAGTAAATCAAACAACATCCCGTAGTACACGGCCGCGCGGTCAGCCTGATCGATGCGCGCGTACAGATCGCCGAGCGCCTGCGTCGCTTCCTGGTGCTGCGGCGCTTCCTCCAGCACGGCGAGATATGCCTGGATCGCGTCCTCGACACGATTCTTCTCTAGGAAGCGCTTGGCGCGATCCAAATGCTTGTTGACGTCTCCGGCCATTCGTTCGAATTGCCTTTGTGGTTTCTGAAAAACTGCCGAACTGGTGCCGAACGAACACGGATCGGGCTCCCCTCTGGCGCCCATCGCACGTCGGTTCGGAGAAAGATGCCGGGCGGCGCACACGTGGCGTGTGAACTGCCCATAGTAACTATATACCCCGCATGCGGAGCTCACAAAACTCATCGCAGACCGCGTTGTGGTATGCATTAAGGGAAGGCTTTGGCTGGACGACCAACCTGCCGAACCTCAGCGGCGATCAAGAGAGAGAATCGTTTGCAACAACACATTGGCTCCGTTGGCGCAATCCCGCCACGCGGTGAGCTCTTTCGGCGAATGGCTAATGCCACCGATACTCGGAATAAAAATCATTCCCATCGGCGCCAGCCGCGCCATCCATTGCGCATCGTGCCCGGCGCCGCTTGGCAGACGCATTGTTTTCAGCCCTAGGCCCGCCGCAGCCTCTTCGATTGTTTTTTGAATCTCCGGGTCAGCCATGGCCGCCGGATGGTGATCGACTTTTGTAATTTGGATCTCGGTCCCTGTCTCTTGAGCAATTTCCTGTGCTCGCCGCTGAATCTCGTCCCCCATCCGCGCGACCTTCTCCGCAGAAAGGTCTCGCAGCTCAATGGAATGCTTCACCAGGCCCGGCACCACGTTGTGAGCATTGGGAAAAACCTGCAGTTGCCCTACCGTCCCAACTTGCCGACCGGGCTCGCGCGTCACCACGTCTTGCACCGCTGCAATTAACTTGGCCGCCGCAAGCAGTGCGTTTCGCCGCTCGCGCATGGGCGTCGTGCCGGCGTGATTCGCAAATCCGTGGATTTCCACCTGGTATTCGTCGATGCTGACGACGCCTTCCACCACCCCGATAGGAATTTTCGCTTGGTCGAGCGTTCCGCCTTGCTCGATGTGCAATTCCAGATAGCAACAAAACGAATGCGGAGCAATGCGCGCCTCCGCCAACCGCGCAGGATCGCCTCCAATCTTGCGCAGGCCGTCTTCCATGCGGATGCCGTTGTATACGCGACTGAGGACGCTCCCGTCCAGCCCGCCGGCCGCTAAAGGACTGCCCACCAAGTTTTCCTCGTTCGACCAGATGACCATCTCCAGCGGATGCTTCGTCGTGACGTGATGCTCTTCCAGAGTCTGCATTACTTCGATGGCAGACATCGAGCCCACGTCTCCGTCGAAGTTGCCGCCGTTCGGCACCGAATCGATGTGTGATCCAAACAGAATACGCGGCAAAGATGCATCGGCGCCTGCTCGTGGCCCAAAAATATTTCCTGCAGGATCGATGCGCGGCTTCAGCTCAGCTTCACGCATGGCATTCATGGCGTAATTTCGGCCCGCCACGTCCGCGTCCGAATAAGCGACCCGGCTCACGCCATCCGCGAACGTTCCGCCGGCAGGCCGCCCGTAGGCACTGAGCTCCTCAAGCCTTCGCCGCAGCCGCACGGCATCATTGCGCAAGCCAGCCTGTTTTTCCAGGGCAATAGACAGTGTTGGTACTGCAGGTCCGACACAGGCAGCGGCCATCCCATACAGCAATTCCCGACGGTTCACGCGCATTGGCCGTGTCCATCCGCTCAAGAGGAATCTAGCGGACTGCCATTGTAGTTCAATCTCATTCTGGAGGGAGTAAGCGGATGCTCTAGTTTGTCAGTGAAGCCTCAGCTTCGAGGAACCACGCTGCCGCCTACCGAACGCCGTTCCTGGGATCCCATGAGCCTTGCTCTTTGCGAACGTAAATGATCTGCCCGATGTGGTAGGCGTTGTGCGTGCTGATGTGCGTGAACACTTGGGCGTTCTCCTTCAATTTCGCTTCGTCGGCGGTTTCCACCCATTTTTCCAGTTCGTTCATAACGCTATCGAGCTGCCGCACGGTTTCGTTCCAGGCTTTGCTGTCGAACTTGTCGAAGGTCTCGTCGTTGTTGCCGCTGAATTTCTCGGGCTGCTCGCCTTTGAGCACCTGAAGATTCCGGCGATTCCAGAACACCAAATGGTACGCCAATTGACCCACCGAATGATTTCCTTTGCCGTCAGTCCAGCTCGCCTGTTCTGCCGTCAAGCCCTTCACCGCAATGTTCGCTGGCACGAACCATTCTTCCGCTCCGTGTGTGGACTTCAGTTCCGCCAGCAAAACCTCACGCAGCGTTGTTGGTTTCTTGTCCTGCGCAAGCGCGGGAATTGCCAACAGCAAAAGCACAAAAATCGCCATGCGTTTCATCATTCGAGGATTCCTCCCAGCCCTTAGACGCGCCAGCTTCTATTAGGACTTCCAAAAATGGCCAATCCTGCGCGCTACGCAGGATACGCACCACATAGAGCACCTCGCCACGGACTTGGTAGACGGTGATATACGGCAGAGAGGATAACACCAATTCACGCGTTCCCTCTTTCTTGACGGGACGCCCGCGGTCGGGAACTTCTTCAGCAAGGATGGAGCGTTATAGATTTCACGCTCGCCGCGTTCTCAGGTGTCCCTTCAGACAGACAGTTAGCGATGTTTGCGTAACACAGAGTCGCGTACTGGCCACCTCGAGGCAATGGTTTCTCCACGCAAAAAGGCCGCGCTCGGTTGCAACTCCGCCTAGGCATGGATTTGCGCTTCTGTAGCCGCTGGCACGCCAGCGGTTTTTGGCACTAACAACACAAGCATTGCGGCCAGCAGCATGGACACTCCCGCAAACCACAGCCCGCCATACAAACTGCCCGTCTTTTGGCTGATAAACCCCACCACCGACGGCCCGAAAAATCCACCGAGGTTTGCCACCGAATTGATGACTGCGATTCCGCTGGCCGCCGAAAATCCCGTCAGGAATTCGCTGGGCATCGCCCAGAAAGGACCCAGAGAACTGCAATAACCAATCATGAGCAGCGAAAGCAGGACGATCGTCATAAAAGGAGCATGAATCGCCGTCAACGACAAAAACCCCGTTCCCCCCACGAGCAACGAAATTGCCGCGTGATACCGCCGCTCCATCCGGCGGTCTGAACTGCGGCCCACCAGGATCATCCCGGCAAGCGCCACCAGATAAGGAATCATCACCAGGTAGCCGATCAGGCTATTGGAATATTGGCTCGACAATGACTGCACCAGTTTCGGCATGAAGAAGCTCATGGTGTACGCCCCGATCATCATTCCGAAATAGATGGACACCAGATGCCACACTCGTCCGTTGGTCAAACCCTCCATCGCGGAGTGCCGCCGCTGCCGCAATTTCAGCCGCTTTTCTTGCTCTAATTCCCCTTGCAGCCACTCCTTCTC
>QHYJ01000218.1 GCA_003223255.1 Acidobacteriota bacterium | reverse complement strand
CGATTCTGGGGGCGGGTTCAGGCGGGCCGGGTGATCCGCGCGAAGTGCAGTTCGCGCTGAAGCTATACTTCTGATGGCGTCCACGTGTCGAGCGACGGAAGCGCAGGCGACCGCAAGCGCCAGTACAGCATCCGAATTAACGATCAATGGCGGATTTGCTTCGAGTGGGCCGACCGCTCACCGGGGCCGTCAAACGTGGAGATTGTTGACTATCACTAGGGGCATCGCTATGGCACTGACCGCTATCCATCCGGGGGAACACCTGGCTGAAGAACTGGAAGCACTTGATATGAGCGCGGCTGAACTGGCGCGAAAGATCAACGTGCCGACCAATCGCATCACGCAAATCTTGAACGGAACGCGCACCATCACGGGCGACACTGCCCAGCGCCTCGCTCATTTCTTTGGCACGAGCGCTCAGTTTTGGCTGACGCTACAGAGCCTCTACGAGCTGCGGCTCGCCCAGGGGAAGGTAGGAAAATCCATCAGGGCACTTCCCACGCTAAAACGGCGCGAGCTCGTCCACGCGTGAAGGGTTAACGCGACGAATTCCGGGAACGACGGACCTCGGCCTGAAAACTGGCAAGCTCCCCGATCCTATTTCCCAATCAGCATTTTATGCTCTGCGATTGCGCCTCGCTTGCGCTTGGTACCGGAGAAGTGAAGACCGAAACAGTCTACTCGGGTCGCAAGAGGTCGGCGTCATTATGTAACTCTCGGCCAGATTGGCAGTAGAATCTGCTTGCCATGGGTGCAGAAGTGAAGCTCGAGCTGATCATTGAAGCCCTCGAAATGGCCGACGATTCAGTCTCGTCCTATCTGGACGTAGAAACAGGCGAAGTGCGCTCGATCACGGAAGAGGAGTTCGATCTAGCAGCGGATCCACAGACAGTCATCGAGGAATTGCCAGACTGGCAACGTGAGGCGGTAAAACTCGCGCGGAGCATTCATGAACAGGAGGGCAAGCGATACCTGACGCTACCTGACAAGTTCGACGTCCACGAGTGGGCCATCATGGATCGCTTCTCCGAAACACTGAAAGACGCACGGTTGCGGAATGATTTCCATGACGGCATTCGCGGTGCAGGCGCCTTCCGCCTATTCAAACGCCTACTTACGGAATACAACTTGTGGGACGCTTGGAATCGGTTTAAGCAAGTCGAACTTCGGCAGATGGCCATCCAATGGTGCGAAGAGAACGGCATTACCTTCCGTCAGCTTTAACGGAGATGGAAGAGTATCGATACACGTCCGGTGAGCTAGATACAACCGCATGAGCTGACCGCACAGGCTCAGCAGAGGGAACTTGAGGCACTTCTCCGGTAAGGCGACTTCAACACTAAGACTTATCGGGAGTTAACTCCTGCTAGCAGGAACTCTGCGGTCCCCGCTACCGAAGATTGCCGCAGTTCCCCTCTCTATCTTTGCTCGATGAGCCTTACCAAACCTCGCAGCACTACGCCGGCCACATCGGGCCCAGCGGAGTTGATCTCGCCGTACCAGCGCTGAGGTCTATTTAGCAGCCAAGGAGGCTGGTCATCCCATTCGGCCCTAGGAATCAGATACCCGAGCTCGTCGTTGCCCAAACCCAAAATGAACTGATACCTGCTCTTCAGATATGCACGCAAGGTAGGTTCGAAGGGCGCATCCGGATAGTCGGCTCCGGGATAGCGGGTGACGCCGCCATTGGTAAGTTCTGGATAAATTTCTCCAGGAATGGTGGCAATCTCTGCCACAATGCGGTTCCCACTACGGAGCTGGACATAATCAACTTCGGTTTGAACCTCATGGCCTGTTGAGAATCGAATCCTTCCTGTATCGGCAAGTTCTCTTTCGACCGTTGACCTGTCCAGCCTTCCATCGCTGTACAGAGGTTTGCGGCCGGCAAATACACCGGCAGCTTCGGCCATGCGGAAATGATCATTCTGAAGAGGCGCGAACAGGATCGATTTCCGAATCAAGATAGAGTTCACCCGTGGGGCTTCTGCAGACTTCAAGGCGCGTTCCACGAGTTGGCCGAGTCTCGTCCCGATCAGCTCAGCCTTCTTCCAGGTCCGATCTTGCGCAATTTCGCCCGTTTCGGGATCTTGCAGGGCAACCTGGTTTCCGAGAGTGGAGACCTTGCCAATCGAACCGTTGAAGAAAATTGCCGTGCCGCCGAGATGATTCTCCACGTATTGACAGAGCCAGTGCGGATAGTCAGCAGTGATTTCGGAATTTTCTTCGCCCAAGGTCTCGGGATGATCGCTCCAGTTCACCAATAGGGCGACGGTCTTGCCCGCGCCGATGCTGATGAGGCGCATCACGAACAGGTATGGATCCTTAACTATAGGAGGACGATCCACACTTTGGAGCGATTCCAGCAGTGGATGCTCATCGCGTGAGAGCTCCATCCGAGTGGGCTGCACGGAACGGGCAGCTGTCACAGCCGTGGCAGCAATTTGTGAATCCAGCCAGCTAAGATAGCTCTCGTCGATTCCCGTTTGCAGCGGGGTGGAGCCCCAAAGCCCTAGGGTGTCTGGACCTTCGTGCACGTGGGTACTGGCAACAATGAGGTGAGATATCTCAGGCGCCTGCACCTTCACTTGCTCACGAATTTTGAGCACGTCATCGTAGAAAAGTCCGATGACATCTACCGAGCACAACACCTCGATTTGCCCTCCTGCTTCCAGCGCAAGGCAGCGAACATAGAGGTCGTCATGGACTCCGGTGGCGACTCGGTTGTGACCAAAACCGGCGAGGTAGACCTTGCTGTTATGAAGATCGGGTGTGACTGCAGTTTTGGCCACTCCGGCTCGCAGTTGTCCTTGGGCCGAAGCAAAGTGGGGCACCAAGAATAGGACTGCGACTCCGATGGCGCCGGTGAGATTTCGTAGCATGCTCTGTTCGGTGGCGCGTGTATTGTACTCCACGTTCGACGGGCATCCCCCCGCGATAGGTCCTAGTTCCTAGTCCTAGTAACACAACTTAAATAGATATTGATGCCAAAATGTCCGGTAAGCGGACTTGGACTAATCAGATCGAGATTTGCGAGGCGGAGGCAACGGGTGAACGTGTAAGTGTGCGACTGACAGACGCGTCAGCCAAAGCCCTCAGTCAAAAACTGTACTCTCGACCAGTTGTGCGCCGGGGCGCAGCAGTCTAATAGTTAGCCTCCCGCCGAACCAGCCCCGGAAAGGCCCCAATTACCAATTCTCCCAAGGGGGAAACTTGGTTCTTTAGCTTGTATTTTATACAAGTCGAAAATTTGAAGTGTAGTAACTCTTTGCCAATAAAAGGCTCTTCTATGTAATTGACTTTCCAGACCCTTACAACATACAAACCCAGCTTCGAAAAGGGAAAAATCACGATTGCGTTCAAGCGCGCGAGGCGCGCCTAAAAGGAGGCACAAGGATGAGGCATACAAAGTGTTGGATCGTTGCCGTGGCGAGCCTGCTCGCTTTGGCACCTTTCTCTTCCGCAAAAAATCCGAGCGAAGTAAAGGCTGAAAAGGACCGTCTTCAGAATTCGGGGAAGGTGGTGCAGGAAATTCTCAATGTTCCTGAAGACATTCCTCAAGACATGATCGACAAGGCCCGTTGCGTTGTGGTCATGCCGTCAGTGTTGAAAGCTGCGTTTCTTGTTGGGGGCAGCTACGGTCGCGGCACCATGGTTTGCCGCACAGGCAAAAATTTCACCGGTCCATGGGGAGCGCCTGCTATGTACGCGCTCGAAGGTGGGAGCTTTGGTTTGCAGATCGGCGGCGAGGCAACAGACTTCGTCTTTCTCGTGATAAACGATCGCGGCGCAGGCAGCCTGCTGCACAGCAAGGTAAAGCTGGGAGCGGACGCATCATTCGCCGCCGGACCAAAAGGACGTTCCGCCGCAGCCGATACTGACGCCTACATGCGAGCTGAGATTCTGAGCTACTCCTGTGCGCGCGGCGTGTTCGCCGGCATATCTCTGGATGGCTCGACGCTGCGGCCCGATGAACGCGCAAATCGTAAGCTTTACGGCAATTCCGCAAGCGCAGCAAAGATCATCACCAAATCGCATATTAAGGCTCCGTCCTCGGCGCATGTTCTGATCGCGGCACTGCAAAAGTCATCGCCACAGCTCAAGCGTTAGTTCATGCATTCGGCACTATTTTTACGAACGGTTGACTGTCATATTGCTGTTTAATACAGACATTTCTTTCACTGCCGACGGCGATGTCGGTGCCATTAGCTATCACATTGACCAGCATCTTTCTGTCCCTCGCCAAAAGCGATTTGGAGACTCTCCAAGCTCAACGAGGAGCTTGACAATATCGAGATGTCCGTCCTTCGCTGCGACAGAAAGCGGAACGTTTCCGTCCACATCATGCATCCCAGATTTCCGCCACAATTCACGCGATTGCGGGTGGGATGATTTCGCCGACAGAGAGCCGGGCGAAACAGACAAGTCCATCTGATTAACGATAGAGATTTATCGGCGGCGCGCATTCGAGCGAGGATGTGAGTGTGGGCACGATGCTCCGGCGCGCGTTCGATAAATCCGCCCATAAACCGCCAGTAAAAAAGCGTACGCTCTCATGCGAGTAATGGTTTAACGCACCTTGGGGCTTTTGTCCTGCGCGCTGGCACGGTCAACGGTTCCCATCCCTCTATGGGCGTAACGCTCTGCTTGAATGCCGGGAGTGATCTATAATTCTTGTGGTCGGAAAAAAGATGCTTAATCCGCACAAACTTTCAGAACTGCGATTTGGGATGAGCGAGGTCCCGAAAATCGGCGGGCAACCAGGAACCTACGAGGAGAAATGGAGCCAGTGGTTTCTGGAACGTTCGTTCTTCCGGGGATTTCGTTTACTGTAATCCGCGTGGAAGGATAAAAGGACAAGAGCTCGCCGATGCCGTGGTGCTGTTCGATGACGTGGCTCTTATGGTCTAGGAAAAAGCCCAATGCGGAGGGCATGACCCGATATCTTGGGCCACGGAGAAACTTGGTGAAGCGTACAAACAGCTTTGGAAAACGCACGAAAATCTCGCCGCGGGAAACATCAAGAAGCTAAAAAACGATTATTACAGCGAGATAGAATTCGAGCCTAAGTCCTATCCGAATCGGATAGGTCTGATCATCCTGGCGCATGATTCAGTCCCGTACGTGGCCGCGCGGCTGGTGCCGGAGATCCTTACGGGTGGGTTCCCGATCCATGTATTTTCATTACGTGATTTTGCGATGGACGATTTGACACGGCCGGAGACCGAAGCACGTTTTTGGAAATGCGCGGAGATATCGCGACGAAGGAACTGTTCTCTGTGCAAGACGAAGCCAAAAACATCAAGCGCATGCTTCCTCATGTGGAAGACGTGCTGCGACGGCACATGTCGCCTACGGCGCCCGAAGTGATGCAGAAGACGGTCAAAGCCTTCGGGGAAGTTGCGACCGGCAAGCTCTTGGAATCGCTAGAGTGGCGGTATGGCTTGTCGATCGACGATATGATCCCACGCGTCCACGAAGTCGATCCTGAACTGCCGTGGAACAAAGGCGAGGGAAGGGCAGGGTTGGAGGTTGCCAGATTTCTTGGATGGCTCACGCGGGATCGGCGGATAAGACTTGGAAAAAGAATTCTTGCTGCGTGCGAAGCCGGCCGTGATGTGAAACTGCATTATTTCCCGCACGTGCAGCGGTCACGCGGAACGGTGGGCGTTTTTCTAATTACCTCGCAGAGTCGCCCGGACCGTGTGAATACTCGTAGCTTCTTGGTGAACTACGCCCAGATGAAATATGGTGTTCGGGAATGTTTAGGCGTCGCGACGGAGCCTTTGGGCAACGGTCGATCCTACGATTTCGCAGTGGGGACGCAAGAGGTGCTTGATCGTCTTAAAAGTATCGAAGATCCATTCTCCGCCGACGTGCCGCTATGAGGCTCGGAAGGCGGCGCTATCTGGTGTCTCATAAGCGTCCTTTGAGGATCTGTTCCACGTCCCGGCGGCCGTGAAGGATGGACGCGATTTGCAGAGGCTTCGTCTCGGGCCGGTAGACGATCAAATAAGAATAGGCGGAAAAAAATTTCACGTCGGCGTCGGTGAGATCCTTACGGCGGTGCCCAGCGCTCGGCGTTTATGCCAAAAAGGCGAATTTTTAACGGATGGCGGCCTCAACGCGGTTCGCGATTGTCAGGCTCGATTGTTCTTTGACGTAACGCCAGATTTCGACGAGATCGAGCGCGGCTTGCGGCGCAAGAACGTAGCGCACGCTCATTTAGGTTTGATTTTTCAGTTTAGCCACGTGGGCATCTAATTGGTCTTCTGGGATTCCTTCGCGGCGGTTGAGTTGGTCAATCCCGCGCCTTATCTTTGCGTTGACCGCTTCGTGGTTCTCCAAGAGCCAACGATCCTGTTCTTCCTGGGTGTCCAGTAAGTGGAGCAATACTTCCTCGACACTGCCGGAGCTGGTCGCCCGAAGCTGTTTTTGAATTCTGGCCTCAAGGGCCGCATCGCGGATTTCGATACTCACGGCTTAACCCTCCAGAAGGGGATCGGATATTCCCCAATCGTATCTGATAGAACCACATCAAGACAGAAACAACGCGATGACGTGCCATGTTCGTACCTGGTTGTGTGGCTGCTCGTTACGGTCTTTACCCGATTGCCGCAGAAAATCGATGTGGTGATATAGAAGCGTAGACTTGCGCGGTTTGGAGTGCTCAGAAACATTCATTCCTCGGATACGGCGTCACACCCATATGATGCACCGTAACTTCCACCGCAAGTTTCTCTGCCTCTTTCTAGTCGCTGCTTTTACTAGCGGCCTTGCCTTGGCGCAGACGCCGTCCAGCTCGCGCATCACGGGACCAATCGATGAGAGCGTTCGTGTCACCCTGAAGGGAAACGTGCATCCGCTTGCCCAGGCCCGCTTTGATCATGGCGTGGTTCCCGATTCCTTTCCGGTGGAACGCATGTTCCTGATGCTCAAGCGCTCTCCAGAGCGGGAGAATGCCCTCCAGCAGTTCATTCAAGACGCGCATACGCCCGGCAGCGCCAACTATCACAAATGGCTCAAGCCGGAACAGTTCGGAGAGCTTTATGGACCGGACGATTCAGAAATGGCGACGGTTATCGCATGGCTCCAAAAGCACGGCTTCTCCGTCGCTCGTGTCACCAAGGGCAAGACAGCAGTGGAATTCTCCGGCACCGCCGGCCAGCTCCGGGAAGCTTTCGACACCGAAATCCACACCTACGTCGTCAACGGCGACGCACACCACGCCAACAATCGCGATCCTCACGCAAGAAAGGCGTTCCCAAGGCGCTTGACGATTTCTTTGGCGGCATGACAGTGCAAACAATTACGACGGACACGCTACGGCGCTTTATAGCAAAGCGAAAGGAATAGGATGGGGTTTCAGGTCCGGCCTGCAACCGAAACCTCGCCAGGCTCCGGCGTATGTTCACACTCGCCCAACGTGAGGGTAAGGTCAAGAACATTCCCTACTTTCCGATGAGCAAAGAGTCGGATCCGCGTGAGGGGTTCGTCGAGCGACCTGAGTTCGAGAAGCTCCGCGCCGAGATGCCGGTCAACCTGCACGCCGCGCTCACCTTTTGCTACGAGACCGGTTGTCGGACGGGAGCCATGAAGCAAATCGTGTGGCCTTGGGTCAAGCTCGACAAAAGCGAAATACACATGCCCCCTGGGGTTATCAAGAATCGCAAGCCGCTAATCCTGCCCCTGTCTAAGGAACTCACGGTGATGCTCAAGAAGCTCTTCCGCAAGGACGGTCCTGTGTTCGACACGACGAACTTCCGTAGAGAATGGATAAAGGCCTGTGTTAAACTTAGTTTGGGAAAAAAGACCGGCGAAGAGTGGCACCAGTATGAGGGTCTCATCCCTCACGACTTCCGCCGTTCAGCCGCCCGCAATTTGATTCAAGCGGGAGTAGACCAGAGCACAGCCATGAGGATCACAGGACATCGCACCGTGGCAGTCTTCCAACGCTACAACATCGTGAGTACGGAGCAACTGCACGAGGCAATGGCGAAGGTCTCCGAAAACGCAACGAAAACGCAACTTGCGGTTGGCGGCTCCCAAAACAACCCATAACTGCTTGATAAGCCGAGGTAGCTCAGTGGTAGAGCAGCCGATTCGTAATCGGCAGGTCGCGAGTTCAACTCTCGCCCTCGGCTCCATACTTTCAATAGCTTAGGGATCAGTTGACCGAAACCTGCTGCACATCTGCTGCACACGCAATTCTTTGCTCCAGCCGCCTCATCGCCTCGGTCACGACGCTCGGCACCGTCTTGATGTAGCTCCTCTGCGTCGTTTTAACATCTTCGTGGCGCAGGATTGCTTGAATCACCTTGTCCGGGGTTCCGAGTTCGTGCAGGTTCGTGGCTAAACCTCGGCGATAAGCGTGCCAGCCTTTCCACTTTAGGCCGTTCGCCTTGAGCACTGGCTTGATCACCCGGTCAGCGAGATTGTCGAGGTCGAGTGCCCCGCCGATGCTGTTTGCGAACATCCAGCCCGACCCGGCTTGAGGTCGAATCTGGTCAAGCATGAGACGGAACGGTTGAATGATGAGCACAACGCCGGGGTCGTCCTCATCCTCGTGAGTCTTCGTCTCGTCTAGCGCAACGCTGTGCCAGACCGAACGCCGAATGTTGAGGACAGACACCTCGTCGTCTTCCCACCACAAACCGCGGATTTCTCCCTCCCGCAGCCCTGCAAAGGCTGCCACCCCGATCACAGCGCGAATGAGTCTCACTGAAATCTTAGGGGCATAGGTTGAACCGTCCCCGTTGACGATCAGAATCGGATCATTCTTGAAGAGATCAAGATGTTGCTCGATTTCTGCGAGGGAGTAAGTCAATCGCTTCCGTCCGTGTTTCTTCCCTTTCGGGATGGAAACACCCTGCACCGGATTAGCGCCGTCGAACAGACCCTTGCGCTTCGCGTCCGTGAAGATAGCCGAGAGCGTCACCTTTATGTGCTTGTAGGTTCCGTGAGCCAACTTTCGACCGTGCTCTCGTCCTATGTTCTGCATCAGGTTCTCCCCATCGACTGTCCTGAAGTCACGAACTCGAATGGCAGTGACCCGATCCTTGATGTGGCAGTGCCAAGAATCCTTGTACCCCTTCACCGTACTCGGCTTGAGGCGCTTCTCAATGGAGGGGAAGTACTTGTTCTCGACAAAGTCCACGATGCTAACCCCGGCTTCAAGCGTGAAGCCAACCTTGTTCAGTCTCGCCATTACTTCGTTCTTGAGCGGGATGACTTCCGATTTCTTGGGGTAGTCAGCAGTGCTCGCGAGACGTTTGGCGCGTTGCGTCCACTTTATCGAGCCATCGGTCTGTTGAACCTGTTCTCGATACCGCACGTACCACGCGCCGTGAGATTCAAACAAACTTCCTTCTTGCTGGGTTCTCACTGAATCGTTCCTCCTTTTTTCGGAGACCCAGCCTTGCGTAGTTGTGTGTTGTTGCCAGCCCGGCGGTCAAGCCAAGCGTTCAATTCGGGAGAACCCCAGCGATTAACGCCTGTGCTTCCCGAGCGACCGGACGGCCGGCTTATTATCGTGGGCGCAGACGCGGAGCCGCTTACGATTTCTCTGATGGGCCTCATCTCGAAGCGCATTCGTGTCATTGGCAGCCAGCAAAACGGCCCGGAATATCTCTACGAGGCCCTTGATTTCGTGGCGCAAGGAAAAGTGAAAACGATCGTCGAGACGCACCCTTTGGCCGATGCTCCAAAGGCGTACCAGCGCGTTGTGGAGGGCAAGGCCCGCTTCCGCGCCGTTCTGACAATGTAATCGGCGATACGAGCAGTCACCGCCGGTTTCGGGCGGATCAACGGGCAACCCTGGCATAATCCGGAAAGGTGCCGACCATTTGCTTGGGATGCAAAAGTGAATGTTGACGCGCTGTTTAAATGCTCTTTAGCATAAGGAGCATAAATCGAGATTTTGATGCGCGCGAGGGGCGATTCACAGCGATGGGCGTTCGGGCATACGGGGAGTCGGATCAAGAACAATGGTGAATATGAGGAGACTGTCTAATAAAGTGGCAATAGTGACGGGCGCGTCCAAAGGCATAGGCGCTGGGATTGCAACGGCGTTGGGAGCCGCAGGCGCGCGCGTGGCCGTGAACTATTCCTCCGACCGGCAAGGCGCCGAACGAGTCGCTCAGGCGATCAACGCCAACAGGGGCCAGTCGATCGCGGTCGCGGCCGACGTGTCCAAGGCGGCAGATGTCGCGCGGTTATTCAAAGAAGTGGATTCCGCGTTCGGAAGACTGGACATCTTGGTCAACAACGCCGGGGTATTCCGCTTCGGCGCCTTCGCGGAGATCACCGAAGAGAGCTTTCACCTCCACTACAACATCAACGTTCTCGGGGCGATTCTCACCGTGCAGGAGGCGATCAAGCGGTTCGGGGCCGA
>QHYJ01000214.1 GCA_003223255.1 Acidobacteriota bacterium | reverse complement strand
TGGAAATACTCAGGCTCGGACTGAGCCTTGTAAGACGTAACGAAACCTGATGTAAGAGTATGCGTGTCTTGAGAAGCCGCCTCCTTCACGAGGCGGAGTATGTCACGAAAGAGGTCATAGAAGAGATATTAAAGTGGCAAGGGACAATGCTACCGCGAAGAACATAAGGGGGGCTGTAGCCGAACGTAACCGCTCGGGATGAGACAAGAAGTAAATGAGTAGTGCCCAAAAAACCCGCTGGCGTAGATTAAACCTCTCGAGTGCGCCTGGATCACGTTTGCAAAACTCCCGTCTTAAACTCCGGGATTTCCGGGTTGAGGGCCGCGGCTTCCAGCGCCCAAATCAGTGCTTCGCGCGTGTGCGCGGGGTCAATGATGGCATCCACCCATAGTCGCGCCGCAGCGTAGCGGGGATCAGTCTGGTGCTCGTAGGTGGCGCGGACGGATTCGTAGAGCTCCTTCTTCTGCTTTTCGTCGACTTTTTTGCCTTCCCGTTCGAGCTGCTTCAATTTAACTTCGACGAGCGTGCCCGCTGCGGAATCGCCGCTCATCACCGCGTAGCGCGCCGTGGGCCAGGCAAAAATGAACCGCGGATCGTAAGCTTTGCCGCACATGGCGTAGTGGCCAGCACCGAAGCTGCCGCCGCAGATCACGGAAATTTTGGGAACGACACTGTTAGCGACGGCGTTGACCATCTTCGCGCCTGCGCGGATGATACCGCTCCATTCGGCGTCTTTGCCGACCATAAAGCCGTTCACGTCATGCAAAAACACCAAGGGGATGCGATTTTGGTTGCAATCCAAAATGAAGCGCGCCGCCTTTTCGGCGGACTCGGTGTAAATCACGCCACCAAACTCCATGCGTTTCTGGTCTGAACCGCGCGCAAACGTCTGCACATGCTTCTTCTGGTTCGCGACGATGCCGACGGCCCACCCGCCTATGCGCGCATAGCCGCAGAGCAGCGTCTCGCCGTATTCCGCGCGGTACTCTTCAAACTCACCGGCATCCACGATGCGCGCAATGATTTCGCGCATGTCATATTGCTTCGCAGGATCGCTCGAAAAGATGCCGTAGATCTCGTCGCCAGAGTAGAGCGGATCGCGCGATTTCACATGGCTGAAGGGTGCAGGGTCAGGCGTGCCCATCTTGTCCACCAGCGCGCGAATGCGCTTAAGACACGCGTCGTCGTCCGGCTCGCGAAAATCCACCGTACCGCTGATTTGCGCGTGCATCTTCGCCCCACCCAGTTCTTCGGCCGAAGATTTTTGCCCGATGGCAGCCTGCACCAACGCGGGTCCTGCGAGAAATAATCCTGACCCCTCCGTCATCAGGATGTGGTCGCACATCACGGGAAGATACGCGCCGCCCGCCACGCACATGCCCATGATCGCGGTAATCTGGGGAATGCCTATGGCACTCATCACCGCGTTGTTGCGAAAAACGCGGCCAAAGTCGTCGGTGTCGGGGAAAACATCTTCCTGCAGCGGCAGAAAAACGCCGGCGGAATCTACCAGATAAATTGTCGGGATGTGATTGTCGATGGCCATGTTCTGCGCGCGAATGACCTTTTTGGTGGTCATGGGGAAGAACGCCCCGGCTTTCACCGTGGCGTCATTCGCGATAATCATAAAGGTGCGGCCACAAACCATAGCCAAGCCCGTAATCGTGCCGGCGCAGGGCGCGCCGCCCCACTCCTCGTACATTTCGAAGGCCGCGTAAATACCCAACTCGAAGAACTGCGAGCCGGGATCAACCAGCTTGGCGATGCGCTCGCGCGCGGTCAGGCGCCCTTTCTTGTGCTGCGACTCAATCGCCTTGGCGCCGCCACCCTGAAGAATCTCCTCTTCTTCATTTTTGATTTCCGTAAGGAGATCGATCATGCGGCGTGCGTTCTTTTCGAATTCGGGGGATTTGCGATTGGCGGCAGTTTTCAGAACGGAAGCGGACACGCTAGGCCCTCACGGATTCTTCACAGGTGGTAATGTTCATTTTGGAGTGCGGCAAATTTATCCCGTCGGGCTTTGCTGCCGCTCTTTTCGGCGCAAGATACAATCGCCCCGCCACGGCCACAGTATACGAGGTTTGCGTTCCCCGCGCGAACCGGACCCCATCCAGGCAACGCCAGGCCGCTGTGGTGCTTGACGAACCGCATTTCGCGGCAGTCTAATGCCTGCTTACAAGAGGAATAATCCTTGCGGAAGGTCGAAAATGATTAGAGTCACGGTCGTATATCCGAATTCCAAACACAGCCGCTTCGACATCGCTTATTACTGCAAAACGCATATTCCGCTGGTCCAGCGTCTGCTCGGAGCCGCGCTAAAAGGTGTGGCCGTGGAGCACGGTATTGCCGGCGGGACTCCAGGTTCGCCTGCTCCCTATTTGGCCATTGGACAGCTCCAGTTTGATTCGGTCGAAGCGTTTCAAGCGAGCTTCGGCCCGCACGCCCAAGAAATCATGGCCGACGTTGCAAATTACACCAACATCCAGCCCGTCATCCAACTCAGCGAAGTAAAGCTCTAGGGCGAAGACACGCCTAGCTTCTCGCATCATTCTTTGCGAATCCTGCCGTCAAGGCTATTCAGTTCTCAAAGCTTGCATGACCTCAATGGACGCCGCACGGCGCGCGGGAAGATAGGCGGCCATCCCGCTTGCAATGACGATGGCGCCCGAGGCAAGAAACAGCAGGCTTGTACCTTCTGGCTGGACGCCCATAACACCGTAGAGCAGGGTTCGGAGGAAATAGCTTT
>QHYJ01000217.1 GCA_003223255.1 Acidobacteriota bacterium | reverse complement strand
GACTTTCTCAGGATGCATTTCGCCGTGAGCATATAGGAGGGGAACAGAAAAGTCCAGTACAAACTACAATTGTTTAAGTCTTATGGTCTTAAATGCCAGGACAAATCTACCCTGCCCTGCGTCCAGAGACTATTTGCTTTCGGCCCCGGTGGGGTGATAATGATGATAAGTCGGAACGAGACCAGCCAGCCTATGAAATGTCCAGTCTGTGCTGCTAAGAACCCAGACGTGGCTTCGCAGTGTGCCACATGCCACACGCCTCTTCCCGTTTCATCGTCACAGGAGACCCTCAATGAAGCAGGAGTACCGGAAGCGTGGTCCGTGGCGGTCACTGCACAGCCTGCTGGAATTGCGGCGCTAGGCGATGATCTGGAAAAAGGAACGGTTTTAGCTGGCCGCTACGAAATTCTGCAGTTGATCGGGCGAGGAGGGATGGGCGCCGTTTACAAGGCGCACGACACGGAGCTCGACCGCATCATTGCGCTGAAACTCATCCGCCCGGAACTTGCGACAAATCCAGACGTCCTTCGCCGCTTCAAACAAGAACTAATTCTCGCCCGTCAGGTGACCCACAAAAACGTTATCCGGATTTTCGATCTTGGGCAATCCGATGGGATCAAATTCATCACCATGGATTTCGTGGAAGGGCAGGACCTGCGTTCCCTTCTGCTCGAAAAAGGCAAGCTGGCACCCGAGCAAGTTGCCCGCATCATGCTCCAAATTTGCCGGGCTCTAGAAGCGGCCCACGCCGAGGGTGTGATCCACCGCGATTTAAAACCACAGAATATCATGTTGGATGCAAGTGGGCGCGTGTATGTAATGGATTTCGGCATAGCGCGTTCCGCCTGCTTTTCGGGCATGACCCAGACGGGAGCGCTGATTGGCACGCCGGAATATATGTCTCCGGAGCAAGGGCGCGGCGAGAAGCTCACGGAGCGTTCAGACATCTTTTCATTGGGAATCATTTTCTATGAACTGCTAACCGGCAAATCGCCGTATCACTCGGATACTCCTTTTGCGACGCTGTGGAAGCGCATGACGCAGAAAGCCCCACCTCCTGTAGTCGCGGACCCTACCCTGCCGCAAGCATTGAGCGACATTGTGGCGAAGGCTCTTGAGATCGAGCCCAAGAATCGCTTCGCGAGCGCTCAGGAAATGGCGCAACAATTGGAAATATGGCTGGGTCCTTCCGAGGGCAGCTCGACGATTTTTCTTCCTGCACCGCGGATCAGCTCCTATTGGAAGTGGGCATCGGCGGCCCTCGCGATATTGCTCGTAGCGTCGGTGATTGGTTTTCGACTAAAAGGCTCGCGTAAGCCGAAAGCTGCTCACCCTCCAGTAAGCGTCCTCGTCGCTGACTTCACCAATCATACCGGGGACCCGATTTTCGACGAAACACTCGAGCCGATGTTCAACGTGGCCTTGGAAGGCGCCAGCTTCATCAACGCTTATAACCGTGGGACCGCACGCAGGCTGGCCCAGAAACTCCCGAATCCCACCAATAAGCTCGACGAGCAAGCGGCACGCCTGGTGGCGGTCGGCCAAGGCATCAGTGCCGTGATTACAGGCGAGCTCGGCCGCCGTGGCGACAACTACGGCATTGCGGCGATCGCACTGGATTCGGTGACTGGTAACGTTCTAGCTAAGACCGAGGTTACCGCCGCAAATAAAGACCAGGTTCTGCTCGCTATTCCAAAGCTCGCCGGCCCCATCCGCATAGCGCTGGGTGACACCATGCCGGAATCGATTCAGGTCGAGAAGGCTCGCGGAGCGCTTACGGCCGCGTCGTTGGAGGCCGTGCACCAATATGGGATCGGGATAGAACAGTTGAACGCGGGGAATATGGAGGAAGCCCTGCGGTCCTTTTCCGGTGCTGTAGCTTTGGACCCGAACTTCGCCCGCGCTTACGGCAGCATGGCCGCGGCGAACGTAAACATGGGCAAAATGCAGGATGCCGAAAAGGACGTAAAGCTGGCGATGGAGCACGTGGATCGTATGACGGACCGCGAACGCTACCGTGTTCGCGGCTTTTACTATCTCACGACACATAATTGGCAGAAATGCGTGGAGGAATACGGCGAGCTCGTCAACCAATTCCCAGCCGATAATGCGGGGCAGGCCAATCTCGCCGGTTGTTACTTGTATTTGCGCAACCTTCACAAAGCGGTCGAGGCGGCGCGACGGGCAGTTGAGATCATCCCGAAAGGCGCCCTGCAGCGCGCCGCCTTGTCTCTTTACAGCTCATACGCCGGAGATTTCGCCGGCGGCGAACGCGAGGCGCAAGCTGCACTGGCACTCAATCCGTCCTTCCCCAGCTATCTCGCCCTCGCGGAGGCGCAACTGGGGCTGGGTCAGATGTCCCAAGCCGCTGAAACCTATCACCGGCTCGAAAAAGTCAACGCCCTGGCCGCTTCCCTCGCCGTCACCGGTCTCGCCGATATAGATTTATACGAAGGGCGGTTCACAGAGGCCATACGTAAGCTCGAGCAGGGCGCAGCCGCCGACCTGGCCGCCAAGAACCCTGACAACGCTGCCGAGAAGTTTGCTGCTCTGGCTCACATGCAGCTCTTGCGCGGAAAGAAGGAGCCCGCTGTTGCCGCTGCAACCAGGGCGTCGGCTATGAGTCAGATCATACGCGTCAGGGTCATAGCTGCGCAGACCTTTGTCGAGGCTGGAGAAATCGCCAAAGCGCAAAAATTGGCCGCCAGCCTGGCTTCCGAGTTGGAAGCCGAGCCCCAGGCCTATGGCAAAATTATTGAGGGCGATTTGGCCCTAAAGCGAGGAGATACTGGCAACGCCGTCAAGACATTTACCGATGCTATCAACCTGCTGGACACCTGGATCGCTCACTACGAGCTTGGTCGAGTCTATCTGGACGCGGGGCTCTTTGTTGAGGCCGATGCGGAATTCGACCGATGTGTCAAGCGGCGCGGCGAAGCCCTGGAGCTCTTTATGGACAATGTCCCCACGTTCGGCTATTTTCCGTCCGTCTATTATCTCCAAGGACGCGCGCGGGAAGGTCTCAAGAGCCCGGGCTTTGCGGAATCTTACCGCACGTATCTGAGCCTACGCGGGCAGGCTGGCGAAGACCCTCTGCTCCCGGAAATTCGCCACCGCCTCGGTGAACAATCAAGAGTCGGTAACTCTAGCGATAAATAATGCTCGACAACCGAGCATCTGCTACGTTGCAATGCATCCCGGGCACATCGGTTCACCCCGAGGTTGCCTAAAACGAGACAGCGGCAGTGAAGGTGTTGCGGGTTTACGGGGTCGTCGCAGACACCTCATTTGAGAACACGCTCTCTGCATTACCAGGACCGACGGCAGTCACCACGTAGTAGTAGGTCGTTCCGGATGCCACGCTCAGGTCTGTAAAGTTTGCTGCGACTGCATTCACTGAGCCGATCTTTACGTACCCTGAGCCTGAAACAAGAGATCGGTAGACGTTATAGCTAACAACGGTGGCTGTCGTGCTGGCCGTCCAAGTCAACGTCACCTGCGACGCGGTCACATTGGAGACCATTAGCGTGGTAGGTGGCTGCGGCGGAGTCGTCGCAGACACCTCATTTGAATTGACGCTTTCTAGGTTACCTGGATCCACGGCGGTCACCACGTAGTAGTAGGTCGTGTCGGATGCAACGGAGATGTCTGTGAAGGCAGGCGCGGCCACGATTGCCGAATTCACCTTTGTGTATGGCCCGCCTGACGTCGTGCCCCGGTACACGTTGTAGCCAACAACGGTGGTTGACACACTGGCAGTCCAGGTCAAACTCACCTGCGACGCTGTCACACTAGACACCGCCAGGGTGGTAGTTGGTTCCGGGCGCTGCCGCATAACGGAAACAGTATTGGAAGTTTGGTTGGCCACAGCCACGTCCAACCTTCCATCTCGGTTGAAATCACCCGCCGCGACACCAGTCGCTGTCGTGCCGGTGGCAAACTCGAGCACCGGCTGGAAAGTCCCATCTCCATTGCCCAGTAAGATAGAAACCGAGTTATCGCCTTGGTTGGTGATGGCCACATCGAGCTTGCCGTCTCCGTTGAAGTCGCCAGTGGCGACCGCAACGGGCCCGATCGACACACCTGTTGTTGTCGGGTAGCTTACTTGATTCTGGAATGTGCCATCGCCGTTGCCGATGAGAATCGCAATATTCCTTGTATTTAGGGTCGTAACCGCTAGATCCAGTTTGCCGTCTCCATTGAAGTCGGCGGCACTCACGGCGATGGGATGGCTCCCGGACGCTCCCGTGGAATAACCCGTTGGAGCCTGGAAGGTCCCGTCACCCTGGCCAAGCAAGATCGACACTTGATCCGTACTTGGATTGGTCACCGCCAGGTCGAGCTTGCCGTCCCCGTTGAAATCACCGAGGGCTATATCAGAAGCGTCCTTTACGCCAGTAGGCCCTGCCGCATAATCCTTCTGAGCTTGGAATGTGCCATCGCCATTCCCTAAGAGGATCGAAACGTTATGGTCATTTTGGTTTGCAACCGCCAAATCGAGCTTGCCGTCTCTGTTGAAGTCTCCCGTTACCAACGAGAACGGCCCATTTCCAACTGCATAAGTGACACCCGCCTGGAAAGTCCCGTCGCCGTTGCCTAGGAAGACGGAAACGTCGCTGGGGGTGCCGCTGGCGAAATTCGCAAACGCCAAGTCCAGCTTCCCGTCATTATTGAAATCTCCTGCGATGAGCGAGTTGGGCCCGCTGCCGCTGGCATTGCCAGTCCCGAGATTGGGCTGGACGCTGAATGTTCCATCGCCGTTCCCAAGCATAATAGTGACTGTATTGTCTCCGCTGTTTGCAATGGCCAGGTCAAGCTTTCCATCGCCGTCGAAATCCGCGGCGATCAGCCCATTGGAGTTGGTTCCTGTGGGGTAGTCCGTCCGGCTCAAAGAAGCTGAGGTTGTCGGGGTGATCTGGAAAAAGTCTACGTTTGAGCTGGGGACGGGCTGGTTGGAAAGAGTAACCGGATTGGAAACACTCACAGATGCGGTACCCAGGGCTTGAACATCCCCCGCGGAAATCGCCGCCGTCAACTGTGTGCTGCTAATGAAAGTCGTGGTACGAGGAGTGCCGTTCCACAGCACCTGGGAATGGGGGCCAAACCCTGTACCCTTGAGCATCAGCAAAAATGCCGCCGCCCCTGGAACCGAGCTATCCGGCACCAAAGCTTGATTAATCTGGGCGACCGGTGTTGTGACAGTCATCGTGAGCGTTTGCGTTCCGATGTTCCCTACCGAGTCGGTGACTTGCACGGTGAAACTAAACATGTCGGCGGCACTTGGTATGCCGGAGAGTAGGCCGGAGACTCCGTCGGGAGCCGTTCCCAGCGAAAGGCCGGGCGGGAGCGGATTGGAACCGTTCGCCAGGGTCCATGTAAATGGATTCTGACCAGTTACCCCGCCGTGTTCGGGAATTGTATTGCTGTAGAAGGTCCCCACAACTCCATTCGGGATGGCGGTGCTGGTGATCTGTGGAGTGCTGTCGGTGTCGGTTACGTCAATCCCGAGCTGCAACTGAGTCGCATCGGGCTGGACCTGGGCTGGGCTGCCTTTGACGTGGTCCAAATCCAACTCGAAACTGTATGAGCCCGCGCAGAACGCGTCCGTGTTGTTCCAGGTAAAGGTAAACTGGTTCGCGACGCTGGTAAAGGTGTCCACTCCGCTCGTTGATACTCCGTCAGCCAATAATGTGGTGCGGCCCGTCGTGCAGCTGTTGAGAAGGGGACCGATGGCGACAAGTGTGTTTGCGGCCTGTCTCGTCACGGGGTTGCCTACGGCGTTGAAGTCGTCCGTCAGTGTCCACGTCACTTGGAGTGAACTCCCTTGTACGGCGTTGGCTGGTGACGAGAAGTTCGATACGACGTAGCAGCCCGTCAGCAGCCCGTCAATTCCAGTACTAACAATATTCGAAGGTGTGCTCTCCTGATCCTGTGGAATTTGCAGGACGGTAGTTACGAAGTACTGATAACCGGTGGGATTACAGGTAACAGTATCATCGAAAAACGTGTTTGTGGTCGACCCGATTAAGCTGAAGGTAACTCCTTTATGGGCGGAGCGGTAAATGTTGAATTTGTCGAAGAACGTGGGCGCAGTCCAGGTCAAGTGTATGACGCGCGGTGACGCGGCCTCCGTTGCCACCAGGGTGCTTGGAGGATGAGTCACAGAGAGGACTGTTGCCAAATCAATTTCTCCACCGCTAACGCCGGGGCCAGTAAAAAGTCCGCCGGGACCGGTAAAAAGCCCGCCCGGGCCAGTGAAAAGCCCGCCGGGGCCAGTGAAAAACCCGCCGGGGCCGGTGAAAAGTCCGCCCGGGCCGGTGAAAAGTCCGCCCGGGCCAGTGAAAAACCCGCCCGGGCCGGTGAAAAGCCCGCCCGGACCCAAAAGGACGCTGCCGGTCGCGCCGACTTGACGCGGGTCAGTGTTCGCCCAATCGTTGTATCCACGGAAGTTGGTTGTTTCGACCTTGCCGTCGAAATTCGCGTCGAGCATCGTCGTCGACCAAGGAATGTCCAGTTCGCCAGCGCCGGAAAATGGAGTCGTCCCACCCTGATAAAAGTATGTCGCTGGGTCCGTGCTGGACAGTGGCGTACCGTCGCAGTGGTGCGTGGCCGTGGCTGCAGCTAACGTTGGTACGCCGTTCACGATAACCACGGGCGGTTTCTTCGTGTCGTACCAGCTCGCGCTGGAGAATGCAATCGGCATACCCATTGTAGTTATGGACCCGAGGTTGTCTTCGTTCAAGATGTTCAGCTCCTGACTCGAGAAGTCCAGGCCGCCATTTGTCCCCAGCAAGGCCGTTTGGAACATGTAGTTCATCACGCTCTGGTAGTTGGATTTGCAATTTTCCCCGATCGTGGGTGTGTAGTCCGAAAGGTTCGCGGCCAGATTGCCGTAATAGTAGCCGCCGTGGGTTAACCCAAGCGTGTGGCCCAGCTCATGCATGAACGTGCCTTCTTGCGCCCGCGCGGTGTTCTTAGGTCCCCACAGGCCGAGCGTTACGAGGGTGTCCGCGCCTCCAATATCCGAAAACCCGGATCCTGTGCCAGCCTGGCCGGACGCAACCGTAAGGTTCGGGTCGGTGAAACGCGTATAGTTAAAGACTGTTGGATTACCCCCGACTCTTACCGTGAAGATGTAAGGCCCTGCGGCTTTGTTGGTGACGCTGCAGTCGGGCATGCCCGCCGGATTCGGCTGACATTGGACACTGCTTACGAGGTAGGTCCCATTTAGACTTGGATTCGTGATCGCACCAGTGATGGTGACTCGGCCGTTGCCGGAAACGTTGTTGACCGTAAGCCCGTGGCCTCTGGACGTGTAGAACGTGACCGTGTTGCCTTGTTGTATAACAACTCCGGCGCCTGTCCCCGTAGAGTCCGTTAATGTTCCGCCCAGGAGAGCCCAATTCGCCCCCCCTAAGGCATCTCCGAAGACCACGTAGTGATGGCTATTCCTCTCTGCGATCGGGAAACGCGCCGCACAGTTTGCGGGTGGGGGCGAAGTTGTGCAGGGGCCGACGTTGCCGTTGGGATCGACGAGCTGATTCTTGACGAATTCAAAACCGTCCGGCCAGGTGGTGATTCCGGGTTGATTAGGGTATGGGCAGAGCTGCGGCGGCGAAGCTTTCAGATTGTCGGTGCACGCTGGCTCTTGGATAGCGTACTTGTCAGTGATGTGCAGGTGGATGTTATGCGCGAGGAATGCACTTTTCACCGTGCTTTCAACGCCCGCTTGCGGTGCGTAATTTCCCGTGGGAGTGGGATCAACCACGACGTGATCGAGCTGTATGAAAACATCTTGCTGGTTGGGCCCAGGGGGATCGTTGGTATCGGCGAGAGACACAAACTGGCCGGTTCCCACGTCCGTGTATCCTTGGTTCTGCTTCCATACCTGCAAAAGGCCATCCTTGTTGTCGTCATGAACTGTTGTGGCGACGATCACTGCGCCCCAGGACACGCATCCCATCTGGCTGCCGCTCGGCACGACCATTGTTGTTGCCGAATCGTCATATTCGTGCAACGGATTTGCAAGATTCGGAAACATCGAGTCTGGAAAGATCCAGGTCGTATTATCCCAGTTGCCGTACCAGCCCGGGAATGCCGCCTGGCCGTTTCCATAAGGAGAGGGAAGCGCTACGGTGGCTCTCTGGATGCCGTTCAGTCCGCCGCTTAGGTAGGCTGTCTGGAACTTGTTGCTCTGGCCGCTGCCCACAATGTGAGTCAGTCTGGACACCGGGCTACGCGCCGCCTGATAAAATCCCTGGACTGGTTGGCTCATCGTCAAGGTGGTGGTCGCGGTGGGCGCAAAGGCGCCGTCGTAAACCGTAATCGAGTTCAAGGGAAGATTTGGCGAGATGACCCGATATATGAGGACGAGACTCGCTCCCAGAGTAATAGGCGTAGTATTGCCGGTGCTTGGCAAGCGGACTTCGAATGTGACGCCGTCAGTTGAGTCAACTAAGACGTTCCCGTTCGCGTCTCGCGGCAGAAAGCTCCGGACATCAGCGCGATAGGTCTGCACGATTTTCCCTGTCGAACCGCTTGAACAACCGCCATTACTGAAGGACACTGCGCTATGGCTGGGCAGGTTCACGCCGCTTATGGGATAACCAGTCTGCGGTCCGCCTGTGAACACCGGTCTGAAAAATCCGTTCTGGCCGGTCCCCGGCTGGGTAGCCTTTTCGACCGTTTGCCAGTAAAGCAATGCGGCCACGATCTGGGCGCCCTTTGGGACGGACGTCGTGCCCCTAATCCCGGGGTTCGGGAGACCGCTAATGGGGTTCTTATCAGGGACGTTAATCGTTCCTGTGGCGAAGCCGCCGGTGAGGTGTGAATTCATCCCATAGGCGCCCGCGACCACGTAGTCGCCAGTAACAAAAAAATTGTTGCCGAAGGTCAACGGGCCATTCGCCGACGCCGCGGAGTTCGACTGCGCCCCTGCTGTCTGCGCAAAACCAAGCACCAACATCAACGCCAGCCCTAACGCAATCGCGGCAGGCATTAATCGACGCCCCCAGGAAATCGTGCCGTGTGTCGGAATGTTATCCCGCATAATCAGCCTCTCTCACTACGAATTTTGGAAGCCAGGTGTCGACGCTAACTTCGGCACAGCCAATTTCCTGAAAAGTAAAGATAAGATATAAAGTAGACGCGACACTTTCCCGGTTAAAAACTTCATTCGCCAACTTCCGTTTCTGGGAGCTGACACTGAGGGGGACGTACGTTGAAACAGCGAAACGCGACCGCTCTCAGACCTAGGTTCGAGCTCCTCGCCACACTGCCAGAACGGGGGACCAGTTCGGGTAATGACCAGTTCGGGTAATGACCAGTTCGGGTAATGACCAGTTCGGGTAATGACCAGTTCGGGTAATGGATTGCCGAGGAAGATACAACTATTTCTTGGACTCCGTCAAGTACCGTTCCTAGGTTACGTCAGGTATAGGCGTACCGTTATCCACGCAGCCGCAAAGCGAGCATGTCGACTTGAATTGGAAACCTTTGGTGACTTAGCAGGCTTTTTTTTGCAAATGGCGGCCATCCCGAGGCGGGCAGTCTGTTCGATTGCCTCGTCGAACAGAAAACAGGGTTGCGGGAAGTTTGGGTGGGTCCCCTTCAACTGGACGGATGACGGCGATGCTGAAGTAATCGGCCAACTCCCTGTTTGCCGGCGCTAACCTGCCGGACATCTACAAGTCACGGTGGGGCGATGAACTCACCGCTGAGAAGATGAAGGAATGCAATGTGGCTGCGGCCCGAGGCTGTTGCTCAAATTGAGTTCTTGGATTGGACGGAGGCGGATCGGCTCAGGCATTCAAAATTCGTGGGGCTGAGGGGGGCAAGGAACCGCGTGCAGTTGTGAAGGACGAATCGTCCTACATAAGAAGCCTTTCGGGGCACTTGAAAACCGACAGCAAGATTGCGCTATGATGATTTTTGGCAGACTGTGGCTCTGTGGCTGGAGGTCAGTTTGTAGGATGCCCTGCATAGGGTGCGATGAAGCGAAGGAATTTCAGCTTGGCTCTGACCGCCCTGCTCGTCGCGGCAGTTGCCCTGGCCCAGAAGGGGCTGCGGCAGGTTAGCTCTCGGTTTGTTCGTTCCCTCATGGCGTGGCACCAAACGAGAGTGAGACTCAACGAAAGAGAGAAACGAATAGACGCTGCCAACAAAGACGTCAGGCGCATCGTCCAGGCCGAACTAAGCCACATTAAGAAAAAGGGGAAATTCGCAACGCTGGATGAACTGGTCTCAAGTCGTGACCTCGGCCCGGAGATGGCAGGGCGGCACGGCTACGTTTACGCCATTTGTCTGGAAGGAAGCGGCATCAGTACGAGTGCTTATCCGGCTCCTGGACAGCAACTCCCTGCGCTTTACCAACGCACGGTCGGCCCTGCCATCGCGGCGGTGTTAGCCAGACTCAAAAAGTGAGTTAAATAAAGGAGTAGCACACATGCGCAAACAACTTGTAGCCGTGGGGGCGATGTTGCTTTCTTGCTTCGTCGGCGACGCTCAGGAAAAACTGCCAGTTCACGTTGTGATTCAAGGCACGTCGGCACAAATCAAGAAAGTGGCGACGGCAATGTTTGCGCGAAATGGCTACACGGTGGACTCGGACGTAGCCTTCATAGACTGCAATCCATGCCGACCTGGGACTGTGCTAAAAATCTCGAAGCCATTCAGCGGCGATGAAACATCCGCCTATAACACAGCACATTGGACGAATCAGCCGGTAGCAAATTGCCGCCATGTTCAAGCGCTCCGTCTGTCCCCGGCGGATGAGGGAACCAGTGTGACGATGACTACAGAGATGGTTTGTTATACAGGCGGATTGTGGTTTATCCTGCGGGATGGCGACGAAAAAGAAACTCAGTGGGCACAGAACATTCTGGCCGATCTGAAAGTCAAGATTGAGGAAACCAATAAACGGCGCTGAGCCGCACGAGGCACGATGCTGCAAGTGGGCCAACTTGTGCGCGTGAACCTAGCTGGCTTGCAGGCCGGGGGTGTGATGTTTCAGGCAGCCGTTACTGACGCTGTCGGCCACATTGTGAAGCAAACCTCCGAACAGCCTCCCAAGTACGTTGTAAAGTTGCTGTTCTCCTTCCGTGGGGTGACCGAAGTCGAAGTTCCTGCCGAGCGCATCCACGCAGACAAGTAACGCGGTTTAGGCGGCCTCCATGAATTCAAAGCGTCCAACAGTAGAACGCATCCGCCAGCCGCCCTGTTTGATCTTCAAGAGTTGTCTGGACCCACAGACCAGACAAACACCGAACGCCCATTCTCCTTGCCCGGCATCTTTCACTGCAAAGGGATGGGGAGGCTCGTTTTATCCGCAGGGCATGCGGTCTTGCGATTTCCTTTCCTACTACGCCAGCAAGTTTCAAACGGTCGAGATCGACAGCACATTTTATGGCACGCCAAGCGCCTCCACGGTGACGAACTGGAACGAGAAGACTCCCGGAGACTTCACCTTCGCCGCGAAGGTTCCCCAAGTCGTTACGCATGAAAAAGTGCTAGTCGATTGCGGCTCCAAATTTGAGGAGTTCGTGAAAACGATGGATATTCTTGGTTCAAAGCTAGGCCCGATGGTCTTTCAGTTTCCGTCTTTCGACCGCTGGAAATTCCTGAAACAAGAAAGCTTTCTCGGTGCGCTCACGCCCTTCCTGAAGAAGCTGCCTGCCGATCGCAAATTTGTAATCGAGATTCGAAACAAGACCTGGGGCGCTCTCTAGTATTCTAGTGCAGCCTGTTGCAGTAAGGGGTGACCGCTGACTATCACGGCAGATACAACACTTCCGTCTTGCCGGATTCGTAGCAACAAGTTCACATCACCAGTGACCAAGGTTCGCCGTGCCAAAAGGGGGGGTAGATTGGCCTCGACAGCTTCGCTAAAACGACTCCACTTTGTGCAGCATCGGAGCTAGCAGAAGCTTGGGCTAGGGAATTTTCAACAACTGGAGACGACAGCATGCCTGCCAGTGCGAAAGCGGACATGAGAACGAGGGAACGCCATCTCATGCATGAGAGTCTAGACCGAATAGAACGGGGGGCCAAGACCACGACGTGGGACAAGGCAATCATCGACCGGACTAGCGATTTGAAAAATTGGGTTGAGGTATTCAAATCGCTAGGCTAGTGAGCAACACCAAAGTCTTGAAGATTTTTGCCTTCAGCAACAACCACTACGCCGGGCAGGGCCCTGCAACAGCCAAACTCTTTATGGATTTGTGGAACAAGAAGCAATAGCACTGTGCCTCCGAGTGGAAATTCCGGTAAGGCGACATTACTGGCCAATCAAGATGCCCGCACCAAGGTTAACCGTCTCCGAATCTACATGTTGAACGTGCGTGCACAGATTGGACCAGCAATTTTTGTAGCAACCAGGAGTTAGTCTGATCTTAATTCGCGCTCAGGCTGCCCGCGCCCCCGAGCGAGAGTCTTTGGCTCTGCCCACCGCATAGACGGATTCTGGGTCCGTCTTCGGGCTGCCCAACTGTCTACGGCAGCAAATCCGGCCAAAGGTCCGCCGGTCACGCCCGGCATAATAATCGCCTGTCAGACAGTCCCCGTTGGAGAGTCGTAACATGGCCGTGCCGTAGTGCATGTGCATCGTTTTCTCCGCGTTTGCCAGCGGCTGATTCTGATACTGGTAAATCAGCGCCACACCTTCCGGATCATCCACCTGAATCATTGCCGCGCAGCTGCGGGACATGGAAGTCGCGGTCGTAAGAAATACGCTGATTTGCGTCCAGCTCTGAAAGATATTGATCACCAAATCGTGCCGCTTTGCATGCCCATCAAACGAGGTGATCAGGTAGCCGCGCCAGCGCCCCATGAGGTTCGGAATTCGCACCAGCCCCAGTTTGTGCACCAGTCTGTTTCGCCACAGAAACCTTTCAAACAGGCCATATAGCACCCCATAAAACGCTATGCTCGATGGAGCATCCAGCCACCAGGGCAGCGCGAGATGCCCCGCAGCTAGAAATCTCGACGATACCCATGCCAATGCGATCGACAGCAGCGCCAGCAAGAGAGGAACGACCCTCCTCTCGCTGGAGTCTGTGCTGTAGCCGTGCATACTTCACCTGCTCGGCTCTTCCATGCCGAACAAGCCTTTCGGCCTGTTGGAATGCGCCTCCATCCCAATTGCTACTGGGAAGCGCCGGGTAGAGGAAATGGCCCTAGTGGTAGAGTGACTTCCTGCAGTGTGGCCCGGTGGTATTCCTAGTTTGAAGCAACTGCTGGACGGTTAGGGCCTCTGTAACTTTTAGAATACTGACCCTCAAAGAAAGGTTGTACGGGTCATTCACAACTGATTCGTCGGGCATCGATGACCGAGCCTTGGTCGTCATGCAACCAAAGTTTACCCGGGTCGAGGGAGCCAACATTAGTTATGAAATCATGTGGATTTGGCTGATCGGCACTTGATGTCCGGTCACCGTTTATCGGGACTTAGGCTTTCGATTCGAATACCTTTCACAGTTTCCGATCAGGGGCTTCCGGCGGTGACGGGTTATATTAAACTGTGGGAATTATGATGAACCCTTTGCTCTTTGCTCTCTGTTTTGTCTTTGCGTGTGATGGTCTGAGCGCCAAACAGACGCGGACCTGGCAGCCGTCGCCGGGACGACGGTCTATTCGCCAACGGGAAACAACACGGGCGTTGCAGTCGTCGTGTTCCCTGGCGGCGGCTATGAGGATCTGGCCATCGATCTGGAAGGCACGGAGGTTTGCGACTGGCTGACGCCCAAATGGATTACGTGTGTTCTGCTGAAGTATCGCGTGCCCGGTGAGGAATACTACCCAAAGTCGGCACCGTATCCGAAGTCAGGGCCCTATCCGCAATCACCTATGGCGCTCGAAGATGCGCAGAGGACACTGCGGCTGGCGTGCTTTCACGCCGCCGAGTGGCATATCGATCCGCACAAGATTGGAGTGGTCGGGTTTTCGGCAGGCGGGCATTTGTCGGCAGCGATGAGCAATCATTTTGCAAAGCGTTTGTATCCGGCAGTGGATGCCGCCGACAAAGAAAGCTGCCGCCCGGATTTCGAACCGCCCGGCAGCAAGACAAGATTTTCCTGTTGTTCGCAGGGATCGAGCTATCTAGTCTTACGATGTTTCTTGCCAGGGCGGTGTTTGGTGTTGCGGTGCGTGGTCTCAGGAGTCTTCGCTGGAGCGACTGAGGGGAGATCTGAGTTAAAAGTGTCCGCTATCATCTTCCAAGTGCCGTCCGACTGCTTCTTCCAAATCGCCATGTCCTTGCCGTGGTCGGCGACCGGCTTGCCGTTCGGACCCTCAAGAGCCAACTGGTAGGTATAGATTGTATACGCAAGATCACCAGCCCGCCCGACTTCCAATTTGACGATCTGCCAATTGATATTGAAGCCCGGGCTGCCGATCAGCTTCAACCAGCCCGCCCGGATCGCAACTTTGCCGTTGACCATCGGGGCATTGGGCGGAAGCCAGGAGCCATCCTCCGCATAGTTGGCGACTGCACCGTCGACATCCTTTGCTTGCGCTGCCCTCAGTGTCGCGGCATCCGCCTTTCGAATGGCACGCTCGTCCTGAGCGCGCGTATCCACTGTTTCTCGTTGGCAACCGAAGCAGAAACAGACCGAAAGTGCCAGTATCAGTGCTGATCGTTGGCGGCTCATGTGAGCTCCTCCATGAGGGAACAACGGCAAAGGCTACACCTGCAGCTAAACTCATGTCCAGTTAAGTGTCAGCCGCAAGCTGCGCGAGAAAAATTGACGAGCCTTTGACCATTTACAGGAGATTAGGATTTTCGGTTGATGATATGAGCAGCTTCGTGCAATGTATGGACGGCTTCCTCAGGAAGTCGTCCGGTCGTGTCGGGAGAGAGGTTGAGCAGAAGATTGCTGTGCCGCTTCCGGCAGTCAGCATACTCTTCGGCAATTTTCTCTGCGCTCTGCGTTGTAAATCCGGGCCGCCAGAACCAGCTATTCATCGGAGGCATGGGCTTGTAAGGTGGACCCGTCGGGATCCACGCCTCCATTGGCAGGTAATAGGTTTTGCCTTCGAACTTCACGTGCGGGTCGTGGCCTTCCGGGGGAGGCATTGTGTCCTCGCCATTGATCACATCGGTCGGCCAGCTTTTCGGTTCGCAAATCCGCCCCAGGTTGCGCCGGCTCTGGTAATAAGCCTGGTTCATCACCACGATTCCGTGTGGGCTGTATTTCTTGATCAGCTCATACACCTCCCAGCGCTGATCGCTCGAGAGTTTCCAGGTGATATCGAGGAGTTGATAGAAGGTGTTCGGATATCTAGTGTGCAGTTCCGTGAGCTGCTGTTTGATGAGCTTGTAATATCCCTCCTGCACCGGGATGTCCCAATCGAACTTGCCCTCGTTGTGCGGATCGAGAATGCAATAATAAAAGCCGTGGCGCAATCCATACTCTTTGCAAGCGGCTACAAACGCGGCCACAACGTCAGTCTTGTTTGGGCTCGCCGCAACATCGTAGTCATAGTCCGCGGCATCCCACAGGCAAAAGCCGGACATGTGTTTCGCGGTCAGCACGGCATAGCGCGCGCCCAGCTCACCGGCGACGCGAATCCACTGGCGAACATCGAGGTTCGTTGGATTATACGTGCTCGCGGGTACGCCACCAGTTTCGTAATCGTTGCCAGTGAACGTGTTCATGCTGAAGTGGAACGACACGCCGAATTGAAGGCGTTCAAAAACACGCAACCCGCGCGTGGGATGGGTGGCAGGTTCAATCCGGCGGGAAGAGGCGGAACCAACTTGCGGCAACAGCAGACAAGCCGAGGCAGCCATCGCTTTTGAAAATTCACGACGATTCATTCCGCACTCTGGAGCGCAAACGCGACGTAAACACCGCCGGAGCGCGATTTCGCGTCTTTGCCGCCGCCCGCGGCAATAACTACGAATTGCCGTCCATTGACCTCATAGGTGATGGGAGTGGCATTGCCGGAAAACGGAAGCGTCGTTTCCCACAACAATTCTCCCGTGGACTTGTCAAAGATACGAAACTTCTTGTCATAGTTTGTTGCGCCGATAAACAGCAGGCCGCCCGCCGTCACGATCGGTCCGCCATAATTTTCGCTGCCCGTATTCTTCATCCCCTGGTCAGCAAGTTCGGGATATTCGCCCAGCGGAACTTTCCACGCGTACTCGCCTGTGTTGAGATTGATCGCATTCAGGGTACCCCAGGGCGTGGAGATTGCTGGATAGCGTTGTGATTCGAGGAACCTGGTGTATCCGGAGAACCGATAGCGCATGAGCGGGGGTGCAGGTTGCCCGGATGACAATTCTTTGTTCTCGCCCTCACTTACGAACTGGACCAGGGCGTCGACTTCTTCGGCGGTCAGATTCGGAAAGGCGGGCATTCGGCCCTTGCCCTTTCGGATTCTGTCCTTGATTTGCTCCTGAGTCATGCGGTCGCGTACCCCTACGAGCGACGAAAACAGCGGCGGGGAGCCCTTCATGTCGTCGCGATGACAGATAGTGCACTGGCTATGATAAATCCCTTTGCCGCTCAGCTGATCGCCGGCATTCTCGGCCAGCTCGACTGCCCACGCCATCTCGTTGGAATTCACGTAGAGGACTCCGGTCTCTGGATCATAGGCCGGCCCTCCCCACTCCGCCCCGCCATCGAAACCTGGAAAGATGATGGTGTTCCTGGTTGTGCTCAGCGGAACAAACTGGCCGTCACTGCGAAAAGACCGAAACTGTTCGAGGGCCCACTGGTGTGCCTCCGGAGTGCGTTTGGTCAGCATGTCTTCGGTCAACCGCTGACGCGCATAAGGCGCTGGTTTGGTCGGAAGGGGCTGCTCGGCGGCCGCGACTTCTCCCTTGAGACTACTCGGCGAATATTTGTCAGACTCAATTGGAAACAGTGGCGTACCGTTTGCTTGATCGAAGAGAAACACGAAGCCCTGCTTGCTGGTCTGCGCGAGTGCGTCAACCCTTTTTCCATTCCGCGTGACGGTTACCAGCACCGGCGGCGCCGGAAAATCGCGGTCCCAAATGTCGTGATGCACAGCCTGGAAGTGCCAGAGGCGCTCCCCGGTTTCGGCGTTGAGCGCAAGTTCGCAGTCCGCAAACAGGTTATCGCCCAGCCGATCACCACCATAAAAATCGAATGCCGCCGAACCCGTGGGCACGTACACGATCCCAGTCTTCTGATTAACCGTCATTCCCGCCCAGTTATTCGCCGCGCCGTTCCTTTGCCATGCATCCTTCGGCCAGGTCTCATAACCGAATTCGCCAGGATGGGGAATGGTGTGGAAACTCCAGCGCAGCTTGCCACTCCGAACGTCGTAGGCGCGAATGTCGCCTGGAAACGCGGGCAACGTTTCTGGCAGGCGGCCTCCCACAATGAACAGGTCTCTGTAAACGACGGCCGGGCTGGTCAGCGCAATGAACCCCGTTGCCGCATCGCGGCCGAGTCCCTCACGCAGATCAATACGCCCTTGATTCCCAAACCTCGGGATCGGCTGGCCGGTATCGGCATCCAACTCGTAAACGAAGTTCATCACGCCGACGATGATGCGACGATCTTTGTCACCGGGGCTGCTCCAGTAGCTAAGGCCGCGATCGGGTTGCGTGCCAACAATGCCAGAATCAAACTTCCATTGCAATTTGCCGGTCGCGGCATCAAGGGCGAAGACTTTCTGTGAAGGCGAGATGCCGTAAAGTATGCCGTTTATCTCGATGGGACTGGTCTGCAACCCACCGGTTTCGCCGGTGTCATAGGACCAAGCGACTTCAAGCCGCTTTACGTTGGATTTGTTGATTTGCGTCAGTGGCGAGTAATGCGTGTTTTGCGAGTTGCCGCCATAAACTGGCCAGTCCGGACTCGGTTTTGTTTTCGTGCATTGCCACTGCGCCGCCAAGAGCACGGCAAGAACAAGCATGCATAAAAACCGCCCAAATCGAACTCGAGTCATCGGCCCATTAGAACATAAGCTTCAAACTGAGTTGAATGTTCCGCGGATCGTTGCGCGTGCCGAGTACCCGTCCGAACGGGTACCCGCAGTCGAGACAGTTCGTTATGTTACTGCTTCCGTAATATTCACCAAAAAATTCACCGCCGTAAACCGGGTGATTAAAGGCATTCAGGAATTCAGCACGGAACTGGGCGCGAAACCGTTCCGGACCAAAGTACTTTGCGACGGCCAGATCAACATTCTTCGTTGCGCCCTCGCGCAGTTGCGTCATTCGGGCCGGCTCATCCCCCAAGGAAAAAGGACCCGGCTGCGAAAACGCGGCGGCATTGATCCAGTTGTCTCCGGTCTGGTGCGCTGGTTTCGGATCACCTACAAGGTTTGCCAATCCCGGCCATGGAAAGCCGTAATTACTAATCGGGTCGTTCTGATAGTACGGCGGAAGCAGCGGTAACCCCGTCGCGAGACGGATGGTGCCGGAAACTTCCCAATTTCCGAGGGTCTGATTCACAGCCTGCGGTGCGCTGCTCCCCCATCGTTTGCCGATGCCGTAGGGCAGTTGGTAGACAAATGCTGTGGCGAAGCTGTGCGGTACGTCGTGCGTGCTGATTGCATAATCGAGCTTGGGGTTATACGAATCTCGCCACAGATTTCCGGTAGTCCATCCCAGAAAATCTTCCGATCCGTCATCGAGCGCTTTGGACCAGACGAATGTGGAGATCAAACTGAGACCATTCGTGAACTGATGCGTATACTTCAGGTTGAGCGCGTCGTAGGCAGAGCTCGCACCGGGCAAAGAGCGATTCCAGACCAGATACGTGTACTCGGGAAAGGGACGCAGAAGTTGGTTATACGTTATGCTCGGACCGTTCATCCCTCCGTTTGGATTGGTGATGACTCCATAGAAGGGATTGGGGACGATGTTATTCAATTTGCTGCCCAGCGATAAATACTTCTCGGGAAGCTGGTCGGCGTTGAGGTTCGGGTTTCCGAACATCAATCGGCGTCCACGAATGCCCAGATAGCCTATTTCGAATACCGAATGCCTGCTTAACTGATATTGAAGATCTGCGCTCCACTGTTCCGAGTATCCAATCGGATGCGGCCCCTTGGGCCAAATCTGACTTGCGCCATCTCCCACCTGAGTCAATGCTCCCGGTGCGCTTCCAACAGGCAGGACGAGTCCGTTCGGGAACGGACTGCTTGCGAGATTGGTGGGAATGTAACCTTCGCCATCTACGCTTCCAATCCAGTTGGTAGTGGAGGAAAACCCGAGGAACTCGCCCGGTTGATCGAAGCTGATCATGGCGGAAGCCGGCGCATAGAAGATGCCAGCACCCACACGACCCACGAGCTTGTCCCTGATCTTGTACGCGATTCCCAAGCGAGGGGCGAAGTTAAGATTGTCGGGGTCCCAGGCGTACCGGTTGTTTTTGTTAGCGTATTCAAACGCTCCATGCACCGTAAAGCCGAGCCCCGCACTGATCGGGTTGACTGCGCCTGTGTCGAAGTAGGTCAGCCGGTTGTAGCGTTCTGTCGCCGGCCTCTGGTTTTCGTACCGCAGGCCAGCTGTCACCGTGAGTCGCTGATTGACGCGCCACTGATCTTGAATATACGCGCCGAAACTATGCAGGCTCATCGCGGGATCCATCTGTATTGCTGACTGTCCGCTGCCGGTTCCCAGCAGCAGGGAGGCGATGGCATCGCCGGTTTGATCGGAACCCGTTCCCTCCGATGGTGCTGAACATGCGTCGCCGGCGACTGGTCCCGCATCGCAAGCCGTGAAAGCCCTGACGAAATTAAATTTACCTGGCACATCCTGGCGGTTGTTCATGAATGCAATGTCGTAATTGGCGCCGAATTTCAGAGTATGTTTCGAGAACTCCTTCGTAACGTTTCCTAGCGCCGTACCGATGCTGCGAACATAGCGATTGAAGCTCGAATAAGTACTCCCAAGGCTGTCATAGTTCTGTGCATTGACGAGAGGGAGCAGGGGCGCTTGAAATAGAGATGGAGAAAGGCCAATCGTGCCTGCATTGGCTTTGCCGTAACCAATTGAAGTCTGTTCTTCGTGCCAGTGTCCAACAGCAACGTAGGAGTCAACTATCCACGCGGGATTGGGCGTGAAGGTATCATTTACGACTACCTGAAAGCCGCGGTCGTCGTTGGTTGCGGAGTTATCGCCTCCATTGCAGAAAAAACATGCTGGCGTATTGTTCTGACGAACGCGGTCCGACATCCGCGCGAAGATTCGATTCTTATCGCTTTGCCCCCAATCGAGGCGCCAATCGAACTTATCGTTGGTTGTCGTGCCCCGGCCTTGGGCGTAGTAATTATTTGTCAGGCCGGGTTGATTGGGCAGTGGATATAAAGCAAGAATTTTCTGTCCCACCGGGTTCCAAAGATTCTGAGGAATCTGGTTGCCAGTGAATGGATCGCGCGTGAAATAGGTATTTCCGGCAGAATCCGTTACCTGACGTGTCGTAAATGGGTTATAGATCGGGTAGGGTAAAGCAGAGAAATCGCCGGTCCGCTCTGCGGCTGTAGGCACGGTAATGAAGCCGCTTGAATCCGTCTCTGGCTGGCGCAGCCCTTCGTAGGCCGCAAAGAAAAAGAGGTGATGGCTCTTGGAAATGGGCCCGCCAAGATTTCCGCCAAACTGATTGCGATGGAAAGGCCCCTTCTTGGTCGTGGGAGTGGTAAGACCGTTCGCCCATCGATTGGCATCGAGCGCCGCATTGCGCAGGTAGTCGAATGCTTCCCCGTGGAATGCATTGCTGCCACTCTTAGTAACCAGAGTGACGACTCCGGCCCCGGCGCGTTCATACTGAGCGTCGTACACATTTCGCACGACCTGCTGCTCCTGCACGGAATCGTTGCTAGGGGCTACCAGGAGCCCTCCCCAATCCACCGCGGTCGAAGGAGCGCCATCAATCAGAATCTGCTCATTCCCGCTTCGCCCTCCATTAAGACCGAATGCGCTGGCGTTCTGATCGAAGCTGGTTGAACGCGAAGTCATGCCGCTTTGAGCTTCGGTCGTGCCCGCGAGCGCGAACACAAAGTTGAGCGGATTTCGGTAGCTGTTCGGCAAAGACTCGATCAGATGCGAGTCCAATGTGACAGAATTGTTGGCCGATTCCGTATCGAGCAGGACGGCCTCGCTTGCTACCTGAACACTCTGCTCTGCGCCGCCGATTGCAAGGGAAACATTCAGCGTTGCCGCGGTATTCGCAAGCAAGATCATGTTGCTCTGCACGTAGGTCTTGAAACCGGCAGCTTCTGCCCTAATTTCGTAGGTCCCCGGCAGGAGGTTATCGAACTTGTAAGATCCGTACGCACTCGAAATTACATTGCGAGTGTCACTTGTACCCATGTTGCGGAGACGGATCTTTGCTCCCTGGACAACACTGCCACTCGGATCGCTGACGACACCTGCGATGGACGCCGAAAACGTCTGCCCAAAGCAGGCGTGAGCAATGACAACGACCGCGCACAGCGAAATGCACCTCCAAACGGGGGCTTTCAGATGGAATGTCATGTTTGGTACTCCTGGCGACATTGCGGACCGACAGGCCGATGATGTCCAGCGGTAGGGCCGTATTCAATTCCGGAAAAGCCTTTTTGTCAAGCTTTTTCCGCGCTGCGCTTCCAACTTAAATCGCCGAATCCCTCAGCGTACCCTCAACGTTCGCTGGGGCCTGCCGCAGTCCGACATAGGAAACTTCGATGAACACACGTCTGACATCCGTGGGCCCACAGTCTGTCGAATTCTGAGCGCATTGTCGGCAAACAGGAAGTGCGCGCTGAGCAGCGCGTTGTTCAGGAGGGTTGAAGTCCCTCTGGCGCTCAGATGAGGGGCGCCATATCCAAGAAGCGGGGTTCGCAGCCTCGCTGGCCGGAGAAAGTGGAAGGTATGGAGACGTCTAAACGGGCACGAAGGCGAAAGCCGGATACGGCCAAGACCGACCTAGAGCCACCGCTTGCTGTACGCCGGAGGGCAGGGTGTCCACCGTAAGGTGGAATCCGAAGGGCAGTTCATCTGGTGAATCAAATGGATGGATTTCATGACTTCCTCTCTACGCTCAAGTCCTTGAACCCTTCAGTTAAAATACGAGGCTGTTGAGACGCGTACACGTCGAACTTGTCGGAAAAGCTAGTCAGGGATTGCGTTGTGCCAATCAGGGAGGGCGGAAGAGTTGCAACCGATTCACTTTTTAGTTGCGAGACTGCTTGTCTCCGTGACTGTTCTCGTAGCCCCTGTTTTGGCGCAGGAATCAAAGCCAAATGCACCGGGCACGATGGTGGATATCGGTGGCTACAAGCTTTATTTGGATTGTCGAGGCAAGGGGGGCGCCCA
>QHYJ01000215.1:10139-19988 GCA_003223255.1 Acidobacteriota bacterium | reverse complement strand
GGAAGGTCTTATCCAGCCGGCGGAGCACATCCTGGCAGCAGGAGAAGTTGGCCAGTCCGAGCAACCCTTCTTCCCGCATCGGCTTCAACTGCTTGGCCGGGTCGTAGTAGTGGATGCTCTTGCGGCAAACTTTCCAAGCATCGCGCCGTTCCCGAAGGGCGGCGTTGTAGAGCTCGCAAGCCTCGTGGAGCTGGTTCTCGAGAAACCGAACCTGGGCTTGGTTGGGGTACAGGCGGTATTTGTAGGCGGCGCGCATAAGCAGGAGTATACAAAGAGCATAGGCCTAAGGCAAACAAAAAGCGAAGACGCACGAATATGCAAAAGAAGGCCGCATTCCCCTGTCACCTAAAGGCGACAGTCCCCTGCGGACGAATCTATGGGCCGACCGTATCATCGTGGAATAAGAATCTAGTCTGTGGCCGTGGCTGGCCTGTCACTCCACCCAGTCGGCCAAGAAGATATTGGTCTCGTGCGGTTCTTTCCCGTTGCGGTTCGACGCCCATACCAGCTTCTTCCCGCCGGAGCTGAACATGGGGAAGGCGTCAAAATCGGGATGGTAGGTAACTCGTTCCAGCCCGGTTCCATCCTCATTAATTACGTACAAATCGAAATCCCGCCCGTTCTTCGGGTCGGCCATGTTGGAGGCAAAGATGATTCTCTTTCCGTCTGGAAACCAATACGGCCCGAAATTTGCCGCTCCGTTATGCGTCACTTGATGCTTATGACTGCCGTCGGCGTCCATGACCCAGAGTTCCAAGTTTCCCGGCCGGATCAGATTCTTTGCCAGTAAATCTTTGTAATCAGCGATTTCCTCCGGCGTCTTCGGATGCTCTGCGCGGTAAACAATCTTTTTCCCGTCGTACGACCAGAACGGCCCGCCATCGTATCCGAGTTCGTGGGTCAACTGCTTCACGTCACTGCCGTCCGCGTTCATCGAGTAAATGTCTAAGTCGCCGTTGCGCGTCGAGGTAAAGACAATTCTTTTTCCGTCGCGCGTGATGGTCGCTTCCGCGTTATACCCGGGTGCATTCGTTAGTTGCTTCAGCTCACGCCCGTCCGGTTTCGCCGTGCAAATCTGGTAGGTGTCGTAGATCGGCCAGACGTACCCGTGAGAGTAATCCGGTTTCGGCGGGCAATCCGCGCTCGCCGCGTGCGTCGAAGAAAACAGAATCCGGTCGCCCGCAGGGAAGAAATAGCTGCACGTCGTTCTTCCCTTTCCCGTGCTCACCAGCTTCGGGGTGGCCGGCTTTCCATCCGGCGTATCCAGCGGCATGGTGTAAATCTGATCGCAAGGCACGCCCGCTCCCTGGTGCTGAAAAATGAGCTGTTTGTCGTCCAACGAAAAATAGGCCTCGGCATTTTGCCCGCCAAACGTGAGTTGCCGAACGTTTCTCAGGTGTTTTTGCTCCTCCAGCGTCACGAGCTCTGTCGTGCCGCGGGAAGTCTCGGAGGATTGCTGCGCACGGACCAAGCCTGCCAGTGCGGCAGCAACCAACAGAGTCATCCAACATGCGCGAGCAAAAAGCTTCTTGTTCATAGCTTCGGCCGTCATCTCCGTTTGCCTGATGGGCCTTACCTTCTCTGCTCGAGCTTCACGCTTGCGGTCACTGGCTTTCCGTCCCGCAGCACCGTGACCTGCACGACATCCCCCACTTTGCTGCGCCGCAGCGCGTCGGTGAAGTCGTACAGATTCTTGATGGGCTTGTCCCCAAACTGCACCAGCACGTCTCCCGCCTTGAATCCCGCTTTCGCGGCGGGCGACCCCGGTTTCACATCGGAAAACCTGACGCCGTTCTCTGTTTGGCCAAAATCCGGAATCGAACCAAAGTACGGCCCGTACCCGCCGCCACCTGCCGGTGTGCCTGCATGCGGATTGGGATTTTCCACCACCGCAACAAACTCCGGCTTCGTCGCTGCGCTCGCAAGCTGAAAACCCACGTTTGATATGACATCCAGCAAACGTGCCGCAGCATCGGCGTTGATTTTTTCCCAGGTGTCGGAGGGCTTGTGATAATCGCTGTGCAGGCCGGAGAAAAAGAAGAGCACGGGAATGCGCTTCGTCACGAACGAAGTGTGATCGCTCGAGGAGTATCCGCCCGGTGAATTCTGATATTGGAATGTCGATTTCTCTTCAGCTTGATGCAAAATCGTCTGAAAAGTAGAGCCGGTCCCGATTCCTCCGATGTACACCTTGTCGTCTTTGATGCGCCCGATCATGTCCATATTCATCATGGCCACTGCCTTATCGAGCGGCAACGTTGGCTCTTTCACCCATTCTGCAGAGCCCAAAAGCCCCAGCTCTTCCCCCGCAAAATTCATGAACAAGATTCCACGCTGCAATTGTCCCTTCAACGGGGCAAAAAGCCTTGCAAGTTCAAGCACGCCGGCGGTTCCGGAGGCATTGTCGTCGGCTCCAGGGTGAATTTGGCCAATCTGCGACGGGGCCAGCGAATCAAAATTTCCGCGGCCCAGATGATCGTAGTGCGCGCCGAGAATCACGTATTCGTCAGTTTTCCCCGGCAGGTACGCAAGAATATTGTTTACCGTTGCGCGCGTGCTTTCGACACCCACATCCAGGGCAACACGCAGGGTATCCGGAAAATCGAAAGAAGCTGGTTTCGTGGATTCGTTAATCTCGTTTTGTACCTTGGACAGCGACTTCCCCGCCGCTTTGAACCATTCCTCGGCAACTGCATTCTTCACATGCACGATACATATGCCGACGTTCTCCGGACCGCTGACACTGCCGAAACGAGTCAATAAATCTTCCTCGCCGTCCCCGAGCTTGCCATTGAGAAGCACGACGGCTTTGGCCCCGTGGTTTCGGGCATTGATGGCCTTGGTGACCAACTGCGAGTGGATGGTTAAACCGTTGTTGCCACTCTTGGCCGCAAAGCCGGGCGGCTCGTACCGCAAAACCACAACGACTTTGTCCTTTACCTCGATTCCCGCGTAATCGTCATATCCCCACTCACTTGCGGTGGTGCCATACCCCGCAAAAACCAATGGGCCTGTGACCACACCGCTCGCTGAGAAGCTGAACGGCACAAAATCCTGGTCCAGCTTGAGCGCCGTCTTCCCGCTCTCGGAATGCACAACCAGGCTATTCTTCCCCTTGAGCTCTGCGCCGGTAATCACGCTAAAAGGCTGGAAGTAGCCATTCTTTCCCGCCGGTTGAAGACCGAGAGACTTGTAGCGCTCCTCAATGAGCTTCGCGGCGCGCGAAAGGCCTTTTGAGCCGTCGCCGCGGCCTTCCATCGCGGGAGTCGTCAGCGCTTTAACGTCATCCAGATAGCGGTGCGCATCGGCAGTTGGAACAGAAGGTGTCGTGTCCGCGGCAATGACCAAGGCCGCCACGAGCAGCGTGCAAATCAGACGCGCTACGCTTCTGAGTCCGGGAAACGTGTGCCGCGCCTTGAGAAAGGTTCGAACGTCGGTAAGCATGGCAAAAATCGTAAGTTCTCTTCTTCGAGCTGTCAATCAAGCCCTTAAGTGATTTGCCTCAAAAAAGACTCGGTGAACTTTTGGACTTAGCCTTGCTCCGCTATACACTGTCGGCCCGGGGAAACGCATTGCTCGAAACCGCAAAAAACATATTGCTCATCCTGAGCGCGCTTTTTCCCATCGTCAATCCGCTCGGCGGCAGCCCTGTATTCTTGGCGCTTACACGGGACTACCCAAGGGCGGCGCGCCGCGCCCTGGCGCGACAAGTGGCCGTGAACAGTTTCTTGCTGCTCATCGCCTCTTTTCTGGTCGGTACGCACATCCTTAACTTCTTCGGCATTTCCATCCCCGTAGTGCAAGTTGGCGGCGGCGGGCCTCGTGGTCATCTCCAGTGATCACTCCGTCGCCTGAAAGGCGACGGCTTCTCGCGGCACGCATGAGACGACATCCTCTACGTTATGCCGCGAACGCCCGATCCGGGCGCGTTGCAGTATGACTTGCGCGCTGACCACGTCACGAGGCGCCGACAACCCGCATGCCGGGCATTCATGCCAACGCTCCGTAAGCGTCTTGGGCACGGCCGCTCCGCACGCACACTTGGCTGGTTCCACGCGGATCCACCTTCACCAGCTCTCGCCCGGCGCTCGCAGCCTTGTACCAGAGTTTGGCAAAGAAAGAGTTCCATCCGGCGTCGTGGACCGGGCCGGCCAATATTCCGCGCGAAAGTCTTTTGATGTTCAAGTCTTCCACCCCGATCAACCCGTAGCGTTTCACCAGCCTACGGCTGAGATCATGATGAAAGGCGGCACGCTGGTTTCTGATTTTACGGTGCGCCTTGGCCACCAGTGTGGCGGCCTTGCGGCGGCGGTGGCTGCCGCGCTTGCGACGGGAAAGCCGGCGCTGGGCGCGGCGCAGGTGTGCCAACCCGCGCTTGAGGTGTCGCGGATTGTCGATCTCCTTGCCATTCGAAAGTGCGACAAAGCTATCCAGTCCGACATCCATGCCGATCTCTTCGGACGACTCCGGCAACGCCACACTGTCCCGCTCGACGGAAAAACACACGTACCAGTGGTCCACGTCCCGCTTGATCGTAACGGTCTTGATCGCACCCTCCACCGGCCGGTGCAACTTCACTTTGATGCGACCAGCGCCCTGGATACGCAACTGCCCGTCATCGAGCAATCGGCAGCCATCGCCGTAGGATGGAAAGGTGATACTGTCGTGTCTTACGCGAACGAAGAACGCCTGGAAGGTCTTATCCAGCCGGCGGAGCACATCCTGGCAGCAGGAGAAGTTGGCCAGTCCGAGCAACCCTTCTTCCCGCATCGGCTTCAACTGCTTGGCCTGGTCGTAGTAGTGGATGCTCTTGCGGCAAACTTTCCAAGCGTCGCGCCGTTCCTGAAGGGCGGCGTTGTAGAGGTCGCAAGCCTCGTGGAGCTGGTTCTCGAGGAACTGAACCTGGGCTTCGTTGGGGTAGAGACGGTATTTGTAGGCGAAGCGCACAAGCAGGAGTATACAAAGAGCATAGGTCTAAGGCAAACAAAAAGCGAAGACGAACGAATATGCCAAAGAAGGCATTCCCCTGTCACCTAAAGGCGACAGTCCCCTGCGGACGAATCTATGGGCCATGCTTAAGCAAAAAGAGGAAGCGGACCGTGGCCGCGACGTCCAGAAGAGAGTGGATCTGCAGGGTATCTTCGGAAATGCATTTTATCCTCTAACACTGCCGCTCACCGTTGGCCCCGGTTCCATCTCCATTGCCATTACGCTCGGCGCAAATCTCCCACGCCACCTGCATTTATGTTTGTTATGGTTTCGCCGACCGCCTGGCAGCCGTGGTGGGCGAAACCGGCATGAGCATCATCCTGCGTCTGTCCTCGTTTCTTCTGGTTTGCATTGGCGTCCAAATCATGTGGAATGGCGTCAGCCGTAAAGCCCCTTGCCTTCCGGCAGGGGGATATAAGGCTTCTAGAAAACGATTGACGAAACAAACGCTTTTGGGCTGTGCGGAGCTTTGAGAAAAGGAACTCTGATTTTCCTGCTGTGCCCCAATTGCCAGGGCGAATTGGTTCTTAGCGGCAATTCCTCGCCTGCAGAGGCAGACGGTCATATCCTGACGGGAGAGTTGGTGTGCGCAAAGTGCGCGTCAACATTTGCCATCCGCAACGGTGTGCCCATCCTCCTTCCGGCGCATATTTCGAACGTCAAACTCCGAACGGCGTCACGCTTCGCCGAGGAATGGACGCGCTGGAGTGATCTTCGCGATTATTACGAGAAGGAATTCTTCGACTGGGTCGCACCGCTGGCTCCCGCAGATTTCAAGGATCAAAGGGTCTTCGAGGGCGGCTGCGGAAAGGGCCGCCACACCGCCATTGTCGCAGGGCTTGGGGCGAAAGCGATTGTCTCGCTGGACCTCGGTGAAAGCGCCTTCGTAGCTTTTGCGCACACGCGGTCATTTCCGAACGCACACGTCATTATCGGCGATCTCCTGAGTCCACCGATCCGGCCCGTCTTTGATTTGGCGTTTTCTGTTGGCGTCTTGCATCACCTGCCGGATCCCGCAGCCGGATTCGCGAGCTTAGCCTCGCGGGTGCGTGAAGGCGGACGCGTAGCATTCTGGGTCTACGGCCGGGAAGGCAACGAATGGATTACACGGTACGTAGATCCCGTTCGAAAGGCGCTTACCTCACGTTTGCCGGCTTGGTTTCTCCGCTTGCTCTGTATTGCGCCCGCTCTTTTCCTTTGGGCCGTAATCAAACTTTTCTATCGTCCAGATGCGCAGGGCCAGGGGCCGGCAAAACTTCCCTACGGGGATTATTTCGCTGCGCAGTATCGCTATCCATTTGATGAAATCCACGCCAATGTTTTCGATCAATTGGTAACACCAGTGGCCTATTATTTGCGCGAAAGCGAAGTAAAACCGTGGCTTGCCTCGGGCTTCCGCGACGTGACGCTGCGGTCGCACCGGGGATATAGCTGGACAGGACTCGCCACCGTGTGCCGTCGGAAAGTCTACGTCGCAGGCTCACGGGGATGAATTTTCCATTTGCCGGAAATCCCGCGTGTAGCTCTTTTTAAGCCGCCATGGCGAATCGCGCGTTGCGCCTGCGGGAGCCCTACGGATACAATTACCTGGGGATCTTTTAGTATCGTATCCGCCCAACCTGGGGGACAGGCATTTCGTCCCGTCTCATGGGCCGTGGGTTTCTGCATTTTCCATAAACGAATTGCAGCCAAGATGTACTGCTGAAAGAGAAGTTTCCGGAATGACATTGCAGTGACGGCTGAGCGCCTTTCAGGAACAGCAAGCACTCCTTGAGGTGAAACGATTTGTGCGGAATCGCAGGATATACGCATAAAAACTGGGCCCCTCCCGCCGAGCGAATTCGGCAGGCGACGGAAACTCTCCTTCATCGCGGGCCGGATCAACAGGGTGTATTCCAGTCCAATTTGTTTTCCGTCGGCGCAGCCCGTCTGAAAATCATTGATTTGGCCTCCGGAGACCAGCCTATTTTCTCGGACGACGGCGACGCGGGAATCGCATTTAATGGCGAAATCTACAATTATCTGGAAATCCGCGAAGAGCTTGAGAAGCTCGGTCATCGCTTCCACTCGCATTCGGACACGGAGACCGTGCTCCGTGCCTTTTTGGAATGGGACAAGGACTGTTTCACGAAGCTGCGCGGGATGTTCGCGGTTGCCCTTTGGAGCAAGTCCAGAAAGCGCATCGTCCTGGCGCGCGACCGCATGGGCATCAAGCCCCTGTACATCTCGCGCCAAGGCGAAGATCTCTTCTTTGGCTCCGAGTTAAAAGCCATTTTCATCCATCCGGAAATCGAACGGTTCTTGAGTCTCCAGGGTCTCGATTGTTATCTCTCGCTGAATTATGTGCCCTGTCCGTGGACTCTTGTCGAAGGAATTGAAAAGCTACCGCCCGGTTACTGGCTGGAATGGCGCGACGGCGAAATTACCTCCGGCCCATACTGGATCCTGCCATTCACCAGCCCGAAAAACTACACGCTCGAATCCGCAAAAGAGGAGCTCGACGACCTGCTCAAGAAATCCGTTCGAGAACACATGATTGCCGATGTTCCGCTGGGAATCTGGTTGAGCGGCGGTATGGATTCGACCACGATTTTGCACTACGCCTCGCGAGCCACTTCGGCGCAGCTCAAAACATTTTCCATCTCGTTTCGGGGGCGCAGCTTTGACGAAACGAAATTCATCGATCGCGCGGTTCAACAATACGGCACGGACCACCAGGAGCTGGATTTAACCCCCGAACAGGACCTGTGCGGCGCCATTCAGGAATTTGCTTACTACTCCGATGAGCCGAGCGCCGATGCCGGTTCGCTGCCCGTGTGGTTTCTTTCGAAGCTTTGTAAATCCAAGACCACCGTGGCTTTGAGCGGCGAAGGCGCAGACGAATTATTTGGCGGCTACATCACCTGCCGCGCCGACATGCTCGCAAAGCGCGCGCGGCTCGTCCCTGGCGCATTGCGTCAAATCGCGCTCGCTTCGGCGAAATGCCTTCCTGTTTCCGATGAGAAAATCAGCTTCGAATACAAGCTGAAAAGGTTCTTGGAAGGCAGCTTTCTGCGACCGATTCATGCCCACGTCTACTGGAATGGGACTTTCTCAGAGGAAGATAAGCGAGCCCTGCTGCGGCATCCTCTTCCGCAAACCTTTCATGCCCTCCTCGATCAAGCGGATGGCTTCCCGCAAATGGGCGATGACTTGGCGCATTTCCTGTGGTTTGATCAAAAATACTATTTGGCCGACGACATCCTGGTGAAAAGTGACCGCATGAGCATGGCCCATTCGGTCGAAGTACGCCCGCCGTTCTTGGATCACCGCATCGTCGAATTTGCCGCGAAACTGCCAGCCCATCTGAAGATTCGCCGCTCCCAACAGAAACTGGTCCTGAGCGAATTGCGCAAAGACAAGCTGCCGCACTCCATTTTGCAAGGCAAGAAAACGGGCTTCGATATTCCCGCGCACGAGTGGCTGCGCGCGCCTTTGCAGCTCATGCTGATGGAATCTTTGCGTGAGGGGATTGCGGAATATGGCGAAGTCTTCCGCGGAGATTTCATCGAGGACCTGGCAGCACGCCATTTGGAACGAAAAGCGAATGTGGGATATCACCTGTGGGGGCTGCTGATCCTCTTTCAATGGATGAAGAGATGGAAAATCCAAGCGGCGCCCGAAGCGGCGACGCCGACCTTCTTACAAGCAAAAGCTGGATCGTATATTTAATCGTCGCCCTGGTTGCTGCCGCCGTTTACTTGGGGTGTATCGTGTCGCCGCCCTCTTTGATGGATGACAGCGACGCGGTCCTGGCGCAAGCTGCGCGCAACATGCTCACCTCCGGCGACTGGGTCACTCCGCGCCTCGACGGCGTCGTATACCTTGAGAAAGCGCCGCTCTACTACTGGCCACTCGCTGTTTCTTTCAAAGTTTTCGGCATTCACGACTGGGCCGCGCGCATTCCCATTGCGCTATCCGCGATCGCACTGGCCCTGCTCACTGCCGCTTTCGGAACCTGGGCCTTTGGCAAACGCGTAGGCTTCTATGCCGGCCTATGCATGGCCACGTGCATCGGGCCCTTCCTCTTTACGCGAATCTTGATCCCCGACGTGCTGCTGACGCTAACGATCGCGCTGGCGATGTGGGCGTTTCTCCGCGCGCTCGACGAAGAAGAACCGCATCCGCGGTTTTGGGCTTTTGTGCTGGCGGCAAGCCTCGGAACGGGTCTCCTGGTGAAGAGCCTGATCGGCCTAGCGTTTCCACTGGCCGCGGGACTGATTTACCTATTCCTGACGAAGCAGCTCTTTGTGCGGCGCACCTGGCAGCGCCTGCGGCCTTGGAGCGGCGCGCTGATTGCTCTCCTCATTGCCGCGCCGTGGCATATCCTGGCGACGCTAGGCAATCCACCCTACTTTTACTTTTCTCTTCACAGCGGGCCTGGAGAGTATCACGGCTTTCTCTGGTTCTATTTCATCAACGAACAGCTCCTGCGCTTCCTGAACCTCCGCTATCCGCGCGATTACGATACCGTCCCGCGGCTTTCGTTTTGGCTCTTCCACTTGGTGTGGCTCTTTCCCTGGAGCGTGTACTTCCCTGCCTTGGCAAAACTTTCCTACAAGCCGGTGGACCGCAGCGGCCGAACGCGCTTACTATCCCTATGCTGGATTGGATTCATCCTCGTTTTTTTCACGTTTTCAACGACGCAAGAATATTATTCCATGCCTTGCTATCCTGCCCTGGCGCTTCTGCTTGGTTGCGCGATGGCCATCGGGGGAAATTGCATTCGTTGGGGCACGCGCGTGCTTTCGGCGATCGCGTTCCTGGCCGCCCTGGCCACACTCGGAATCTTTCTCGCTGTCCGCCATCTGCCCACGCCTG
>QHYJ01000215.1:0-10132 GCA_003223255.1 Acidobacteriota bacterium | reverse complement strand
CACATGCTGGACCTTACTTTCCCCTCTTTCGCCTACCTGCGCCTGCCTCTCCTGGTGGCCTCCGCGGCATTTCTTGCCGGCGCTCTGGGAACCTTCCGCTGGCTAGGGCAGCGCGCATTTTTGGCGGCGGCGCTGATGATGGTGCTCTTCTTTCATGCGGCGCGACTGGCTATGGTGGCGTTCGATCCGTACATGTCTTCTCGTCCCATTGCGGAGGCTCTTTTAAAGTCTCCCCCTGGCAAATTGATTGTGGATCACCATTACTACACATTTTCCTCCGTCTTTTTCTATACCAACCGGCCCGCTTTGATTATCAACGGCCGCTTTCACAACCTGGAATATGGCTCCTACGCTCCCGGAGCCCCTGCCGTCTTTCCGACCGACGAGGACGTGGCTCGCCTTTGGTCCGGCCTTGAACGTTATTACCTGGTGGCGAATGCTTCAGCCTTGCCGCGGGTCGAGAAACTGGTGGGAGCCGACCACATCCACATCGTGATTTCCAGCGGCGGCAAGTTGGCGTTGACCAACCATCCGCTCGCACAATCGTTGGCCGGAGGCTCGTCTCGCCCCTGAACAGCGAGCAAACAACGCTTCTTCCGTTGCGGCACAGATCGCCTTGCCGGGCGAGGCACTGCGGCGAACCATTTTGAAAGCACTTGCAAAGGGTATGGTATACAGGTAAAAAAAGAAGTCCCGGCCGAAGTGGCGAATTCCCAGGTCTTTTTGTTCGCGGGGCCGTGCACTGTTTGTCGAAAGCAGTTCATGATGCCTCGTGGGCGTCCTTCATAGCAAAGTTGGCGTACAAAGCGGAAGAGGCTGGTCGCCAACNNNNAGACCGAGAGCACGTTTGCACTGCATGCGGTCTCATCGGCAAACGAGACCACGTTAGCGCCATGGAAATACTCAGGCTCGGGCCGAGCCTTCAAGACGTAACGAAACCTGATGTAAGGGTATGCGTGTCTTGAGAAGCCGCCTCCTTCACGAGGCGGAGTATGTCACGGACATTCGAACGACACATAACCTGGAGGAGGGTTCATGAAGATTGCCGTGCTCGGAGGGGACGGCTATTGCGGTTGGGCGACGGCGCTGTATTTGTCGCAGAAGGGCCATTCCGTCGCCATTGTCGATAACTATGTGCGGCGGCTTTGGGACCACGAGCTCGGCGCGCAAACGCTCACGCCGATTCGCCCGCTGACCGATCGTCTGCGCGTGTGGCAGAACCTCACGGGCAGGACCATCGAAATGTTTGTCGGAGACGTCACCGACTACGACTTTCTCTCTTCCGCATTCAAGTCCTTCGAGCCGGAAGCCATCGTGCACTTTGCCGAGCAACGCTCCGCTCCGTATTCCATGATCGACCGCAAACACGCCGTATTTACGCAGGTCAACAACGTTGTGGGCACGCTGAACGTGCTTTTCGCCATGCGCGAATTCCTGCCCGATTGCCATCTTGTCAAGCTCGGCACCATGGGCGAATACGGCACTCCGAACATCGACATCGAAGAAGGCTACATCACCGTCGAACACCATGGACGCAGAGACACCGTTCCTTTCCCCAAGCAGCCGGGCTCCTTCTACCACCTTTCCAAGGTGCACGACAGCCACAACATCATGTTCACCTGCAAAATCTGGGGCATCCGCGCCACCGACCTGAATCAGGGCGTGGTCTACGGAACCAGGACCGACGAAACTGCTCTCGACGAGGCCCTCATCAACCGCTTCGATTACGACGACGTTTTCGGAACCGTGCTGAACCGCTTCTGCGTGCAGGCGGCCATCGGCCAGCCGCTCACGGTTTACGGCAAAGGCGGGCAGACCCGCGGCTTCCTGGATATTCGCGACACCGTTCGCTGCATCGAGATCGCCTGCCACAATCCTGCGGCGAAAGGCGAATGCCGCGTCTACAACCAGTTCACCGAACAATTCCCCATTATGGACCTGGCGCGCCTGGTCGAAGCTGCCGCCAAGAAAATGGGCGTGACTGTGGAAGTCGACCACATCCCCGATCCGCGCGTCGAAGCCGAGCAGCATTACTACAACGCGAAGCACTCCAAGCTGATTGACCTCGGCCTCAAGCCGCACTATCTGTCCGATTCCCTGCTCGATTCCCTGATGAACATCGCGCTCAAATACCGCGATCGCGTGGACGCTTCCTTGATGCTCCCGCAGGTCAACTGGCGCGAACCCAAGAACGAGCGTCGCCTGCAAATGAGCATGCCCGCGAAGTCCTCGGGTGTTGAGGCGCGCGCGGAAGCCAAAGCCAAGAAAGCCTGACCCAATTACCGAGGGCACCTTGCCTTGTACGCATTAAGCTGATTCTCGACCCGCAAGGCAAAATCCAGATCGAAGGCGAAGGCCGCGCCCCCCAGCGCGGCCTCTACTTTTTTCACAAAGTCCTGAATGATCCGCTCGCTGCCCTTAAGCAAATCGATCGAGGCGATGCGCTGACCACTGCTCTCGAGCCACACCAGGCGTTCGTCCGGGCGCTCGTAGGCGCACTGCAATTCCGAAATCTCCGAAGCAGGCACGGCGAATTCGCGAATGGCCATAAGGTGGCAGACCAGATTGTCCATGGCCGGAATGCCGATATGGTCGGGGCGGCTTAGAAAAAAATTTCCGCCGAAGCGGAGCCCCGCGCCCGGATAAAAAGTCCTTCTCCAGTTCTCGGCCTCCCGATGAACCAGGTACTCGAAGTGGACGGCGAGCAACCGCCGCTTTTTGTGCGCCATGGCCTGCAAGCGCTCCGTATCCGCCGCCGATCCGTACCAGGGCTTCTCCGCAATGACGTGCAGGCCCGCTTCGAGCGCCGCCTGAACCATGAGCGAAACATGCGGTCCAGGTACAACACAAAGCCACGCAACTTGGGCGCGGCTCGCTGCCATCGCTTCGCTGAGCCGCGATACGTAGCTTTCCACGCTCTCCGACGGACGTTGCCGCGTTTCCCCAAAGGTGGTTGCCGCTCTCCCTTCTCCGGCGAGGATGGGCTGCATCTTTTTCGCCCAGCGGCCGCGTCCCAGAATGACGTACGCAGGGGCTTCAGCCATTCTGAGCGATCCTTTCGCAGACCAGACGGGCGGCCTTTACGGCGCCCACCACTTTTCCCGAAAAAATGTGAATCTCGCCCGGCGCCTCTTCTTTCAGGTACAAAATCCGCCGATCGTGTTCCGGATTGTCTTCGACCACCCGAATCGTGAACCGTGAACCGATATACTTTGCGTCCTTCGCACCCGGCGCGGAATCGCAGCAATCCTGCCGCATGGCTCCGAATCGCGTGAACGGCACAGGCCGGAATTCCGGCTCGTTCAAGATTCCCGCGTAGGGTTCAGGAATCGGTTCCTCCGGATTGCTCGTGGTCCAATGATTTGTGTTTTTCGCGGAACCAAACAGCGAGCGACAAGAACTCCCATGCGGATCGAATGCCGTAAAGGGCCCGTCGACAACCACCAGCGCGACATGTTGCAACGCCGGCGGAAGTTCGATGAGCATTTTCTCCGCCACCTGGAATTTCGCGATTGTGAAGATTCCACGGCTGGGGCCCAAACCGTATGTCGCCCAGACGACAAAATCAAAATCGCCCCGCATCGCATTTGTGCATGTCCTTTGTTCGAATGGAATCTCCAGCGCGCGAATGCGCGTCTCGAGCAGTCCGCGAAGGACATCAGGATCGTAGATGTTCTCCACAACTTCATAGCAGCGATCGATGAAATCGAAGTTCATCCAATTCGGCCGGCAAGGTTTGAGGGGCAGGCCCAGCTCTTTCATCACCCGCTCGTACACGTCCGGCGGCGTCCGTGACCCTTGTTTAGGAATTGCATAGTAGTGGCGGCTGTTTCGAACGATGGCTGGCGCGAACTCGCGGATGAATTCGGAGCGCGCTTCCAGAGTTTCCTGAATCGTCTCCAGGCTGCGCGGGTAGTGATATCCCGCATGCACGCGATACTGATTGATGGCGGACGCCGCGCGCAGGATTCCCAGGGGATCAAACAAGCGCACGTCATGGCCCAGTTCGGCCAGCCGGATGGCCACCGTCGCCCCGTAAATCCCCGCGCCTGCCACTGCCACTTTCGCGCCCATATCCAGCTTTCCGGGAAATCGGCTTTAAGACGAATTCTATCGCGGCGAATTCTGCACTGGACTTGGTGCGATCGGCACCAGCATGCCGTCGCGAATCCGGTAATCGACGTTGCGCCAGCGAATCCGCCGCCGCCCAAACGTCAGCAGCCAGATGACAAACGCCGTGGCGTCCCACACGACAATCAGCGGCATCTTTTTCCAGAACCCCTGCTGCCCCGATGCCATCCACAGGATGAGCGAAAAGCACCGCCAGGCACCAAGGCAAGCCTTGCGTGAACGTGAGCCCGATGTGTCCCCACGGACGCATGTGCCGCATCACCGTCAACCAGCGCAAGCGTTTGATGAACAAACCTTTGAAAGAATCGTAGTCGGGTACCGTCTTAACGGCGTACGGCAGCAACTCGACTTCGTAACCTTGCTGCGCGATGGACCGGCCAACCAGCAAGTCGTCTGCGGGACGGTTCTCAATGGCTTCGTAGCCGCCGAAGGCCTTCAGGCAGGAGCGCGTTGTGACAATCGTCTGCCCGAAAGCGAACTTGATGCCATCGAGTTCCCGCGCCACAAAAATTCCGGGAAAGAAATCACAAATCATGCCGACCGACTGCAGGTGCTGCGTGAACGTCTTGTCTTCTGTGGACACGTAAAGGCAGGTCACGCCCCGCACCTTCGGCTCCCGCAACGGTGCCACAACCGTCCGCAGATAATTGGGTTCCACGCGCACGTCGCTGTCGTTGATGACCAGGACCTCGTGCCGCGCTTCGCTCACCATGCGCACCAGCTTGGCTACTTTGTCGTTGATGGCCCGGCGTCCCGAGCCAAACAGAATCCGAATCTGCCGGTCCGGAAAATCGCGTCTCAACTTCTCGAGCACTGGAACGGAGGGATCGCTCTCGTGACCCACGCAGAAAATCAGCTCATATTCGGGATAGTCTTGCCGACAGTAACTCGCCAGATTTTCGTAAGCTTCAGGGTCCAGCCCGCGAAGCGGTTTCAAATTACTGACGGGAGGCGTGAAACCGGAATTCGGGGAGAGACGGCTCTCGGCGTGCCGGAAAAAACGCCAGGTGCTGAACAAAACAAGGAGGTAATAAAAAAAAGGGGTGGCTGCAACGATGAGAAAGAGATAACCGGCAGCCTGCGAACTCATTGCACCCCTTGCGCGCCCAAATTCCAGCGCTCCGTTGTTTTGGCTGAGCGGCTCATCGCGAAGAAAAAAGAATAGCAAAAACCGGGCTATTTCGCCCGGCGGAGCCTTCGCGCGCAATCGGCCGTCCGCGCAGGCTTTACCTCCGCGTCACCCTGCATGAAACGGCCTCTTGGCTATTTCCAGAAGCACTGCGGCGCAGAGATTCCCGCACAGAAATTCCCGCACATATGGCCCGACATCAAGTAAGATGGGGCGGCCATATTCCAAAGGTGTAATACAAGGTTAAGGCGGGGCGGGGCAAAGCTCAAATCGCATGAAAGACTCTCCAGGCCTGCATCTCAAAACACAGGTTTTCCTTTTATTCATCGCTTTTTTTGCCCCGCTCGGCAATGTGCTGCTCGGCAAGGGGATGAAAGCCATTGGCTCCGCGCAAGATTGGCAGCCGCACAAGCTGTTCCCTGTTTTGATCCACATTTTCACGTCCGGCTATATTTGGCTGGGTACCAGCTGCCTGCTGGCCTTTTTTGTTGCCTACATGCTGGTCCTCACCTGGGCGGACTACAGTTATGTTCAGCCGGCTTCGGCCTTCTCCTACGCCGTGGTGGCCTTTCTTGGGCTATTGCTCCTGGGCGAGAAAGTAAACCTGCTTCGCTGGTCGGGCATCGCGGTGATCTGCGTTGGCGTCCTCGTCGTCGGCCACACGCATCCGCAATCGACCGAGGACAGCTAGACATGCTTGAATTGATCCTCCTATCCCTGGTCGTGGCGGCCGGAACCGGCGGAGAACTGTGCATCTCTCGCGCCATGAAAGCGCTGGGCGAGGTTCATGATTTTCGCCCCGCCGCCCTTCTGCAATTCGCGGGGCGCGCCATCCGCCTCGGATGGATGTGGATCGGCATTGGCCTGATGACCCTGGCTTTCTTTTCCCTGCTCGCCACGCTTTCCATGGAAAATGTCAGTTTTGTCGTGCCCGTGACCGCGCTCAGTTATGCGGCCGGGGCGGTTGGTGCGGCGCTCTTCCTGCGCGAGAAAGTCACTCGGCAGCGCTGGCTCGGGGTGCTGATCGTTTGCCTTGGCGTCACCCTCGTCTGGCTCAGCCGCCACTAGCGAGCTTCCTCGATCCTCCCGCCTACGGCTTCTGTGGATCGATTTGCGTAGCTTTCCCGATTTTGATCGTCGAGCTGAAGCGTTTGTAGTTGGTGTAATGAACCGCGATGCGCACGTGTATATCGTCGCCATACTTGAAATGCAGCACGTCGTCCGCGCGCGTATACGTGGGAAACCAGTAGTGGCCTTCAATATTCTCGCGGTAGTTCTCAAAGTGCGGAAACGCCTGGTCATCTTTCTTCTTCAACAGGCCTGTGGAGGTTCCCGCAGTCTTCACAATCTGCAAATCCTTGTCGTCCACCCAGACGCGCCCCTTGAAATAACGCTGGCCCTTTTCCAATCTTTTCGGCTCGATATCAAAAACATAGGTATTTAGTTCGTCGACGCGCTCGCGCCCCACGTATTTCACATCGTACTTGGGCAACTCCTCCGGCGTCATGACCAGGGGCCACACTTTTTCGATGTCATCAAAATCCTGCTGGGTCATGATTAGGCGCCGGATCGTCGTCACCGGCGCAAAGGTGACTTTATCGAACCGCTTGCCATCCGGCGTAAAAAGAATGTCGCGCACCTCGCGGAATTCCCCGTCGACCTGCCCGTCCTCGTCGATAGTCTGAAACGTCACGTCCTGCGTGTAGGTAAAATTGTCGCGCTCTTTCCGGAATTCTTCCTCGCGCTGCGTGAATTTCTGGATGATCTCATCCACCGGCATCGCCGGTGGCTCATTCGTGATATGCGATGCCCGCTCCCGTGGCCCCGCCGACGCCTGAGCCGGCGGCGCGGAGGCCGTCACCGTTCCAACAGGCGGCGGCGGCAGTGGCCCGCGCACCTGCGCCGCGAGGGGCAGCGCAAAAGCGGCCGCCATGGTCGCCGAGGCGATCCCCCTGCCTTTGCTCCTCAACAGCATGTCGACCGTTCCAACTGGGCGTCCAAACATCCTCATTCTCTCCTCACTGATTTCCCTCTTCATTGTACTGTAAGGTTTGATGCACTGCGGCTAAAATGGGCAGCTAGAGCATCGTCGTATGTCAGCCAACGCCACAACCCATAGCCGGGTTTTGCAGCTCGACCCCCGAGACAACGTCCTCGTGGCACTCAGCGATTTGCGCAAGGACGAGCGCATCCGCTTTTTCGGAAAAGACTGCATTCTGTCCGCGGACGTTCCCGCCAAACAGAAATTCGTCACCGAAGACGTAGCCGCCGGCGGCGAAATCATCATGTACGGCGTACTGGTTGGGAAAACCTCGCAAGCCTTGCGCTCCGGCGACTTGCTTTCCACGCGCAACCTTCGCCATGCCGCCGCAGCTTTCCATGAGACGGAGAAAGTTGGCCGCCCCTGGACTCCTCCCGATGTTTCCAAATGGCAGAAGAAAACTTTTGCTGGATACCACCGGGCGGACGGCCAAGTCGGCGCGCGGAACTATTGGCTCGTGCTTCCTCTGGTTTTCTGCGAAAACCGCAATCTCGCCGTGCTGAAGCAAGCCTTCGAGGAAGAGCTCGGCTTCGCCGCCCCTCAAGTCTATCGCCACCAAGTGTCCCAGCTGGTTCGCCTCTATCGCGAAGGCAAGTCCGACGAACTAAAAACCTTCTCCTTTAGCACCATGCAGCGCGGAGCGCCCTTGCCAAAGGTTTTTCGCAACGTCGATGGAATCAAATTTCTCATGCACGAAGGCGGTTGCGGAGGCACGCGCGAAGATTCCAACAATCTCTGTGGCTTGCTCGCCGGTTACATCCATCATCCGAACGTTGCTGGCGCCACTGTTCTCAGCTTAGGTTGCCAGCATGCCCAGGTTCCAATCCTTCAGGAGCAGATCAAGCGCCGCGACCCGCATTTCCGCAAGCCGCTCTTGATCTTCGAGCAGCAGAAAAGTTCTTCGGAAGCCGCGATGATTTCGCAAGCGATCCGCGAAACCTTTCTAGGCTTGGTCGAAGCCGACAAAGCCGAGCGCAAGCCTGCGCCCTTGTCGCAACTTACTCTGGGCCTGAAGTGCGGCGGATCGGACGGATTTTCCGGACTCTCGGCCAATCCTGCCATCGGTCACACCGCCGACTTGCTCGGCGCGCTGGGCGGTCGGGGAATTCTCTCCGAGTTCCCCGAGTTGTGCGGAGTGGAACAGGAATTGATCGACCGCTGCGTTCGAAAGGAAGTAGCCGACCGATTCGTCCAGCTCATGCGCGACTACGCCGCTCGCGCCAAGGCCGTTCGCTCCGGATTCGAAATGAATCCCTCGCCCGGAAATATCCGCGACGGACTTCTCACCGACGCGATGAAGTCGGCCGGCGCGGCAAAAAAGGGCGGAACCTCGCCCGTCACCGCCGTGCTGGATTATCCGGAATATTCGAGCGAGACTGGCCTCAATCTGCAGTGCACCCCCGGTAATGACGTGGAGTGCGTCACCGCCCAGGTCGGTGCAGGCGCGAACGTGGTTCTTTTCACCACGGGGCTGGGGACGCCTACGGGCAATCCCATCGCCCCGGTCCTGAAAATCTCCACCAATTCGAGCCTCGCGCAGCGCATGCCGGACATCATCGATATCGATGCCGGTGGAATCATTTCCGGAGAGATAGCGATTGAGCAAATGGGCGAAGCGATTCTCGACCGCGTGATTCAAGTTGCCAGCGGCGACGCGCGTACCAAAGCCGAAATTCTGGGTCAAGACGATTTCATCCCCTGGAAGCGCGGAGTTTCCCTGTAGCAGGTCGCTTAAAAACGCCATGGGTGTCATCCCGGGCCTGGCTGCCGCAGGCAGGGCGAGGGGTCGGCTTTTCGAAGCACGCAGGAAGATGCACACGATTCACCACCGGTTTCTGCCATGCGAATCGATTCGCACCAGCACTTCTGGAAATACAACGCCGCGCGTGATTCCTGGATCACCGACGAAATGTCTGTCTTGAAACGCGATTTTCTTCCCGAGAATCTGAAGCCGGAACTTCAAGCCAGCGCCATCGGCGCCACCATCGCCGTGCAGGCAGACCAATCCGAAGACGAAACGCTTTTCCTCCTGCAGCTTGCCGAGAGCCATGCCAGCATCGCCGGTGTGGTTGGCTGGATCGACCTTTGTTCTCCGCAAGTCGCGGAGCGCATGCAATATTTCTCGCGCTTCGAAAAATTGCGCGGCTTCCGCCACATCGCGCAATCCGAACCCGACGACCGTTTTCTCTTGCGCCATGATTTCCTGCGAGGGATCGCTTTCCTGCGGCGTTTTAATTTCACTTACGACATTCTCATTTATCCGAGGCAACTGCCTGCGGCTCTAGAGTTGGTAGCAAAATTTCCGGACCAGCGCTTTGTTATCGACCATCTGGCGAAACCCGAGATCAAGGCCAGGCATCGCTCCGGATGGGCCGTGCTCATGCAAAACATCGCCGCGCATCCCAACGTGTACTGCAAGCTTTCCGGAATGGTCACCGAAGCCGATTGGCAGCATTGGAAGAAAGAAGATTTTCACCCCTATTTGGATGTAGTCTTTGACGCGTTTGGCCCGGATCGCCTAATGTTTGGTTCCGATTGGCCGGTCTGCCTGCTTGCCGCCGGCTATCCACAGGTCTTCGAGATTGTGGAAGAATACCTGCGAGATTGCGCGGCGGACGTGAAAGAAAAAATCTTCGGCGGCAACGCCGCAAAATTCTATTCTTTGAAAACGGCGCAACATGGATTTGCAGCTTAAAGACAAAGTGGTTCTGATCACCGGCGGCGCCAAGGGCATCGGCGAAGCCATCTCCCGCGGCTGCGCGCGCGAGGGCGCCGTCCCCGTTTTCGTGGACAAGGACGCCGAGGCCGGGAAGCGCCTCAAAGCGGAACTG
>QHYJ01000212.1 GCA_003223255.1 Acidobacteriota bacterium | reverse complement strand
TGCAGCAAAGAGCAGGAGGAGACTTGAGCGCATGTCTCCGCTGGCCACCGTCATATTCATGTAGTTGGTAAGAGCTGTCTTGAATTTGTCCTTGGGGAAATCGTCCGGCTTCTCCGCGGCCCAGCGCAGATTAAGAGCGTGTAGTTGCTGCGCCGCCACGTCCGGCGTGACACCTGGCCGGAGCCGTACGATGGGTATGGTCCAGCGGTCAAGCGGATAACGCGGAAGCGGCAGCCACAGACCGTTATGGGTGTACCAGCCGAACCGCGGCGGCATCACCCCAACCACCGTATGTTGAATTCCATTGAGCACCAGCGTGCTGCCGATGGCTCGCGGATCGCCCGAGAACAACCGCTGCCATAACGCATAACTGAGCACCACGACCAGTTCCGCCTCGCCATTTGCCTGAATATCCGATGGCTGCAAGGTGCGGCCTAGAAGGGGCGGAACTCCGAGAAACTGAAACGCACGCGGCGAAAGCAGAACGCCGTTGATTGTCTCGGGAGTCCGGTCTCCGGTTAAAAGCTGGTCATCGAAAGCGGTTGCCATCGCGACGGATACCGCTGGGAGCTCCTCGTTGCGTTCAAACTGCTCCACCGAGTACCTGTGCCAGGTATCGCGTTGGGCGGTCTTCAAGTCGACGATTGTAGGCGCCCAAATCTCATTGGCTTTGTAATATGGGTAAGGGCTAATCAACACGCCATAGATCACACTGAAGATCGCAGTCGTTGCCCCGATGCCCAGTGCCAGTGTCAGCGTCGCGACGACCGTGAAGCCGGAGTTTTTCGATAGCATTCGCAAGCCGTAGCGAAGGTCTTGGTGGATTTGTTCCAGGCAGATCCAGCCCCAGGTGTCGCGGGTTTCTTCTTTGAGGTATGTAGGATTGCCGAAGGTGCGCATGGCGGCGTAGCGGGCTTCCTCGCGGCTCATGCCGGCGGCGATGTTTTCAGCGATTTGATGGTCGAGGTGGAATTGGATTTCGTCGTCTAATCGGTGTGCACTTCGATTGCGGCGAAATAGCCTTTGCAACTTAATCCACAATCTCTGCGCACACACCATGACGTAACCTCGACTTCCTATTCGCTGCGAAGAGCCTGCATTGGGTCAAGACGCGATGCGCGCCAGGCGGGGAGGACACATGCAGCTCCGGCCACTGCCAGCAGGGTGATGGTGACAGCGGCGAAGACGGGTGCGTCCAGAGGATGCACACCGTGCAGCAACGTCCGAATGATTCTTGCGGCGGCTGCACCTCCAACCAGACCTATGGCCAATCCCATGGCCGCCGGCCGCAGGCCATGCCAGATCATGAGGCGGAAAACCTCGCCGCGCTGCGCTCCTAGCGCGATCCGGACGCCGATTTCGGTTGTCCGTTGTGTTCCAATGTAGGCAACCACTCCAAACAGACCCACGGCGGCAAGTACGAGCGATAACGCGGCGAAGGCGAGTAGAAGCGTTGCGTCAAAATTCACGTCCGTCGTCGATCTTCTTATGATCTGATCCATGGTTAGGATGTCGGCGACTGGCAGTTCCGCGTCAAGCTGTTGAACAATCTTTTGAATGGGCAACGCAAATTCAACGACATTGCCGTCCGCGCGAACGGCAAGCGTCGCTGCCAATCTCGTCCCTGAATAAAGAGGAAAATACGTCATTGGCTCGGGCTCTTCGACGATCAGATAACGAGTGTCACCGACAATGCCAACAACCTGATAGGATTCGCGCCCAAACCTGAGAAGATGTTTGCCGATTGGATCCTCGCTGCCAAAATACTTGCGCGCGAAAGACGCACTAATAATGACCTCGTTCGCCTTGTCCAGGCGCTGATTTTCACGGAACGTCCGCCCACTCAGGAAGGGAATACCTAGTGCGGAGAAATATCCGGGATCAGCCCAACGCTGGATCGCGTATTGGCCTTGTGGCAGAGGGGGATGCTCTGCGATAGTAAACCCACCATCTCCGCCGTAGCCATCTCCCGGAACCCCATAATAGATGAGGCCTGCCGCTCGAACACCAGGCAGGTTGCGGACCCGCTGAAGTACCCTTTCCCAAAAACTTACGCGCTGGACCGGCTTACTATATTGTGCCTCGGGAAGTTTGAAGCTCATCGTTAGCACATTTTTGGTCATGCAGCCCAGCTTGGATGACCGTATCTGTTCATAGCTCTTGAGCAAAAGTCCCGACGCGATCAGGAGAACGACCGTAAGGCAAACTTCAACAGAAAGCAGCCCTTTGCGGAGCCCCAGCCGCGCGTGCCCCGCGCTGTGGGAGCGCGACGATTCCTGAAGTGATGAAAGAAGCTGATTGGTCGTGAGCGAAAAGGACGACGTTACCCCCGCAAACAGTGCGCAAAAGAAAACCAGGGCAAAGGTAAAGACGGCAACGATTCCGTCCATACGGACAGCCTCGACGCGGCTCATATCCGGGCGCGTCGCGACTAACCACTGAATTGTGGTGTACGCAAACAGAAGCCCCACCATTCCACCGGCACAGGCTAGCAAAGTGCTTTCCGTCAGATGCTCACCGAGAAGACGCCACCTGCTGCCTCCGAGTGCCGCGCGAATTGCTAGCTCTTTCTGCCTTGTGGCGCCGCGAGCGACCAAAAGACTGACGACATTGAGACATGCGATTAGGAGAAGGCATCCGGTTGCGCCAAGGAGCACGTACAGAGCGGTTTTGACATCCCCAACCATTGATTCGAGTAGAGGTCGGCTGTGAGCCGCCTTGCCTACCAATGGATTGTCGAGGTGCTGGTCGTGGAGACCCCGGACTATAACGGAAAGCTCCGCAGTTGCCTGCGCCGCAGTCACGCCGGGTTTGAGGCGTCCGATTGCCGCAAATTCGTGGTCGTCCAGAGCCTGCATCAGCTCAGGCGATTCTTCGTGGTAGATCGGCGTCCACAGTTGAACAGTCTGATCTGGATAAGCGAACCAAGGTGGCAAGATTCCCAGAACCGTGTAGGGCTTCGCATCCAAGCGGATTGTCTGATTCAAGAGCGCGGGATCACTTCCAAAACGCCTCTTCCACAATCCCCAGCTCAAAATGACGGTTGCATTGGAGGAGGGTTGATCGTCCGCCGCGGTGAAATTGCGTCCGAGCGCAGGTGCCACGCCCAGCATGGGAAACAAATTCCAGGAGCACATGCCCGCGGCCACTCTCTCCGGGAGTTGTCCTCCCGAGCCTGAAAGGTTGTACTCCCTCTCGGTCTTGAGGATCGCCAAGTCAGAAAAGCCGTGATTTTGTCTTTTCCATTCGGCGAATACGCCACCCGAAACAACGTTGTAAGGAAACTTGTCATCGGCGCTGTGCTCATACAATCGTACGAGGCGTTGCGGCTCCTTAAAGGGCAGCGGCCTCAGCAGTACGGAGCGAACGACGGTGAACAGAGCAGTCGGCGCGCCAATCCCGAGTGCTATTATGAAGATAGCGGCAAGGGCAAAACCAGGCGTCCGGGCAAGGGCCCGCACACTCAGCCGCAGACTCTGACCCATTTGTTCGAGGCCTATCCAGCCCCAAGTATCCCGGGCTTCTTCCTTGAGGACAGTAGGATTTCCGAAAGTTCGCATCGCGGCATAGCGAGCCTCTTCGCGGCTCATGCCCGCGGCGATGTTCTCGAGGATTTGCTGTTCGAGATGAAATTGAATTTCGTCGTCTAATTGCTGAGCGTTTCGCTTGCGACGGAATAAGCTCTGCAACTTGAGCCAGAATCGGCGGGCCCACAGCATGACAGCACCATCCTACGTTGTCTCCACGACCAAATTGATCGCGGAAGACAGACGACTCCAATTCTCGGCTTCCTTTTCAAGTTGCGCGCGGCCCGCAGCCGTCAGCGAATAAAACTTCGCTTGCCTTCCCGTTTCGGTTTCCTTCCATCTGGCCTTAATCCAGGCTTTTTGTTCTAGACGGTGCAATGCGGGATAAAGCGATCCTTGTTGCACTTGCAGCACTTCACCGGAGATTTGTTGAATGCGTTTCGCTATGGCCCAGCCATGCTTGGGTTCAAGCGAGATGGTCTTCAGGATCAGAAGGTCGAGCGTTCCTTGGACCAGATCGTTCGGTTTCGCCATACTATGGTTATCTACAACGCTGACCGTAGATTGTCAAGGTGTGCATGCGGGAGCGATAGGTCGTCAAGTCCAATTCCCGGCTTACCGCAATCCCCGCTCAATAGCCAAGAACGGCACCCGAACGGGACGATACAAGTTTTAGAAAAACGCTGCAGGAGAAATATGGAATCGTTTGCTCAATTTCTCTATGTGGGTTTTGTTGAGGTCACGTTTCTTGTGCAAGACTTCCGATACGATACTTTCAGAGCCAAAAATTGAGACCAGGTCTTTCTGGCGGAGACCATTAGCGTCCATCAACGTGCGAAGGCCTTCCAGCGGAGAAGCGTCAGGAATGGCAAGATGCTCTTCCTCGTATGCTTCGATCAGGGTCATCAGGACTTCGGCATACTTCTCTTCTTCGCGCGTTGGATTATCTTTGCTTGCCAGTTTGTCCAAGACGGACAGGTATTGCTCATGCCGGCGCTCGGAGGTGATTGGTGTTGGTGAGCTAACTTCCAGCGTGTATTTTTCGGGTACCGCAATCATGATTCTTGCCACTCCTTCTCGTCGTACTCCGCGTGACTCAGAATGTGCCGAATGTACACCATTCTCCATCCGTATTTGATGGTAGCAATCAGCCTGCATCTGTTATGGCTTATATCGAAGACAACGAAACGCCCGACAACATCTGAATTTCTCCAACTGTTACGAACCTCAGCAAAGTTTTTCCAATCCGCCTGTTTCGCTATTTCGTACCAAGGGTTTAGATAATGCACCCCATTCGCTGTGCTTGGCGGTCGCTTCTCTGATTGCCTTCCGGCTAACGATCCGCATAAAAAACTCTTCGCATTTTGCGAAGTCCAAGTCAAGCGGAAATTGGGCGGAGAGAAGTGCAAACACACGTAAAAAACGAAACAAAACAGAGTCAGGTTGCATAGAGGTCGCCGGCGAGATACTGGGCGGCTGGGCTGAACGATAACCCATGGCCATCTCGCTTCACACTGACCGGCGCGTACTCCCCGCCGGATCTCTCCCGCTGGGGGTATCCCCTGGTTTGCGAATTCCTGATCTACAGCAGCCCGAAAGAGCTGGTAATGCTTTTTGAGGCGTTCAACATAGCCCGGGGACTGGAGCATCCATTTGAACACATTCAGCAGCGCGGGCGCGTAAGAAGCCTGCCCGGTCCAGGGATCCAGAATAGGCCCTGCCATTCCGAGTGGTCCGAGGCGGGAGCTCGGGCCTCCGATTTGCTGCTGTGTGATTACAAGTCAATTGTGCCGTATGAATGCAAGTATATGATGCTTTTAGGGTAGCTAAGGGCCTTTTGTTCAACTAGTTGCGGATAATGCTTTCTTCGCTTCCTCCAAATCGATTGTTCAAGACTGGCGAGCCATAGCTTCGCGGCTAACCGACGCCAAAACATCGTCTCAAGTGGGGGGCAATCTCCTTGCAAGAGTCCAGCTAGTCCAGCTATAGACCCGCAGCTGTAACGGCTCACGATCCTTTCCTTTGAATTTCTGGAAAGATGTTCCTGCAAGTTTCTCAGATTCCCTAGCGGCTTCGGGCGGCGAGGTTCCTGGTGGGATGAATGCGCCCGGATAGGATACTCCTGTGTCCAGGCAAAGCAGGGTATCCCACACCCTGACACCACCGGAGCAGTCGTGGATGCTGATGCTTTGGTGGTTGACGAAACAAAGGAAGATTTTCAAGGCATGCGGGGGCTATTCGTCAAAACAAACCCAAAGAATCCGCCACCCAGTCGTATCTCCCCCGACGTAGCCGCTCGACAATTCAGTGTCCAACACTGCTGCGGCTCCTTGAAAATTCAGCACGAACGTCCGCACCGTGAGTTCGCGGAGCGCGACCTCCTGCCAGTCGCTCTGCACGAGTCCCGTCACCATTGGCTCAAGACGGCGCTGAATCTCTTCCGAGGCCACCTTGGGCTTCAAACGCGCTTCCGCTGGAAGCAGTTCGCCCAGATGACAGAACAGGGCCCGCAGCGCAGTTTCAACCGCTCGGCTGTAAGCTTCGTCCTCCTTGAACTGGCCAGGACTAAAACGACCAGAGCCGGCTCCGTCCCAAGTCCTGTCACCCGTGCGCAGGAACCGCTCAACAACGGACGCGGACAAACCGTGCTCCGCTGCCTCGCGGGCCGCTTCTCGAATGCACTGATTTACCCTCGCGAATTTGTCGTGTTTCGTCGTCAAAGTCAACCATCGCGTTTATGTCAGCCTAGGAGCCTGTCGGGAATAGATTTTGTCGTACGTGAAATCAATAAGTTACGGACAGAGGTACGTCTGCAAGTTATTGATTCTTCGTCGAAGATTTGTTCTCTCCGACACCCTCCTAGCAGCACGGAGAACAAGGCAATAGACTGCGTGAGAGACACCGCGCAGGTTGGAAAGGGGGGACCATGGCCCTCCAACACATTGATCGGGACAAGCTCCGGGCTGCAATTCGCCGGGAAGGCAACGAATGCATTTTCCATATGCTGGATGTTGCCATTGAGCTTATACCCCAGGCCAAACTGCGAAAGCTGATCGCAGGGTATCTGAATCCAGCCGAGGTCTACGCGGATGGCGAACAGAAAGAGGCACTGCTGGCAGCGGTCCAAGCATTCCAGAAGGCGAGCTTGGCCGGCGAGTACTATCAGGCCTTTGCAGTCAATTCTAAAAACTTCATGGAGACCTCCAACGGCACGCTCGCTTGGATGGCCGATTGCCACCGCTTACTCGACCGGTGCATAACTCAGGCGAAGAGAAAAGAAGGTCTGGCCACCGTGTGCCGGGCCTTCGAGACCATTTTCAGCCTTCTTGACCGGATAGACGCAGGCGATGACGACATCCTTATTCTTCGCTGACGAAGGTGGCTCATGGGCGCTTGGAATCGACTGGGAGAAGGTGCTGCCAGCCTGGTTCAGGATTCTTTCCGCGACGGCCGATTCCGGCGAGTATGCGCAACGAGTTGACGCGATCCTGAAAAAGCATTATGAGTACAGGCAAGGCAAGATGCTGTCGGTTGCGCGGAGAATTGCGACCCCGGCACAACGCCAAGTCCTGCCAAAATCGTGACGTCGTCAGGAGCTAACCAGGGATCCGATGAGCAAATATCAAAACTTCGGATTTTCGGCAATCAACGAGCCATTCTCATTTTTAGAGAGGCAAGAGAAGGCGGGCATGTGATGTCCACAAACAAATCACGTAAGAAAGGGACTGTCACGACGGCGGCGTGGAACGGCAGGTCGGGAGCCAGCAGCGTGTTGAATCGGTTGGCACCCGACGAAGTTGCAAGCGTCCTACGGATCCTGCTAGACAGGCACCCGAATCTCACGCTGGAGGCGCAGGAAATTGGAGCAGGGTTAGTTTGCTCTGCATCGGTCGAAGACATCGCGGATGACGTGTGTACCAGTGTTACCAGGCTAGATATGGATGACCTCCACGGACGCGCCGGGAAGCACTCCTGGGGATACGTGGAACCCGCGCAAGCCGCCCAGGACCTGTTGGAGGAGGCCGTCGCCGGTCATCTCGATGACATGAAACGGCGAATGGATCTCGGCCTCGATGCGGGTGCCGAATCCGTCTGCGCCGGGATAGTTCTCGGGTTATTTCGCGCCAGCCGACAAAAGTCTGGCGACATCCTTGAGTGGGCTCCGGATTTTCCCGCCGAGCATGCTGGCTATGTGATCGAGGAATACCTTGCTGCACATCCTAAAAGTAAGCGTCGCAACGTCGGCGACCGACTGTCGGCAGCTCTGGCAGCGTCTGTGTCCGAGTGGTCCGATATGATTTTCAGGATTACCAAGCGGTCCCGGCAGCGATAGCTACCTCGCCTGGTTGACGGGATGCGGAGTCGGGGAACGCGCAGGTGAGTAATCCACCTGGGGGACGGCACGCGTTGCAGCGCCCGATTGTTCGAGGCGACTCGCTTCGCACAATCCTGCCAAGTCAGCTGGCCCACCATCGCAATCTATTTGCGGGTGTTGGAGACAACTTTCGTGGCCCACGTGATCAGGCCCTTCAATAGTCGCCCGCCGAATGAAATTGTCGCTGCCCCGAAAGTCTACGGATTCGATACCAACTTTGTTTGCTACTACCACGGTTGGCAGGAACTCCGAGACGAGGATCTAGGGCTGTTGGTGGGAACACTTTGTTCTGAACGAACTGATGACCCGTACGTAAAGCCGTGACGTGACATACTGACGGGACAAGCGCGGCCACGAGGTTGATTTCGTTTTGGCCCACGGCCGCTCACGTCAGTTGCCCATTGAGTGTAAGTGGTCGGCGGACAACTTTGATCCAACTAACCTTCGAGCCTTTCCTCAGCAGGATCCCCAGGGAGAAAATGTTGTGGTGGCCCGGGAAGTCGGGCACGCCCTCCGTCGAACTTTCGGAATCCTGCAAGTGCGGTTTGAGAGCCTTGATTCCTTCGCTGGCTCAGTCTCGGAGTGACTGGCCGGATGGATAAAACATCCGTCACTTATAGGGCGGGACCCCGGCGCGATCGCTCGGCTTCTGGATTTCGCACGTCAAAGGTTTTCAAGCCGAGATTGCGGTTAGTAGCGCGAACCCTATCCGTTGACCTGTTAGTTGGGACGAATGCCGAACCACCAACGCCTTTATCCGCCACGTGCCCAATAGCGGTATGCATCGATCCATTCGGATCCGGCGGGCCGCGGAGTCGGCAACGGTAGCTCCAAAATGGGGAGCCTCTGCCTCGAGCCTTTGCGCTGACAAACAGCCACGACAAGATTATTTTCAGTGATATCAACGCCTGTGACCTGCACGGGGACTCCTAAAACTTCCGTCTCAAACGGGACCTTTAGATTTTCCTCGATCATCGTGTAAAAGCCCATGGCCTGTTCCGATTCGTTGTAAGCGTCGACGATCGCCTCTTCTACGAGACGGTCCAGCGCGGTTTTACTCAATCGACACTTAGAGGGTCTGAGCCGCTTCGTCTTCCGAAAAACCCTCTTGGTCTTCATTCGGTCCTCTTTCCTATCGGCGCAGCCCACCCACCACCTCAATCATTCAGTCGATTATAACGCCTCACGTTCGCTCTCCTGGCGCCTCGGGCGCTTTGAGGAGGCCGTCCGTATCTTCGCGTCTATCACATCCTCTGGCTAAATCCGTCGGATAACCAAGGCGTGTAGTTTATGCTCAATGAGTCATGAAAAGAACGAAACGAATGGCCAATGCCGATATTTGCCGCACGAGTGAAAAAGAGATCACCTGAATTGGGGCAAGAAAAGTTCGTCGTTGAGGCGGCCAATTAGCGGAGAAGTGTATGGTTAACGTCAACAGCTTGGAATCAAAACTTTAAGTGCCGCGTCTGGTGTCGCTTACCGGAAGTTCGGAGCCATTTCGCCCTTTAGTTGCCTGGCACAAGTCCTTTGGGCACCGCTGCCGCTACAACGCTGCTCCTTATTTTGGCGTGCAAGCGGAACTCACTGACGTCAGCGCATTATTTTGGGATTTCAGAGTGCAGGAGTATGACTGGCGACTTGTGTCAAAGGAGCGGTACGTCTGCGAACTTTGCGCACCCGTGTTGCTAGGGTTGAGGTGCCCCTTACGATCCAGACTCATCAGAACATCCACGTAGCGGTCATACTGCTCCTCGGACGTGATGGTGGTTGGGATGCTGATTTGCTTCAGCGTATATTTTTCAGGAACAGTCTTAATCACGTTCGCGTCTATCTTCCGAAATCCATAGATTCGTCCGCAGGGGACTGTCGCCTTTCAGGCGACGGAGTGATCACTCACGGTGGTCGGCTACTCTTCCAGAATCGGATTAGGGAAGAGCAGACTACGCAGCAAGCATCCGGCCGAAAAAACACGGAGGCAAGAATCTAGCATTCCTCGCCTTGACAACCAGTCTACTACGCGATACGTTATTACGCCGGACGTAGTAACCATGCAAGATCCAACCATTCTCATTCTCGCAAGCCTAGCCGATGGGGATAAGCACGGCTACGCAATCATGGAAGATATCCAGGTTTTCGCGGGCGTTCGGCTCGGCCCGGGCACTTTATATGATGCGATCTGCCGTCTCGAGGAACGCGGTTGGATTCGAGCCGTTAAATCCGCTAAATCCGAGTCTCGCAGGCAGCCGTATCGGATCACCGCCGAGGGCAGTAAGCATTTGAGGGAACAGCTGGCGCTGTTGGGACAAGTTGTGCGGACCGGAAACCGACGCACGAGAGAAGTATGAGAACCGTGATCCGTTGGGCGGCCCGGTTGTACCCGGCAACGTAGCGCAATCGCTACGCCGCCGAATTCGATGCGCTTCTCGAAGAACATCTCTCCCTGTTTAGCAGATCTGTTCGACGTGCTAGCGGACGTCCTCCGATTGCGCATGACTACGTCTATTGATACGTGCCTCATGACCGTACCTACGATGGCTTTGCGCCTGCCCGTCGTCGTTTCGCTTACCGCGCATGGACTGATGATAGCCCTCGTTCTGTTGGCAGTCTGGGGTCACGCAACGACGATGCCTTTGCATGTAGTTGCGCCGCTGCCTCCAAGCACCCCGGATCCACCGCCCCTAGTCACAGACGCTCGCGTTTTCCCTAACGCATTGACGTTGTACTCTTCGCTGCCGCTTAAAATGCCCGCTCAAGGCGGCGCGCTTCCCGTTTACGTTGCGGACGGCGTGGGAATCAACTTTCTGTCGCTCCCGGACATCGGGGCGACCTATCGGCAGGGGAATGCTGAGTGGCGAGTCTGGCCGGGGCAAGCCTTAGAGACTTTTATCGTCCGCCGTTGGCTGCCAGAGTATCCGCACGGAACAGACGCGCGCGGTGCAGTGTCAGTATTCCTCGAATACTTGATTACGCGAGACGGATCGGTGAAAGTTTTGCGAACCTCCGGCCCCCCAGCCTTCACAGGCGCCGCTCAATCGGCGATCGAACGCTGGATATATCAGCCCCTGGAATGTGAGAATCGTCCCTGCGAAGTTGTTACTCGCTTGGAGGTGCGGTTCAATAGCGAGTTTGCGTACTCAGGCATTTCGCGCTGATTCCTCGGGCAGCGGGTCATCAAGACGAACGTAGCGGTCTGGAGAGGACGATATGCTGATTCCAACTCTTGTCATCGTGTTTGTGTCCTTGACTACTCAGCAGCCCAAGC
>QHYJ01000213.1 GCA_003223255.1 Acidobacteriota bacterium | reverse complement strand
TCGCAAAACGGGGATGCGCATCACCTGCAAGTAATGCGGAGTGATTGCGCGCCACTCGGTGCTTCCGCTGGGATCGCCTCCCGATGGGTTTTCTTGAATCGCGAAATTCATATCTGCGCCCTGCTCAAAAGGCAAATTCGAGACCGTCGCGGCGGCCTGGACTCCTGGTAGTGATTCCAGACCGGTCAAAGCCTGGTCTTCAAGTCGCGCAACGGCTGCGGTCTTGCTAAATCGCTGGTCATCCAGAGTCATTTGCGCAGTAAGCACCTCGCGGGCGTCAAAGCCAGGGCTCTCGTGCTGCAGCCGCCAGAAGGTCTGAATCAAAAGTGCAGCTCCAATAAGCAAAACGCCCGAGAGCGCCACTTCAGAGATAACCAGCATTCGCTGCAATCGCGCAGTCGCGCGGCCGGCGCTTGTCCGCCCGACACTTTCATGCAAAGCGCCCCGAAGCTCAGCCTTGGGACCCTGCAGAGCGGGCGCCAGACCAAAAACAATGCCGGTAACGAATGCAGCGGCAAACGCGAAGGTCCACACGTGCCAATCTACGCGCACCTCACCAAGCCGGGGCAGGTCCTGAGCCAGAGGCTGCAGCCAACCCGAGGCCGCCGCCCGCCACAGAAAGAAGGCTGCTCTCGATCAAGAGCTGGCGGGTCAAGCGAAGGCGGTCTGCACCCAGAGCCAGTCGCACCGCCATCTCTTTGCGTCGCGTCGTCGCACGGCTCAGTAGGAGATTGGCAAGATTCGCGCACGCAATGAGCAGCACAAACCCTACAGCTCCCAGAAGGAGCAACAGAGCCGGACGCACGTCCCTCACAATGGCATCTTGATAGCTTCGTATCGCGACTGTTTCGTGCGGAGCCATGAGACTGGGGATTTCGCGCCGCAGTTCTTCTCCTACCGCGCGGACATCTTGATTGACTTGCGCGTAGGTTGCTCCTGGGCGAAGCCGCCCGAGAACGTTACAAACGTTGGTTTGATCGTTGGGGTTAGGTTGCGCCCGGAGCGGTGTCCAAACGTCAGCCGTCGGAGTGAAAGTGAATTCCTTACTCGCGATGCCGACAACGGTCCACAATTGGCCGCCAAGCCTGATGGGGCGGCCGACAATTCCCCTATCTGCTCCAAAGCGCCTTTGCCAAAGCGCGTAGCTGAGCACAACAGCGTTCGGCCCGCCAGGACGATCTTCGTCCTCTGTAAAGCTGCGGCCGAGCACGGGTTGTACCCCCAGAGTGCGGAAGAAGTCCGCGCTGACACGGAGGGAACGAAGGTGCTCCGGCTCTCCCGCGCCCGTGACATTGACGCCCGAGCCCGAAAAAGCAAAGCCGTACGCGGTCATTGATTCGAAGTCCCGCGAATGCTCGCGCCAGAAAAGGAATTTTGTGACACTTGTAGCAGGAAACGTGATCTCCGGAAAATGGCGCTGAACGAGCACAAGACGTTCGGAATTCGGATACGGCAGAGGCCGCAAGAGCACGGCGTTCACTACCGTGAAGATGGCGCAGTTGATGCCAAGGCCGAGAGTGAGTGTGAGGAGCGCGATTAAGGTAAAGGCGGGACTTTTGCGGAGCACACGCAACCCGTAGCGGAAATCTCGCCAGCACGTCTCCACGAAGGATTCCCAGCGCGCAGAGCGGACGACTTCCTTCGTGACCTCGAGATTGCCCCGCTCTAGCCGTACGGCGCGAAGCGCATCCTTGCGGCTCATCCCCTGCTTCATTTTTTCTTCGGCTGCCATGTCCAGGAAGCCGTTTAGTTCTTCGTCCAGCTCCTGGCTAACCCGTTCCTTTCGGAACAGAGATCGTAATCCGCGTGATAGGCTTCGCAGCAGCGACATCGTCTTTACTCGTAACGCAAGGCCACCAGTGGATCTACATGCGTCGCGCGGCGCGCAGGCAAAAGCGCGGCAACCAATGCGACCGCGATCAACGACGCCGTCGCTACCACGAATAGGCCAATGTCCGTGGACTGGATGCCGTAGAGCATGCCCGCAATCGTGGCGGCAAGCGTCCTGGCCAGCCCCAAAGCCAAAGCTGTTCCGATTGCAACGCCCGCGAGGGTCACGCCGAGGGTTTGGCGCAGCACGAGTCTTCGGATATCGCGTCGCTGAGCTCCCAAAGCCATGCGAATGCCGAACTCATTCGTTCTCCGCGAGACGCTGTAGGCAAAAACTCCGTACAGTCCGATCGCAGCGAGCAGGCACGCAAGTGCCGCGAAGACCGAGGACAGCAATGCTGTCAGGTGCTCCTCGGAAATCATGTCATTGATGACGCCTTCAAAGGGGCGGATTCCCTCGACTTGCAGAATCTTATCGCTGGCTGCGACATCGGCCCGTATGATGTCGCTCAATAAGTGCCGATTGACATTGGCACGGACAAAAAAACTGCCACCCTTCCAGGATTTCCCAACTGGGACATACACCATGCGCCACACCCTCTCGCGAACTCCGTAATGCCTCGCATCACGCACGACGCCGACAATTTCGCGAATGATTTGCGGTTCAAAGCCGAGTTTGATGCGCTGACCGATCGCGGACTGCGCGCCGAAGTAATGTCGGGCGAAACTTTCGTTGACGACAACTACAGGCGTCTTTTCCGCCTGATCCTGGGAATTCAAATACCGGCCCTGCAAAAGTCCCAGCCCGATGGATTGAAAAAAGCCAGGCCCAGCCGATATCAACCCTACGTCATTGTCTTCTCCCGGGGCTGGGTTCTCCAGTACGTCAACACGGCCTGACCATCCGCCATCCCCGTACACGCTCGGCGAGGCATAACTTGCAACGAGCACGCCGGGATGGGACTCGAGACGTTCCTTGATCTCCGCGTAGGCTTGCCGAAGCCGGTCGTCGGAAGTGCCTTTGGGAAAAGAGAGGCCGAACGTAACGACGTTTTCGGGACGGAAGCCCAGGTCGCTGCTCTTTAGATTGCGCAGCGTTTCGAGGAACAATCCCGCGCCGACCAATAACGGCAAGGCCAGGGCGAGCTGGCCCACTAGGAGAAGCCTACCTGTCGAGGATGACGCGGTGATCCGCTGGCTCCCGTGGAAGCTCATCTCTGGCTTTTCGCTCGAAGCGCGCAGAGCAGATCCAAGTCCAAACAATGTTGCGGTCACGAGCGCAGTGCTTGCGGTAAAACCAAACACGGCGAAGTCCGGCCGGAGATCGAACGCCAGCGGCAGGGGCGATCGTGGAAGTAGAGAGACGAGTAGCCGTGTGCCCCATACGGACAAAAAGATGGCACAGATGGCTCCGACGAACGAGAGGAGGAAGTGTTCGGTGAATAATTGCCAGGCAATTCGCCCGCGACTTGCACCGAGAGCGAGACGAACCATGATCTCCGGTCTCCGGGCGCCGTTGCGCGCCAAGATAAGGTTGGCTATGTTCGCGCACGAGATCAGGAGAACCACCACGACTACTGCAAGTAATACGAGTAGCGGTTTCTCGTACTTCCGCCCCATGGTCGCAAGACCGGACCGGGCCGGACGAAGCGTCACATGCTGTCCTTCCAACATGGATTTCCAGCGCGGTGACGCCCCAGGCAGGAGCGCGTCCGCGACATGTGCGCGGAATGCGGTTTCGAACATGGCTTGCGCTTGGGACACGTCAACGCCGGGTCGCAAACGCATAAGGAGCCGCAGCCAATTAATGTTCGGGTCTGGCCGCCATCCTCTATCAAATGAAGCAGTGACGGGCACCCAGACATCCACCGATACGTCGGGTTCGATTCCAAAGAATCCAGGCTGCGCTACCCCGACCACCGTGTAGGGGACCTCATCGTAGAAAATGGTCTTGCCCAGAATTGCGCCGTCGGAATGGAAGCGACGCATCCAGAATCCATGACTCAAGACGGCAAAGTGATTTCCTCCAAGCACGTTGTCGTCTTGGGGTTCTAAGACGCGCCCAAGACTAGGCTCAACATGCAGGACAGAAAAGAAGTTGGCCGAAACAGCCTCTCCGACTATCCGTTCTGTCGCTACGGAGTCTAAGCTGAATTTTCTCGAGCCAACAGTCTCTGTGGCGAACATCTCGCCCCAAGATGCGGCTATTTTGCTGAGTTGCTGAAACAGCGGATAGGAATAACTGAATTCGCCCGCGAAGTCGCCTCCGGAAGACGTCCGCATGAGATGGAAAATTTCTTGTGGGTTCTTGACCGGTAGCGGTCTCCAGAGCGAGGCGTGCAGAAGCGTGAAGATAGCAGTGTTGGCCCCTATTCCCAGTGCCAGCGTCAGCACAGCAACAGTGGTAAAGGCGGGAGACTTGCGGAGCATGCGTATGGCGAAGCGCAGATCCTGCCAGAACGTCTCAACAAAGCGCTCCCAGCGGGCAGAGCGGACGACTTCCTTCGCAACTTCGAGGCTCCCCCTCTCCAGGCGTACAGCGCGAAACGCATCCTTGCGGCTCATCCCCTGCTTGATCTTTTCTTCGGCGGCCATCTCCTGGTAGGCGCGAAGCTCCTCATCCAACTCCCGGTCGACCTGCTCCTTTCGGAGCAATGATCGGAGGCCACGCGTGATGTTCCGCAACAAGGACATGAGTCGGTTCCTACTCGTAACGCAAGGCCACCATGGGATCGACACGCATCGCC
>QHYJ01000001.1:7149-18769 GCA_003223255.1 Acidobacteriota bacterium | reverse complement strand
TGGAAGAAAAGAGAAAAGCAGTCTTCCCTGCAGCATGCCGCGGCCATCGACCCCTATGAGAAAACTCACGCCGCTGCAGCCACGATGTACGACGGCGTCCATGTGAAGTACTACTCCAACGACCGTTGAGCTTTCAGCTCGCTACTGCTTTGAGACGGATGTTTTGTCCGATAGCACCCACAAGTCGGGATCCAATTCGACCTTTTCCGGCTTTTGAGGCAATTTCACTTTCACCGGAGCTTTCGCCCCATAAGCGGCTATCGTTCCTCGCGCCATTTTTCCTCCCGGTAAATGAATCACCAGCGGCAAGGGCATGAACCATTGCTCCGAGTCCGGCACACCATCTTGAAAAATCGCACCCACGAGCATTGCGCCGCCCCCCGGCGCGTCCTCGATATGGTACTCCAGACGGTAAGACGGAAAGTAACTTTGCACCACCCACTGGCGAAAGAACCAGTCGAGGTTTTTATAGCCATACTTTTGTCCGAGTGGGGTTTTCTGCGCGCGCTCGCCCGCAAGGGCAAAAAACTGCTCGGTGCTCGCCGTACCGTTCTTGTGTTCGCGCACGAACTCGCTCATCATGTCGAAAAAAGCCTGCCCTTCGCCCGTCTGCGTGTCCGTGAATAGAAAATGCAGCATCCGCAGGACGAGCGAACCCTTTTCATAAGTTAGCGCCGTGTAGGCACCAAAGGTTTCGCGAGTGCTCAGGCGATGGCCCATGATCAGCGGACCAACGTCGACCAATCGGCCCTGTCCAAGCCCTGTCAAATTTCGCGGAGGATTCTTAAGATTGTCGCGGGCCCGCTCGATCAGGTCTTTCTCGGAGGAAGTCTTGTCTCGTTTTTGTGTGTAAAGCAAACCGGAATAGGGCGATCGGCTTTTGGGATCATGATCGTGGTGGGGAATCCCTGACCGTATCCAAACGGGTGATATACGCCGCGGAAGACCGTATAGGGATAGTCCCCGAAAAGCGCGCTGAAGTAGCGAACGGCATTATTCATTTCCGCGAGAATGAAGTCCTCTTTGATAGCGCCACGGTCGGAAGGCAATGAATAGAATTCCAGCGGGAGTGCGGCGCCCGATTCCGACTTCGCGGTGTCTTTGTGGATTTCGTAGTCGCCCACCGCGAAGGTGATGAGGGCTGCGGGCTGCTCCACGCGAAATTCCGTGCGGATGTCGTCCTTGGTGCCGGCGGGCGTGTCCCCAACGAGAATGCCCATGGTCACTGCCTTATCGCGCTTGCGATGCACCATCACTACGTCAAACGTGGAGCGGGACAAGTATCCGTGGCGCGGATACCAGCTCGTCGTGCTACGAGGGAAATACACACCCTGATTATTGTCTGGATTGAGCATGAAATCGCCCCGCAGGGCAATTTCCAGGGTTACGCTCTGTCCTTTTTTGAGGGCCGTAGGGAAGGCTACACTGAAGCCGCTCTCCCACTGCTCTTGAAAGTATTCCAGAGGCGTGCCATCCGCCAGCTTTGCGCTTTGTACAAAAAGCTGTTTCTTTCGCCGCTCCGCCTCATAGGTGGCCAAGCCTTCCCCCAGGGAAAACGGGATCAATCGAAGGCCATCGATTCGTGACGTGCAGTCCATTTTTGCAACCAAGCTCATGGTCTTCTTCGGTTCGCGCAGGTCCAATTCCAATTGGTATTTCGGCGTGTCCACCAAATTGAACATGTCTGAATATGCGGCCTTGCCAGATTCGTAATCAGCCTTGGAAAAGAAGGCGAGCCGGACGTCGCTTGAGTAAATGTCGGAATCGTATGCAAAGATGAGGCCCTTTTCACCTGCATTGATTTCGAAATTGGCAACAGGCACGCGAGTCTGCGGATCAAACAAGAACGAAAAGCGCCGCCGTTTTCCACCGTCGAACTGCGCGAAGAAGATCCCGGATTCTCTCCATCGAGGATGGATTCCATTGTCCTTGAGGCAAGGTTGAGCCCCTCTTCCTCCAAGAGGGACTTGAGCAATTCGGTGGCGAGGCGCTGGGCTTGTGGTGACGCTGCTGCACCAGGTTTCGCACTCTTCCCAATGAGATCGTACGTGTCATCGGTGAATTGAAAAACCGCGGTCTTGAAGTCTGACGAAATATCATCCGCTTTCAGGAGACGCCGAACATTGACACGCTCGGCTTCGTCAGCGGGAGCATCCGAATGAAAGTTGCCCGTTCCAATAAATACTGCCCCGCGAACCTTGCCCGCTACAGGAGCCGCAAAGTAAAAAGTGCCTTGGACAAAGGTGATTACCACGCGATCACGCTGGAGGATAAGGTTCTCTACGTTCGCAGAATCTGAAGCGAGCGAATACGTCCGCAATTGTGAATAAATGGCGCTCGATTGCCCGCCCAGTGCAACCTGTGCCTGACCGGCAGAGGATGCGGGAACAATCAGACCCAGAAGGGAGACGACAGCCACCAAGATACCGTGATGGCTGCACACAACGTTTGTCCCTCCTTGCAGTCTCGCCATGGCGGTTGTTAGGTTCTATAGGGTGGGTAGAGCTTCGTCAAGTGTGAAGAGGGTTCGCACAGCGGATTCAATAACAATGATTAGGGCTTGTTTTGAAAACGGAATGGCTTCAAGAACTCAATTTGTCTGCGGCAAACATGCAGCTCTTGGGCCGAAAAAAACATGGCCGAGGACCGGTTTCGAATTCAAACTTCCGATCGAAAACGGCGTCGTTGGACCGAATGGCTCGAAAATCGCGGTTGGAACAATCGGCGAAGTCGGCGTAAGCTGTTCGGAGGATGATAGTTACGCCCCATCGACTTGTAGTTCAGTTTGCGGGAACACCTGCTAACCGTAGTCATTCTCGCGAAAATCTATTAGAATCATATACTTGTAGTGGGCGTGTAGCTCAGCTGGGAGAGCACCTGCTTTGCAAGCAGGGGGTCAGGGGTTCGAATCCCCTCACGTCCACCAACCATCTGCCTGCAATTTCAATCACTTACTACGAGGCCTCGGCAGCCTCTTTTTCTGCTTTGGGAGAAACGAAAAAACGTAGTAGTTTTTGTTTCCCCTGATAGGCCCGTTCGTTTGCACGTTCAATGCCTTCACGAACCTGATCAACCATTCCGAGTTGGTAATGGCGCTTCGTCTCTGGGCTGCTGTGCCGCATCGCCCGCTGCACCACGGCATCTGGAGCGACCCAACTGAGCCGCGTGCTGAATACGTGGCTTAGGTTGTAAATCGGAAAATACGGCACCCCAGCGTTCTTCAGAGCCGTCCGCCATGCGCGTTTGATACTGCGTATTGGTTTGCCCGGCGAGCGCGGGCTCGGAAATACGAACGGACTCTCCGAACCCTGCTCCTTCTTCCACTCCCTGAGAACGTCGCGAGCCAACTGGCTCAACGGCAAAGGCTGAGCTGAGTCGGTAGTCTTCACGTTGCTGCCCGGGTGACTGACGCCGTGCACTAAATCCACTTGGTCCCACCTCAGCGACAGCCCTTCACTGTATGTTCTCCCACCGGTCTGAACGAGCAGCACAATTGCAACCCGGAGGTACGGCGGTGCCGCTTCTAGGATCCGATGTTCGTCTTCTACGGTGAGCAATCTCTTGGTTGGCCTTTCAATGCGCTCGTTGAAATGCCTCACACTGGAAGTCGGATTCTCTCCGATGTACTTTCGCTTGAGCGCAAACTGAAAGATAGAGTGCAGGCACGCCAATTCTCGGTTGACCGTAGCTCCTCTCACTGTTCGCTTTGGGTTCCACGTCAACGGCTGGCGGCGTCGGTAATTGCGGTACTCCACGACGGCCCGCTCATCAATCTCCGTCAACTTGCGGTCCCCAAAGTAGTCCCGCAGATGCTTGCTGAAAATCCAGTGGTTTTCCTGACTTTTCGGAGAAAGCGTAGAGCTGTGCGAGTGCAAGAACTCTTCGCATGGTTCTGCGAAGGTCATTCGCTCGCCGGGCCAGCCGACCTGAAAACGCCCCAGCGCGGTCTCGGCTTCGCGTTTCCTCAAGATCTTCTTCGCGAGGTCCTTGCTGGGCGTCTTGGTCGATTCGCACCGTTGTCCACCCTTCACCGTATAGGCCATCCACCAGAACCGCGAGTCTTTCCTTTGTATAGGTCGTCCCAGAGTTGACGAGGAAACCGAGCGGTTGGTGGTGCGGATGGCGAAGGAAAATCCCGGGTGGCTGTGACCTGTAAAGCTGTTGGATTGATTGTCTGTACAAGGAGGATTGATCAGACCGTGCGTCCCATCGCACGTAGCCTACGAGGTTGGAGCGGCGAGGCAACAGACCGTTCGAAGCCCTCGGACAATGTACCCACACTCGCAAGAGTGGCACCAGAACCGTGAGGCGACGGTGTATCTGCCAGCATAAGGCGGAGATGGGGCTAGGCTCAATAACATGGTCAGAATATACAAACACTCGTAAGCGTCGTTAGATTTAAAGAGCCTAATATGCTGCGCGGCTCTTCGTACAGTGAGTACGGCGGCTCCACCCTCCGCCGTCATGGGTAATAAACACTGTCGGCGTACTGAGTGGACCTAACCTATCGTGTCAGTCCAGCGGAACAGGGTAAATCCATACCGCTCCTCCGTGACAGGGGGAAAGTGCATCGCAAGATGAACCGATGGCGGTGCGGACAGCAGGTCAGGGAGAAAGCGAAAGCTGCTCTGTAACGGAGCAGATACTGGTTGCGTTGGCCACGCTGACAATATCACCGGGCGCGAAAGCGAGCAGACTTCCCTGAGGTGCTTCACACGAGAGTACTGGGCAAATCGGCATATGAGGCAAAGCAGATGACGACGGCGCAAGCTGTTGGTGCGGCCTCAAGCGAAGCGGCAGAATGGTATGCCATTGATTGGCAGACCATCCACCGCAACGTTCGCCGGCTCCAAGTACGTATCGTGAAGGCGGTGAAGGAAGGCAGATGGGGCAAGGTGCGAGCCTTGCAACGCCTGCTGACCCACTCGTACAGCGGCAAAGTTCTCGCCGTTCGCCGAGTGACGGAAAACCAAGGCAAGAAAACCCCTGGTGTGGACCGAGAAATTTGGGACACCCCAGAGAAGAAGATACAGGCCGTACATGAACTCAAGCGTAGGGGCTATCAACCTCAGCCCCTTCGACGTGTTTATATCCCGAAATCGGACGGCAAAACGATGCGCCCGCTTGGTATCCCCACCATGAAAGATCGAGCCCAACAGGCACTGTATCTGCTGGCACTCGATCCCGTGGTGGAAACCACCGCTGACCACAACTCGTATGGGTTTCGCCAGCAGCGGTCCTGCGCCGATGCAATGGAACAGTGTTTCAAAACACTGTCCAAACCCAATCCGCAGTGGATTCTGGAAGGTGACATCAAGTCCTGTTTCGACCGAATTTCTCATGATTGGCTTCTGGCTCATGTCCCTTTGGACCGAGCCATTCTCCAAAAGTGGCTGAAAGCCGGGTATTTGGATAAGCACGTCCTCCACGAAACCACGGATGGGACTCCACAAGGTGGGATTATTTCACCAGCGCTAGCGAATTGCGCGTTGGATGGAATGGAGCGGCTCTTGAAGGAAAGGTTCCCGGCAAAGAGGCCTCTCCCCTCTCTGGGAGGAAAACTGCCTTGTGTTAATTTCATCCGGTACGCCGATGACTTCATCATCACCGGTAGAACCAAAGAGCTACTGGAAGGAGAGATCAAACCCCTCGTGGAGCAGTTTCTGCAAAAACGAGGCCTGGATCTTTCTCCTGCAAAGACGGTCATCACACACGTGGAGAAAGGTTTTGATTTCCTCGGACAAAATGTGCGCAAGTACCCCAAGGGGAAATTGCTCATCAAGCCTTCCAAGAAGAATGTTAAAGTCTTCCTGGACGGCATCCGGAAGATAATCAAAGCCGCCTTGGGCATGTCAGCCGCCGAGTTGATCGAATGGCTAAATCCCAAAATACGGGGCTGGGCCAACTATCACCGGCACGTGGTAAGTAAACGCGTCTTTCGACGCGTGGACCGTGGTATCTTCATCAGTCTGTGGCAATGGGCCCGACGAAGGCACCAGAAGAAATATCCCGGCTGGCTCAAACAGAAATATTTTGAGCAGCAAGGACACAATAACTGGACGTTCTTCGGCGAATCGTACGACGACGAAGGCATACCGCACAAAGTGCGATTGCTGCTCGCTAGTCGCACGCCCATTCAACGACATGTTAAGGTCAAGAGCGAAGCCAACCCGTACGACCCGGCCTTTGAAACCTACTTCGAGAAACGCGAAGGGGATCATATGGCGGAAACGTTTCGGGGTACTCGAACACTTCGCTTTCTCTGGTATTACCAACGTGGGCTCTGCCCCGTATGCAATATCAAGATCACCCGAATCACAGGTTGGCGTCTGCATTATTGCGTCCCCCTCGTGATGGGTGGTTCCACGGGGTTAGACAACCGCGTCTTGGTTCATCCAGAGTGCCACGACCGGGTTCACCGCCAGCGTCTTTTCGTCTCACAACCGCGTCTCCCTCAAAGAGGCGTTCGAAGGGCCTGAGCCGGATGACAGGAAACTGTCACGTCCGGTTCTGAGAGGGCCGGCCCCCAGCAATGGGGGCTGGCTACTCGGTGGCTATGACCGGATCGTGGGCGCCATGGCCAACCTAGGTTACCGGCTCTCGGATCAGACCGTGGGCAACTTCGCCGCCAGGATATTCCACCGGCTCCCAAGCGGAAGCAGACGACGAGTTGGAAAGACTTTATCCGTGCTCACATGGCGGTGTTGGTGGCGACCGACTTCTTCACGGTGGAAGTGCTTACGCTAAGAGGGTTGATTACGTACTACGTGCTGTTTTTCATTCATTTGGAGAGCCGGAGGATATGCATGGCCGGAGTCACACGTCATCCGAATCAAAACGGTACCTGGGCTGAACCCGAACACGACAACAGGCGCGAGCGCCGTCTGCACGGACGTAGCAGCCCTTACCGGTAACTATACGTGTAACTTCAATGGCTCGTTTGGGACAGGCGGGTCGTTTTTCATGCTCCAGCTTTCTTTCTAACCGCTCTCGGCCAGTTCCCCGACTTCATATTAGTGGGTAAGTTGCACAATGAAAGCCTGCCACGGGCTTAGATGTTTTGGGTGGAAGGCGATTTCGCGCGAAAACTGTTCACTTTACTGTGTACGAATCAAACGTTTTCAGTTCATTGGGGTTAGCTTTTGAGCGAAAGCAGATTCCCCGATTTGTTGAAAACGTTAGCAGTTAAAATGCGCGGTGGAGTTGTTGGAACAGAGTGTTGTGCTTTGCAAGCAGGGGGCCGCGGGTTCGAGTCCCGCCACGTCCGCCAACCATGTGCATTTCAATGACACAGTGTTGAAGTTTGCCTGGCATAACCCCTTCTACCTAAGCAGGTGCTCTCTTTCCCTTTGGTCCGTCGTGCGACTCGCTCACGTTCCTTCACCAAGGCCACGCTGTCTTGGCCCGAACCGATAATCACCACCAAATGGCGGCAAGTCTTGGCATCACGAACCATCAACCAAATCGCTGTAGATGACAGTAAGCCCGAACTCACCGGCACGGCTAAGAATGCCTTGGTTAACCCGGAGCGGGAGACAGAAAAGAGCCCGAAGGCTACAAATGTAAAACCTAGGGATACAACCGACGGACTTTAGGTAGGGACAGGATTTCTCTCGCCCGCAGACAGAGCTCTACGGATTGCCTGTGGCCCTGACACATAGTGACCGCCGATGGCGATAGCGCGGTGTTACACATTCTTGTCCACGCTTCTTTGACCGAAATCAGCCACGCTATTAACTTTTGTTCATGATATCTGCTTGGTTTCTGATCTAAAGCAAGTGAACTTCACACGGTGTAAAGACGCGGTAAAATCTTGTAAAAACCCACCGCAACGCCACTCCTATTTGAGTCAAAGCAAGAACAGCCAGCCTTGAACACGGTAAGCTGCGCCGAAGTCCTGCAAAGTGCCAGGTTGCCGTACGGTTTTGTCGTGATGATGGCGATAGCCTGCGCAGAATGCTATGGAAAGGGATTTGAAACTAATGAACAGAAGTCGCGGGCTGTACTTCTTAGGTATCCTGCTCTTCTTTTTTTTAGGACTGATCGCCAGTCCCCAAGCTGTTCTTGGGGGGCAAGACCCGCAAGAATCTTCCAGCTCCGCTAGCGGGTCAGAGCAGCAAAAGGCGGTCGAAGCACCGAGCGATGTCTCCGCGACCACGGAGATCCAGGCCTGCCAAAGTTGTCACGGCGACATCACCGCCAGTTTTGAGCGGACCCCGCACTGGAAAACTATGAACGACACGCGCGGCGGGCACGCGAAACAGGGCTGCGAAGCGTGTCACGGTCCCGGAGGGGATCACGCCGATGATCCGAGCAAGCCGGTCTTCGATTTCAAGAAGGCAACATCGGAAGACACCACGGATCGTTGTTTAACCTGCCACGCCTCAGGCTCGGAGCACCTAAGTGCTTCGAATTCCTTCCACCGACAGAACAATGTCAGCTGCACCTCCTGCCACTCGATGCACCACGCGACGACAAGAGAACACATGCTGATTAAGCGGGAGCCCGGGCTTTGCTATTCCTGCCACTTACAACAGAAGGCTCAGTTCAACATGCCGTTTCGCCATCGGGTAAACGAGGGGCTGATAACGTGCACCGATTGCCACAACCAACACGGAACGAGCGGCGCCCTCGAAGGCGATCATTTGGTTCGGCAAGTGCGCGCCTCCTCCTCCGGGGACGTGGTTTGCTTCAAGTGTCACACGGACAAGCAGGGGCCCTTTGTGTTTGAGCACGAGGCCGTGAGGATCGAGGGATGCGGCTCATGCCACATCGCACATGGAGGAGCAAATCCGCGCATGCTGAAGTACAGCAACGTCGACCTTCTGTGCTTGCAATGCCACACGAATTCACCTGGCATTCATGCGACGGTCATGGATGCGAACCAATCGCACTATGAACAAGCGTGCGTAAATTGCCACGTAAAAATCCACGGGTCGAACTTCAATGGCTTGCTGGATCGATGAGCCTGATGGAAATGTGTGTTGCGGCGGGCAAGGAATGACGAGGAGCAGCAAAGCTCGGCAGGGAGTGCAACTCCTGCGCGGCAGGGAGAGAGAAGACATGAATAGTCGTGCGGGGATAAGAGCGTTAGGTTTGCTGTTGGCAGCCGCATGGTTGCTTTTCACGCCTCTCGCCAGGGCGCAGGAAGGCGTCGAAGAGGAATCCAAAGGCCTCGATTCCAGCAACTACAATACGCAGCAGACGCTGGAGGTAGGCTATCGGTCCACGTGGATTGACGGGAACCAGGGTAACTACGGGACCTTCGTGAACCTGAATTCGGGGCCGCGATTGTTGTATTACACGCTAAGTATGAGGTCCCTCGACCATCATGGAGCCTTGCTTGACGGCTTGCACTTCAGCAACTTCGGTTACGGCGGCGACCCGAACAACGTCTCGCGTCTCCGAATCGATAAGAATAAGTGGTACGACTTGCAGGCGATGTTCCGGCGGGACCAGAATTTCTGGAATTATAGCCTGTTCTTGAATCCGTTTAACCCGACGGTGATGCCTCCGACAAATCCTGCTACGAATCCGACGTTCGCTGTCAACTCCGCGACCCATCAACTTAGTCGCCTCAAGCGACTGCAGGATTACAATCTGACGCTCCTTCCGGAATCACGCGTGCGGTTCCGGTTGGGTTATTCGCACAACGTGGACGTCGGTCCTGCGTTCAGCACATTCAATGGCCCGGCGGCCCGGTATCTGCTCAACGAAAACTACCGAATAACGATGCATGGATACCGCTTCGCAGTGGACTTCCGGCTCCTGCCAAAGACCACGTTTTCTTACGACCAGATTCTCGAGTATGACAAGGACGACACCAGAAATTCGCTGGCATTTAACAATGTGTTGCCGATGGCGCCCGGTAGCGTACCCGGGCCGGTGGACTTTGGATTGGAGTGGTTTTACCCGCCGCAGGGAGCAACGCGCCCGTGCACGCCGGTGATTTTGGCCAACGGCTTCGGCAACCCCAATTGCAGGGTCTTCATGGGCTATTCCCGGTATGACAATCCGCGAAATTTTATGCCCACGGAGCGAGTCAGCTTCCAATCGAAATACATTAAGAACCTCGAGATGTCCGGGTCTGCAAGCTACAGCACAAGCGACAACTTCGTGAATACGTTCAATGAAAGCATCAACGAATGGGCGGCCAGCGCAACCGTAAAAACGCGCGGAGTTCTCAACTCAGGTCCTGCAGAAGCCAAGATGGTTTCCGTGCGCGCAAATTGGTCTGGGGTTTACTCGCTGACCAGCAAGCTGCGAATAATCGACCTGGTCCGCTATGACAACTGGCGCAATCCCGGATTGTCCGACTTGCAGAGCGGAACGCTTTTTGCCACCGCGCCGCAGGTGGCTGGACAGGTTGGCATTCAACTGCCGCAGGCTCAGTTCTCGCCTATCATGGCCGGAGCACCGACCTTTGAAAGCATCTGCCCAGGACCAACGTTCGACGCATCAACGTGCCCGCAGCATACCGCGGCAGCTCTCCCTGACTTCACCCGCACGTTGATATCGACCTATATTGGCCAAAAGATGGAGTCGAACACAATTCAGCTACAGGCGGATCTCACCAAGCGAATCAGCGCTCGGATTGGATATCTCTACGAAGACCGGGTGATCACGAATACCGGATACTTTGGTGGAACCGTCGATTACTACGAACACACAAATCACATCCCTCCGTACACGAGCGCAATCTATTACCCCGGCGGCGCGGGAGGCACAGCAGCAAATTACTTTTTCGCAGCGCGCGGACTCTGTGCAATTCCGTCTGGATCGACAACGCTCCCCGCTGGCTGCACCTTGAATGGGGATGGCACGATCTCCTATGTCAATCCTGCTCCTCCCACACGGGATCGCGTGGACCTGTCGATCAACGAGCACGCGGCTCTAGCGGGTCTTACGGTGCGCCCGATGGATTCACTGCGAATCTATGCTGACTTCCAATTTGGATATAACGACCGGGCATATACGCAAATTTTCCCGCGCCAATTCCAGAGCTATAAGATCCACGCAACCTACAAACCGAGACACTGGGCGACCATCGACGGGGCAATCGACATTCGCGAAAATCGGGACAACGTCAGCAACATCAACCAGCTCGAGCATGGCCGGACGTACAGCCTCGGAACGACGCTGATGCGGAATTCCAGTCTCGCGTTCAATCTCGGGTACAACTACAACGATCTCTACATGCAGTCCTACATCTGCATGAGAGATACCGGGTTTGGCATCGCACCTTATGCACCTTGCGCGTTCTTTAGCGGCACAAAAGCAATAACCTTGGGTGCAACGTCGTTTTACAGTAACAAACAGCATTTCGCCTATGGCGACATTATGTGGAAGCCGTTCAGTCGAATCACCACGGTGGTGGGTTATTCCGGAACCTTTACCGCAGGAGACACGCTATTTTTGAATCCACGAATCCTGCCCGGCACGCTAGCGTTCAATTACCAGAAGCCTTTCGCGTCGATCCAGGTCGATCTGTACAAAGGCCTGAGCTACAAAACAACGTGGAACTACTACGGATACAATCTCAAGACACCCATGAATCTGTCTGGACTGCAGCCCATCTCGTCAGAAGACTTCAATGGCAGCACTGCTACGTTCGGGGCTC
>QHYJ01000001.1:0-7128 GCA_003223255.1 Acidobacteriota bacterium | reverse complement strand
AAAAAAGCAATTCGGAACGCAATTGGCTCCATGGCACTGGCCGTCGTTTTTGCATTGCGGGCTGGCGCACAGACCGATGCCGAGAAAACTTACAAAGCCAAGTGCGCGGGGTGTCACGGACTCGACGGAAGCGCGAATACCAAGGCGGGCAGAAATACAGGCGCGCACGACTTTCGTGCGCCCGACACCGACACGGAGACTGACGCCAATTTGATCCAGATCATTACCAAAGGCAAGAAGAAGATGCCGAAGTTCAAAGAGAAACTGCAGCCGAAAGAGATTAAGGAACTCGTTGCCTACATTCGGGGCTTCTCCAACAAGGGCCAGTGAGACGCAACGGCAGAATAGTGCAGTGGGCAAATCCAGACGCAGGTAGGAACAGCGATGAGTCATCCAGTAAAAACACATATCAGCGGAACCGCTCACGGTTTTCGCGAGGACTATAAAAAGCTCGGCGGAGCATCCTCCAGCCGACGATCATTCCTCGGAGTCTTGCTCGGTGCGGGAGCCTCAGGCGTTGGTGCACTTCTCTCTGTGCCGTTGTTGCGTTTCTTGCTTCATCCACTCGTGAGGGCCAAAGCGCAAGTTTCGTGGAAGGAAATCGGCAGTGTCGAGGAGCTGGCTTCCGTTACCTCGCCCGTCAAGAAGCTCGTAAAGGTCGAACAGCGAGACGGGTGGCGCAGGATCGTTTCAGAAAAAGCTGTGTATGTATACCGCGATTCAAACGGGCACCTCTGTGCGCTGTCGTCAGTTTGCCCGCACCTGGGATGCTCAATCGCCTGGCACGACGACAAGAACAAGTTCATCTGTCCATGCCACAACGGACAATTCGCGGCGGACGGAAAGCTTTTGGGAGGACCCCCACCGCGAGGAATGGATCAGCTGAAAAGCAAAGTCGAGGGAGGCAAACTTGTCGTGCACTACCAAACTTTCAAGCAGCTCGTTCCCATTAAGGAAGTTATCGCGTGAACTGCGGGCCTCAGAGGAAAGAACGGTCGGTAGATCAAAGACGGAGCTGGCATGGCCACTCAGCCGAAAGAACCCGGAACATACAATCCCTGGATTGATCAGCGAACCGGTATTGGCGATCGGCGGAAGGGCATCGCCGAGTCGCCCCTTCGCGCCGTACTCGATGAAGCGATCCCCGGCGGAGCGAGCCTTGCCTATGTGTTTGGATCCGGATTGCTTTATCTTTTCTTATCACAGGTCGTCACCGGAATGTTTTTGGCGCTTTACTACGTTCCTTCCGCCGATCATGCGCACACCACCGTCGCCTACCTCACGAAAGAAGTGACTTCGGGTTCCTTCCTTCGCAGCGTTCACGCCTATGGCTCAAGCGCGATCGTCATCGTCTTACTTCTGCACGTCAGTCAAACGTTTCTGTACGGAGCGTACAAGGGACGGCGAAAACTGCTCTGGCTCGCCGGATGCGTGTTGTTTGCTTTGATGCTGGGGATGTCCTTCACCGGCTACTTGTTGCCCTGGGATCAGAAGGCTTATTTCGCAACGACCGTGGGCACGAACATCTTGACCTATATTCCGGTCATTGGGAGCCCACTCAAGAGCTTGCTGCGGGGCGGCGCGGAAATGGGCACATTGACCCTTTCTCGCTTCTTCGTCCTCCACGTGTTCCTACTGCCAGCCCTCATCGTTATCTTTATTGCGGCCCACATATTCTTGTTCCGCAAAGCTGGACCGGCCGGGCCGATACAGGGCGACCCGCAAACCCTGAAGCGATCGACGGAGCCGTTTTATCCGAAGCAGGCTGTGTTCGATCTACTTTTTGCCCTGGTCATTATTGGCTGTCTGGGTCTGTTGGCCCATTACCTCCCGGTGGCGCTTGGACCCAAGGCAAACCCGTCTGACACTCACTATGTGCCGCGTCCGGAGTGGTATTACATTCCCGTTTTTCAGTGGTTGAAGTATTGGGAGAGTGGTTTCGCCGTTGTAGGCATTTTGGTTATTCCGGCATTTGCTGCTCTTCTTTTCACCGCGCTGCCTTTCCTAGACCGGCGCCCCGAGCGGCGTCCCTGGAAGCGGCCGGTCTCCATGTCGATTTACGGCTTCATCTTTATCGGGCTGGGCGCTCTCGGCGGTATCAGTCATCGAAATGATCTACGCGATCCGGCGATCGCAGCTCAATTGGCAAAACAGCAAGCAGATGTCGCCGCCTTCATAAAGAAACCGTTCGAACCCGAGTTGGCAGGAGTTTCGCCATTTGCTGCCATGCCACTCAGCCCGGTTGCGAGCCAGGGAAAGAAAGTATTCGAGAGGGAACGATGCATCGAATGCCACGGTGAGGATTTGAGCGGAACGCCGTCGGCTCCATCATTGCTTGGAGTTGGCCAAAAGCACGACGCCTCACGGCTGCGAAGCATCTTGCAGCAGCCTAGTGACGCAATGGCAGACGGCGGAATGCAGCCCGTTGACGTAAACGAAGAGGACCTGACGGCCTTGATCGCATTTCTTGAATCTCTCAAATGATTCAAGCGCTATCGTAAGGCTGGGCCCGGCGATTGTTCTCCGGCGGGCCCCAACTCATCTTGAGCAGTCCCTGCCGAGACGAGGCGAAACAGATCGCCATAGGGCGACGACGATTGCGAGTCCCACAGCAGCGCATGCTCATGGATGGTCTTGATGCTGTGAGTGCTGCGTTCGAGGTGGGCTACGAAAGCGCAAGCCACTTCAATCGCGAGCACAGCCACTTATTCGGTCAACCACCAATGCGCGATGTCAAAGCGCCTCGCACGGCCAACATCGTCGCAATTAGCTTGATCTGACGTAGTTACACCGAAGGAGCTCGCCGAAGCCTCGCTCCAGCGCCTTACGTCGCGGGCTGGCTCGGCACTACCTGCTCCACTCGTCGCTCTAGCTGTATGCTTTTTCCGTGCTCAGACTCCGTTGTACACCAGCCCGAGCAGCTTCCTCGCATCGACTTGCCGCGCCGATTTCTCCAAAAGACCGCGCTTTGCCTGCTGTGCGCGAACGACCATGAGAACGCCGTCACAGGACGCTGAAATCAGCTGGGTGTCGGAAAAGCAGAGAACCGGCGGCGAATCCACGATGATCAGTTTGAAAGCTTCATGGCACCAGCTCATGAACTTCTGCCAGCGCTGATCGGGCAAAGAGCTCCGGCGGTGCAACGTCGGATTCGCCGGATGGAAGAACGTACAGGCTGGGAATACTGGCCGCAAGAATAGCCTTCTCCGGCTCTGCCTGGCCACAAAGGATTTCCGCGAGCCCCGGGGAGGGGAGCAGTTCAAGCGTGTGCGTCAGCCCTTTTCCGCGGATGTCCGCATCGACGACCAATATAGACATCTCTTGCAGCCGTGCGCAGCAGAGCACCAAGTCGAAGGCCGTCATGGTTTTGCCTTCACCCAGCGTCGCGCTGGTGAGTTGCACAGAACGCAGCCCTTGCGATGACTTCAGGCCCAGCAGGCGAGTGCGCAGCGAGGATTCTTTGCCCGTCCGCATCCGTCGCAATCATCTGCATAGTCCTCTCTTCACGATGGCCTTGATTGCTTTGGACACTGGTGTCCTTTGGCTCTCGAAGTGAGCGAGAGCGGCGTTCAAGTATCTCCAAAGCTCATCACCAATAACAAGCCGAGGATATTTTGTGACTCTGCATTCCAGAAGGTAAGCGCGCTCCAGTGCAGTTCCGTAGATTTCACCAGGGCCGATCTCTGTTGCGAGGCCCATATCAATTCCTCCTCGCAAAGGATGTTTGCATGGCAAGTGCGGTTAGCATGAAGACGCAAGCTGCTGATAGGGCTGAAAACACGGTCACAACCGGCACCAACTCATGGCCCTCTTCGCGCAGGGGAACTGATGTAATGAAGGAATCGGAGAAGCCGGTAAAACTCGGACGCAACGGCTCCTTTGCGTGCCGCTGCATACTTGGCGTGCCGGCTTCGAACACCACGAATTGGTTTTGAAACATCGTGCGCAGCTCAGCGACAAAGCCAGCCGTTTGCCTCAGCACCTCTTTGGTTTCGTCTTCGTCTTGTGCGTTCGTGGGCTTCTTAAGCCCCCTGAACCTATCGCGCTGTCCCAGCACGTCGAGAAACGCAACGAGATGGTGCCCGAGTTTGTATATCCGTTTTTCCATTCTGCGCTCTTCGCCGTACAACTTGACAAACAACACCATCAAATGTACATTTAAACGTACTTAGCGTACATCAGAAAGGTACCGATGACAAGAGCTTCCATTGCAGTCAAAAAGGTGACAGCGACCGACCTTCGGGGCAAGCTGAAGACTTACTTGAAAGAGGCGACAGCAAACCGGGTTGTGCTCGTCGAGAACCGCCGCCAGCCAGCGAAGTATTTGGTGGACAAAGAGTTTCTGGATTCCCTCGTCAATGAGCGTGAATCAATTCTTGCCACCCTGGAGATTCTGGCCGACCGCGAACTCACTGACCGCTTGCTGGCGTTGTCCAAAACTATCGACCAAGACGTTGCGGCTGGCCGGCTGCTGACCACAGCAGATGTCTTTGCCAAATGAGCAAAGGGCGAAAACAGCCTTCGCCGTCTGCGGCACCCTCAGAAGAGACGCGGTCTAAATCTCCCTTCGAACTCAGGTACACGTCAGATGCCGCAGCGGACATCAAAGCTCTCGACGGAAGTGTGCGCAATCAACTGCGAAAAGTTCTGGAGAAGAAGCTAGCCGTTGACCCCGAAGGATACGGCCTGCCGCTGCGCGCGTCCCTGGCAGGTTATTGGAAGCACCAGTTTAGCAACCACCGCGTCGTTTACCGAATTTATCCGCAGCACCACGTGGTAGTTGTATGCAGTGTTGGCGTTCGAAAGCAGGGTGACGCGGAGGATATCTACAGGCAACTCGAAACCGTCGCCAAGACGGGCCGTCTCGCGGAACAACTGGCGTCCGTTCTCAGGAACCTTCTCCCCACCACAAAGTAGAGTGCCGTTTTCCGGTGGATTAGTCAGAGTCAGGCCGAGACCATGTTTCCTGTTTGTTGCTGCACTTGCCGCCGCAATTCGTTCGAGTGCGCGATCTTATCGACCGTTTCGAACGTCCCTCAGGTGTCGTCACTGCTCGAATTTCACCTCATCCTGGCGCGCCCTTTCGTCCTCACGCTTCGCGTCCTCGTGCCACGAGCGGGAAATTTCGAGCAACATCGAATGCGCGCGCGGCCACTTTGTTGCAGCTTTCGCCCACTCTGCGGCCTGGGCCCCGAACGCCCGCTCTTGGTTTCCCCCCTCATACATTCCCTTCGAGAACGCGCCGCGCATATTGTGGCGCTCGATGAGAATTCCGAGCTCCACTGTGTCTGATTTGTGAGGCTGGCGAATTGCACGTAAAATGGTTCTGCACGTGATTTCGTACCAATTTATGAAGGCAAATATCACATTGAAGCTCGATACGGATGTTTTGAGGGAAGCCCGCATACTGGCGGCCGAGGAGGGCCTCTCGGTGAGTGGATTGCTTGCCGCAAAGCTCGATGAAATCGTGCGCCAGCGCAAGGGATACGATCGCTTTCGAAAGCGGGCCGTGGCGCGACTCCACAAGGGATTTGAACTCGGCTGGACAGCCCCTCGTTCACGCGACGAACTTCATGAGCGATAAATTCTTCGTCGACACAAACATGCTAGTGTACGCCCACGATCGCGCGGCAGGAGTCAAGCACAAACGGGCGCGTTCGCTGATCGAGAGCCTTTGGGATTCGGGCGGTGGGGTGTTGAGCACTCAGGTTCTTCAGGAACTTTGCGTAAATCTCCGCCGCAAAACCGCCCGTCCACTGTCTCTTGAGCAAACGCGCAGACTGCTTCAGGACTATTTGAGCTGGGACATCGTGATCAACACGGCTGACTCCGTCATAGAGGCTCTCGCCAACGAGCATCGTTACAATATTTTGTTCTGGGATGCGCTCATCATTCAAGCTGCTGGAACGTCCGGCGCTACGGTTGTCTATTCAGAAGACTTGGCAGACGGGCAGACCGATGGTCCACTTCGCGTTGTCAACCCTTTGAATCGTTCCAGTTCCGGCTAGAAAAGCAGCGGGAAGTTAAAGCTTTTCTAAACGAATTCGTGTCAAGCGTGCCACAGGCTGAGCTTCCAATTTGGAGATTCGCAGCACTTGATGTCCGATAACCCGAGGGTCATTCTGGGCTTTCTCGACGGCCCGCAATGTCATCCCATTTTATCACGTACCAGCTGCCCCGCTTGTACTTTTCGGGACGCTAAGGCGATACGGAACAATTAAGTGAACAACAAGAATTACTCATTCCTGCAAAATATCGTGTAATTCCATGCGGGATTAATTTTGTGGCGGTGGATCCGCAGCTTCTCTATCTCTTCTGCGGAGGGCTTAACCCCGGTCTCGTACTTCTTGGTATCCAGCACCGCTTTCACTCGCAGACCGGTGCGGGTTCGTGTCGCGCCAATCAGGTTGATCACCGTTTCCAGGTTCCAGAGCGGCTGCCCTTTCCAGGTCAGACTGATAAACGAGAAGACCCGATGCTCGATCCGGTTCCACATTACTCGTACCAGGAGGATAGTGAGATACGGTGATGGGGATTCCGATCTCATCCACCAACTGCATCAGATTCGCTTTCCAAGCGTGGGTGCGACTGCTATTGCTGCCACCTCCATCGGCGCAAATCAACAGACGTCGGGCCGAGCGATAGCGCCGTCGCCCGTCCAACCGCCACCATCGTCGGATGCTTTCCGCCGCGAATTCTGCCGTGTCGTGGCTGATCCCCACGTTGACCACTGCTCGATCCCCGAAGACATCGTAGACCCCGTAGGGAATGGCCTTGCCCTTGGCCTGCGAAGGCCAATCATGCACCTGAACTTCGTACGGGTTCCCTTTCGGCCGCCACGTCCGACCCCCATTTTTAAAGGCTCCCACAAGCTCTTTTTTCTTCGTGTCAGCCGAGATCACCGGATCTCCGCTGGCTCGAAAGGAAGCCTCCTGACGATTGATATATCGAAACTGTGCGTCCCGGTCGGGATGCTGAGGCCCTTCTTTCTCTTTCCGATTCAACTGCAGCGAGTAGCCCATCTCGTCCAACATCCGCGCAACCGTTTTATCGCTCACCGGATGTCCCCGCCGGGTCAAAAAAAGTTGGAAGCCGGGGAGGGTCGTGCGAGACATCCCGGTCAACTCA
>QHYJ01000209.1 GCA_003223255.1 Acidobacteriota bacterium | reverse complement strand
TCGGCCACATTCTTTTCCGCGAGATCCAAACGCAAGCAGCGATGGAAAACCAGTTCCCGTCTCAGACTCACGGATCCATGGTAAGCGCACGAACCATGGGCGCAACGTCTTCCGAGGTGTCGGTACCAAAGGCAGCGCAAGAAATGGCGAAAGCTTCGCTCGAGGAATTCACTGCGGGCGCAAAATACCGGACCCCTTCCGCCGCCGACCTCAAAACCGTTGCGTTCGATTATGTTTTGCTGGTGGATTATCCCGACGCTGATAAATGGCTGACGAAAATGCTCGAGTGGGTTCCTAATGATTCCGAAGGTTGGTATTACCTCGGCCGCACCAAATACAACGAGAACCGCTTCGCTGAAGCTATCAGCGCATTTCAGCAATGCTTGAAGTTTGATCCTCAAAATGTAAAAGCGGAGGACAATCTTGGATTGTCTTTTGCCGGGTTGGGGCGCAACGAAGAAGCTGCTGCCGCTTACAATCAAGCGATCGCGTGGCAAGCGCAGTCTCTCGTGAAAAATCCCGGTCCTTATATTGACCTGGGCAGCCTTCTTATCGATGAGAATCGCCCGCAGAAAGCCGTCACGTTTCTTCTTCGAGCGATTGAAATTGCTCCACGTGAATCGCGCACGCACGAGCTTCTCGGCAAGGCCTATACGCGCCTAGACGATTTTTCCAAGGCGCAGGTGGAGTTAGAAAAGGCGGTTGAACTTTCTCCGCAAGCTCCCAATCTTCATTGCATGTTGGCGGCCGTCTACCGCAAGCAGGGACTGGCCGAGAAAGCGAAGACCGAATACGAACGCTGCGCCGCTCTCACCGGCACCCACTCTATCCAGGAAACTCCACGTCAATGAAGACTTCGCTCCTAAACAAATTTCCTGCGTTGCTGGGACTGCGGCGAGCTCTGCGAAAAGTCTTGCGAGCGAGACTGGCAGCTCGAATTTCCACGAGTCACCAGTCACTCTGCATTCCTTGGCACAACTTTCAACTTCGCGCTCATGGTTCTTTGCTTTTTTCCTGAAGCAATTCCTTGGCTCGCTCCGCCGTTTTCGCTCGCGCGCTTTCTTCTAATTTGCTGAACACTTTCATTTCCGCCTGCGCATCCTGCGTCCGCCCGAGCGCGCGATATGCTTGCGCCAGTAGGAAGTGCGTCGAGGACTCTCCCGGATCGGCTTTTACCGCCGCCTCCAAATCTTTCACCGCTTCGGCGTGCCGCTCCAACTTGATCAATGCGCGAGCGCGGTCCACGCGCGCGCCCATCAGATCCGGACACACATCCAGAGCTTTCTGGACTTCCGCCAGCGCCTGGGTCGAATCTCCATGCTGCTCCAGAATGATGTTGCCGATTTTCCACTGCGCCATGCAATTCGAAGGATCGTTCGCCAGCTCGGCGCGAAACTGCTCCGTCGCCGCATCCCACATATTCAGCGACCAATACGCATTCCCCAGGTGGTAGTGCGTGGCCGCCTGCTGCGGGGCCACCTCCACCGCCTTCTTGTATTCGAGCAGCGCGCCGTCGTAATTTTTCATGCTTTCCATCACTTCACCGGAAATTTCGTGGACCCAAACGGAATTGGGATCAAGCGCAGTGAGATTCGAAAGAGCTTCTTCTGAGAGCTTCATGTGTACCTTGCCGAGCAAATATAAGACTTCCTGACTTTCTGGCTGGCGCTGCGAAAGCTGCCGCAGATGATCGGCCGCGCGCTGGAATTCTCCGAGCTTGATCAAGTCGTTTGCGAGGAAAAGCTCAGCGTTGTTGTCTTTTGGATTCGCGCGCAGAGCGGACTCCAGGCTTCGTTCTGCTCCGGTGTAATCGGCCATTTCGTACAGCGCCATGCCCAGCAGCGCCGAGGCGGACGACATTTTCGGATCGATCTTCAACCCTTTCTCCAATACGGCGGCGGCTTTCTTGTATTCGCGCTGCCGGAGATAAAGCGACCCAAGATTGTTGTAGGCAGGAGCGAGGCGCGGCGCAATTTGCAGCAGAGATTCATAATTTGCAGCCGCGCCGGCGAGGTCACCGCGCCCTTCCGCGGCCTTCGCCTCGCCATAGAGTTTCTGTACACGCGCATCACCGGCAGGCGCTTCCGTTTGAGCATTAAGAAGGGAAGGGAAGCAGAGGGTCATGTAAGCAAGCAGGATTGCTGCGAGTCTCGAGCAGGAAATGCAATCCCTTGCGAAAATATGGATCCGCACAATACGCGCAATTTTACACCGGCACCATGCAATAGCCTAGGATTGCAATCGCTTCCAAATTGCGGCGAATCGGTGCATTCCTCGGGTGAAGGCCGTATTGATTAGGCTGTCTCTGCGTGCTAGGCTCGGCTAACTGCAGGGGTGAATGGTCATGCGAGCGGTGGAGAGCGCCTTTCGAACCAAAGGGTTTGGGGTGTTTGAAGTTGACTTTCGCGCCGCCGAATTGCGCAAGCATGGCGTTCGCATCAAGCTGCAAGAGCAGCCTTTTCAGATCCTCTCCCTCCTTTTGGAACACCCCGGGGAGGTCGTGACCCGCGAAGAGCTGCGGGAAAAGCTTTGGCCAGGGCATACCTTTGTGGATTTCGACCGCAGCTTGAACAAAGCCATGACCAAGTTGCGGGCGGCGCTGGGAGATTCCGCGGACAGTCCGCGGTATGTTGAAACGATTCCGCGTCACGGCTACCGCTTTCTCGCCCCCGTCTACTCGCCGCCATCGGTGGCCGCCCATAAGCACGCGACGGGGCGCGGACTCCCGAAGGCGCTTTTTGCAGGAAATGGAAAAATTGGCGCGCAAGATGAGGAGCGTCGAGGGTTTTGGAACCGCCGCTTCTACGTTCTGGTGGCAGTAGTTGCGATAGCTGCCGCGGGAGCTTTTGTCTACTTGCGCTTTCTGCCGCCGGTGGCTTCCGGCGGTTCCTCCGCGGTAGTTAGTCCACGACGATCCGTGGCGGTGCTGGGCTTTACAAACCTTTCCGGCAACCCGCGCGAGGCGTGGTTGTCCACTGCTTTTTCTGATTGGCTCACGACGGAGCTGACCGCCGGCGAACAAGTGCGCGCGATTCCCGCCGAGAGCGTGGCGCGCATGAAGATGGAACTGTCCATGCCAGACGTGGATAGCTTGGGGTCCGAGAGTCTGATTCGAATTCGCAAGAATCTCGGAACGGATTACGTGATTGCCGGCTCGTACGCGATGTTAGGAGGACAGCCGGAAGGCCAGATTCGCCTGGATCTGCGGTTGCAGGATACGCAGACAGGCGAAACTATCGGAGCAATCTCCGAGGCAGGAACGGAAGCGCATCTGCTGGACCTCGTTTCCCGCGCGGGCCAACACCTGCGCGAGAAACTGGGAGTGCGCGCGGTAACTCGCGAGGAAGCCGCGGAAGTGGCCATCGCGCTGCCGACGAAGAGCGAAACCGCCAGGCTGTATTCCGAAGGACTGGCAAGACTGCGCGGCTTTGACGCGCAGCAGGCCCGAGATCTTCTGCAGAAGGCGGTCGAAGCCGAGCCCAATTACGCGCTTTCCCATGCAACTCTGGCGACCGCCTGGAGCCAGCTAGGGTATGACGAAAATGCGAGGTTAGAGGCAAAGAAAGCCTTCGACCTGTCCTCGAGTTTGTCCCGTGCGGAAGGACTGTTGGTAGAAGCCCGGTATCATGAAAGCTCACGGGATTGGGAGAAAGCAGCAGGAATCTATCGGGCGCTCTTCGAATTTTTTCCCGACAACCTGGACTACGGCCTCGCGCTTGCCAATGCCGAATACAAAGCCAATAAATGGAAAGATGCACTGGAGACGGTAGCAGCTTTGCAAGCGTTACCTGCGCCGTTGCGGGATGATCCCCGGATTGAGCTGGCCGAGGGGGATGCCGCGCTGCCTCTCGGCGACACCAAGCGCGCCGAAGCTGCCTATGTAAGCGCGGAGCAGAAAGCTCGAGCTTCCGGGGCATCCCTGCTCCTGGCTAAAGCTATGTTCGCCCACGCGTGGCTCCTGGAGAAGGCGGGGCGACTCGACGAAGCGGATAAAGCCGTTCACGGGGCAAGAGATCTGTACCTTGCGGCTCATGACCAAAGAGGAGTGGCCGATGCCGAAACCGGGGAGGCCATCGCTTTGATGTTTCGGGGCGACTATTTCTCCGCGCGCCAGCGGTATCAGGAAGCGCTGGCGATCCATCAAAGCATAGGAAATAGGCATAGCGTAGCCGGTGAATTCCATAACCTGAGCGAGATTGCTCTTTACCTAGGGGACGTCCGCGGAGCCCTGCAGAAATCTCAGGAAGCTCTTCAAACGTATCAGGAAGTTCGCGACGACAACGGGATGGCGCTTGCCAAGATCGGCTTGGGTGAAGCTCTGTTCGCGGAAGGAAAGCTTTTCGACGCCCGCAAGATGTACGAGGAGTCTCTGGATACTTGCCGGCAGAATGGCGACAGAGATCGTGAAGCCGATGCGTTGATGGGGCTAGGAAAGGTCTTGCGGGCCCAGGGCGATTCGCATGCCGCCTGGGAGAGTGAAACGCGGGCCAAGGAGGTCTTTCAGGAAGTCGGAGACAAAACGCCGGAATCACGCGCGGAATTGTATCTCGCGCAGTTACTCCTCGACCGAGGGGAGAACAGCGAGGCGGTAAAGTCCATTAAACGGGCGCAGGATCTTCTTGCGAAGACCACTTCTCCCCGAGATGACGCTACTGCCAACATGTTGCTGTCTCAGACTTTTTTGGCCTCGGGCAAATTCAGCGAAGCAAAGGAAAGTGTCTCCCACGCGTTGCAGTTTGCCGAGCGCTCCCAAGACTTGGACATAGCGCTTATGTCGCGCCTGATTAGCGCTAGAATCGATGCCGTAGCCGGGAGCCCGGCGCAGCGCAGAGAAGCAGTGAAGCGTCTGAATGCTGTGGCCCAACAGGCAAAAGCTGCACAATTCGTGAACGCTGCGTGGGAAGCTCGCCTGGCGTTGGGCGAGATGGAGCTGAAATCAGGGAACTCCAAAGCCGGCCGCATACATCTCGAAGGTTTGCAGGAAGAGGCTTCCAGCCAGGGCTTTCTGCTAATGGTACAGAAGGCCGGCATGGTCCTGGGAAGGTCGGAGAATCAGGCGGCGCTTCGAACGCAAAACTAAGCGAATAAGGGTCTAGGCATTCAGAAAAAGGTTGCGTTCCGCTGCTGCGGTTTAGGACCGTAAGCTAAGAAATTTCCGAAGCTCAGGAATGTGAGCGAGAAGTATTTCTAAATATTTAAGAATCAGCAATTTAGCCGGGAGCATAGGGAGTACATGCGGGTACCTTGACTTCTGGGGATGGCTCTTTCGAGATGCTCATCATGAAATCATCGCGTTGCTTGCTTCGATGTTTCGTTTTGATCTTCGTTCTTCACTTCTTGTTGGCATCCGTGCCGTCTTTTTGCTCCCAATCCAACCCGGGAGAGAAAAAGACGCGGTTGGCAGTCATTGGGCTAGACCACGATCACGTGTGGGGCTTGCTTAAGGATCTGGCGGGGGAGCCGAACGCGGAACTCGTGGCCATAGCGGACCCTCACCCTGCGCTGGTGGAGCAGGCCAAGGCGAAAGTCCCCGCGAGCGTGAAGTTTTATTCGGATTACGTGCAGATGCTGAATGAAATGAAGCCGGACGGAGTCATTGTAACGACGGAGAACGACCGGCACTTGGAGATTCTGCGCGAATGTGCGAAACGGCACATGCACTACTCGACGGAAAAACCAATGGCCACGACGGCGGAGGATGCGCGCGAGATGGAACGGCTGGCAAACCAGGCAGGCATCAAAGTGATGGTGAACTACTGGAACGCGTGGGTTGCGCCGACGCACGAACTGTATCATCGCGTGAAGAACAACCAGGTGGGACCGATTGAGAAGATCATCGTGCAGTATGGCCACCAAGGGCCCAAAGAAATCGGCGTATCCAAATATTTTGCCGACTGGCTTTACGATCCGGCAAAAAACGGCGGCGGAGCGATTATGGATTTCGGTTGCTATGGTGCAGAGTGGGCGGTGTGGCTCAAAGGGCGGCCAACGCGAGTATCAGCAGTTTCTCAAAAACTGAAAGTGGACCAGCACAATCCCGTGGATGACGACGCCACCATTCTTTTGGAGTATCCCGACGGCGAAGTGATTATCGAAGCTTCCTGGGATTGGCCCTACAGCATGGGGCAAGTGCAAGTGTTTGGACCGAAGGGTAGCATGCTGGCAACAGGCAGAGATTTGTTCGCTCGCCCAACGGGTCGCCAGGACGCTAACGGCGCGCTGGAAGGAGAGCGAATCGCTCTGGACCCGCCGGCGCGCCAAACGAGCAATCCCATCTCGTATTTTGTGGATTGCATTCGCAATAACAAGCCCATCGAAGATCCGCTTTCCATGAAACTGAACGTGCAGGTGATGGAAATTCTGGACGCCGCACGCGAGTCCGTTCGAACCGGGAAGCAACAAGAACTGCACTGAAATCCGCACGAGTGGGAAGGGAAATGGCCTGCTTGTTTTTCCTCACAGCGAGCCAGTCGGAGGAGAGGCTGCGCGCAGCGATTGTGCGTTTCTTAGTGCTGCAAAGGGGCAGGCCCGGTGGACTCGCGAACCACAAGCTCCGGCTCAATGGCGATTTCTGGCACGTACTCCCCGCGCTCTTCGATGAGGTCGACAACCGTTTGCGCCGCAATTTGTCCCATCCGCAGAAGTGGCTGCCTCACGGTGGTCAGCGGGGGATTGGCGAATGCCGCTCCCGGAGTGTCGTCAAATCCCACGACGGAAATGTCTTCCGGAACGCGCAGCCCAGCTTCATGAATGGCCCACAGCGACCCAATGGCGGAAATGTCGTTATACGCAAACAGTGCGGTAAACGGGTGCTTTCGCGCCAGCAGTTCTTTGGCAAAGGGGTAACCAATGCCAGGCGTGGAATCCGTCCCTTCCAACTGGATGGTCAGCTCCGGCCGAACGCGAATGTTCAGTTCTCGCGCGACTTCGCAGATGGCATTCCACCGTACGGAAGAGTCCGAGCTCAAGACTTGGCCTTTGATAAAGGCAATGTTCTTGTGGCCGAGATTTTTCAGATGCTCGAGGGCCAAGTGGGCGGCGCGCTTGTGGTCCAGAACAATATTGGTTACGCCTTCCACGCGGTGATGTCCGGCGACCGCCACGGTGGGCAGAGCCAGCTTTTCCGATAGCGAAGTGTCCGTGGTAATAAAGCCTTCCACGCCTCGCGTCAAAAGCATTTGCGCATAGGTCTGAAGCAGTTTTGGGTCATGACGGTGAATTACGGTCAGAAAAAAGTAGTTGTTTTTTCGCAGGTATTCTTCAATCCCGCTAATCACCATGGCGCCGTAGGCATCGCCAATCTCTTCGGCAATCACGCCGATCGTATAAGTCCTACGCAGGCGCAGCGTGCGCGCAAAAAAGTTGGGCCGGTAGTTCAAAGCCTGCGCCGCTTCGATGATGCGGTTCTTGGTATGTTGCGGAATCGAGCGCGCTGCCGGAGAGTTATTCAGCGCGGCGGAAACCGTGCCGGGAGTAAGACCGAGGTGATCCGCGATAGTTTTTAGGGTGACTCTTGGCTCGGAGCAAGGGGACTGCTTCTTCCTGGGCAACTGGGTCATCTACAAAATTCCTCCGGGGACCCGCAAAAGACGACTGGCCTTGCAACTTGTTTCCGCAAAGTGCGCCTGCCGTTTTACCTCTATTCCTACAAGAGATGATGGTTCAAACGGCCCGGCGCCATCGGTTGGAACGGTACCAGTATAACGAACTCTATTTTCGGACACACCGTGGCCCCTGCCAGCTAAAACCAGACGTTCCCAAAAGCCCCACTTTCTGGTTTGGCGAGCAGGGATTGGACACCGTCGGGCAGAGTCAAGCCGTTACTCCTTGATTACCAAGGGTATAGCATCCGTGTAAGTCCCAAACCGATGACTACCTTTAATGGTGGCCCCCAAATGTCAGGCTGAAGAATAACATTATTGTTCCTAAGAATATCATTATTTCTGCTTGGCAACCTGGCGGAGTTGGTTCTAAATAGCGCACTAGAAGGAAAGCATTACGGGGTGTAATGCTTTCGGGGTTCGGGTCCTTTGACTCTTCTAATTGGGCTAGATCGAGCCAAAGTCTTCGTAAAACGCTCCGTTACGCGGACTGGATGTTCCAGGGTCTACGTGAAAATCTTCCTCAAGGGGGTGGAACAAATGAAAGTTCGATTTTCCAGTCTGTTGGAATCGCCGCGCAAACTCAGAGTGTGGGCCAGCCTCGTGTGCGTCTGCGCTGTTTTGCTGGCCGTTCCTTTTGCCGCGCAGCAAGGTGACTGAGAAGATCAAGGCTCAGTTCCGGTTGGAGTTCTTCAACTTATTCAACACTCCGCACTACAACTACAACGATATTCTTAGCCCCGCCGTCAATTTCCAGAACCCAGTTTACGGTGATGCGAGTGGGAATGTTGTGGTGCCGAATGCAAACAAGACGCTTGTTGGCGCGACTCAGATTCTCTCCGCGACTCCGTCGGCCGGCGGTTACGGCAAAATTAATTCGATTACTGAAAACGGCTACCGGCAAATCCAGTACGCGCTGAAGTTCACCTTCTAGCGTACTGGCACAGCTTGACCTATGTTCGCGTCCCGCCAGGCTCTTCAAAAGCTTGGCGGGACGCTTCATTTTTCTGACGGGGTCGACTTGCTTTGTGCGTGGAATGTTCGTTTAGACGTGAAAATTCTTTGGGATACAATCGATTCATGCACGGGACTCGCTTGCGGCGTTTTTTTTGTGTTCTGTCAGTTTGCTTGCCCGTAGTTTTCCTCTCCGCCGCGATGAAGCACCAAGCTCCGAGCCGGCAAGCCGGTGCCACCCGCGTTCCCCTCCCCAAGCTGCCGACGCAAGCCAAAAAAGACCGCAGCGGCCTGCCGCTCATTCCCACGTTCAGGGACATCGCAAAAGAAGCCGGCCTCACGGGTTCGCATATTGCCGCTCCGGAAGCGCATTACGTGATCGACTCGATTAGCGGCGGCGTGGGCCTGTTCGATTGCGACGACGACGGCCGCCTCGATGCTGTCGTTGTCAACGGTTCAACGGTCGAGCGCTACCGGGCGGGCGGCGATCCCCTGGTGACCCTCTACCACCAGGAGCCCGATGGCAGCTTCAAAGACATCACCAAGGAAGCGGGCTTGACGCATCGTGGTTGGGGCATGGGTGTGGCGGTGGCCGACTATGACAACGACGGCAAACTCGATCTCTTTGTGACCGGCTTCGGCGGCAGCGCTTTGTACCACGGTTTGGGGAACTGCAAGTTTGACGACGTCACCGAAAAAGCGGGGGTAGCCGGAAGCGGCTTCATGACCGGCGCAGCCTGGGGTGATTACGATCGCGACGGCTTCGTGGACCTCTACGTGTCCCGCTATTCGCATCTGGATATGAATCATCTCCCGGAATTCGGCAGCAATAAATTTTGCCGCTTCAAGGGCATTCTGGTGCAGTGCGGGCCTTGGGGTCTCGAGGGCGAAAGCGATTTTCTTTACCACAACCGGGGCGACGGCACGTTTGAGGAAGTTTCCGTGAAAGCCGGCGTACACGACGACATCGGCTACTACGGGCTGGGCGTCATGTGGGTCGACTATGATGATGATGGCTGGCCCGATCTGCTCGTGGCCAACGATTCCGTTCCCAACTATCTCTACCACAACAATCACAATGGCACTTTTACCGACGTAGGCATGCTGACAGGCGTGGCTCTCAGCGGCGAAGGCATGGAGCTTGGCAACATGGGCGTCGATTGGGGTGATTACGACCACAGCGGCCGCCTGAGCTTCCTCGTGACCCACTTCGAGGAGCAGCCCAATTCGCTGTATCGCAACAAGGGCCAGAACACCTTCGACGACGTGAGTTGGACCTCGGGCGTGGGCCAGCCGAGCTATCCATACGTCGGTTGGGGTACTTCATTCTTTGACATGGACAACGATACCTGGCTCGACATTCTCGTCGCCAATGGCCATGTCTATCCGCAGATCGATACGCTGGACACCGGTCCCCGCTTCAAGGAGCCGCTGCTCCTCCATCGCAACAATCGCGACGGCACTTTTGACGAGGTCTGCAAGGAAGCGGGCCTTGCCGCACTTCCGCTTCACTCGCGCCGGGGCGCGGCCTTTGGCGATGTCTTCAACAATGGCAACATCGACGTCCTGTTGCTCAACGCCGGCGAACCACCGTCGCTCCTGGAAAACGAGAACGCCAGCGGATTCCATCGCGTTCTTTTTAAACTGGTTGGAACGAAGAGCAACCGCGTGGCCATCGGCGCGCGCGTCACCATTCACTCGGCAGGCGTAAAGCAGTTCAGGGAGGTTCATGGGGGCAGCAGTTATCTCTCACAAAATGATTTGCGTTTGCACTTTGGTCTTGGTGCTGCGAAGAAGATGGAATCGGTAGAAATCCGCTGGCCCAGCGGGAAGACGGAAACTCTGGCCAACGTCGCTGCCGACGCGATTTATACGATTGTCGAAGGGGAAGGCATCCGCAACCGTACGCCTCTCCCGCCACCCTCGGGTGGAGCGCCCAATGGAGCGAAGTAAGCGCCAGTATTTTTCGTTCTGCTCTCAGGAGCTGCGTTGCTCGGCGCAAGGGCGCCCCAGTGATCTGCTGTCCGGTTGTGTTCGGCTTGTTCTCTTGTCCATCGGGTTTGCTCTCCTCGTTGCCGCTGCGCCTTCCGGGGAAGATCCGGCGGCCGTTCTGAAGCGCGCGTTCGACGCTGCCAAGTCCGCCCTAGCTTCCGGAGATCTCTCCAATGCGGAGCGCCACTACGACGAAGCCATTGCGCTCGGCCTGCGGCAGCTCGCCAATCTTTCGGTTTCCGAATCCCGTTTCGACGAAGCTACACGTGAGCTGGACGAAGCTCTGAAATTCGCGCCCGGTGACACTGAGATCACTACCGACGCGGCGCTGGCCTGGTTTCGCGCCGGGAATGTCAAGAAGGCTCGCGAACTCGTTGGGTCTGCGCTCGCTAAGGATCCGCGGCAGGCTCGCGCTCAAAATGTTTTGGGACGCATTGATCTCTATCGGGGCGACTACGAATCCGCCATTTACGAGCTGCAAGCTTCGGTGGCCCTCGACGATGACTTCGAGACTTCCTACTTTCTTGGCATTGCCTACCTGAAAGCGAAACGCTTTGCTGACGCCCAGCAATGGTTCCAGCAATTGCAAGCCAAGATGGGGACTCCGCGCTCTGCACGTGTTGATTGGCCGCGCCTATTCCATCACGCATTTTCCCGAGCCCGCGGTTGCCGAGTTTCGCAAAGCGATTCAACTCGACCCGAAATATCCCCGCGCTCACGGCCTGCTTGGCTACTCCATCCTGGAATTCCGCGGCGAAGAAGCCTATCCGCAGGCGCGCGTCGAGTTTGAGAATGAGTTAAAGCTCCGCCCCGACGACTACAATGCGCTCCTCCTTCTCGGCACTTCCGGCGTCGCCCTCCGGGATTTTCCTGCTGCCGAAACCACGCTGCTGCATGCCAGGCGTCTGCGACCCGACCAAGCGTTTCCCTACCTTTACCTCGGGGAAGTTTTCAGCGAGACCAAGCGCCTCCCGCAGGCTGCCGAAGCGCTCGAAAAATACGTTCACCCCGTCCGCGATCCCGAAGAAGTTCCCCGGGACATGGGCCGCGCATATTTCCTGCTGGGCCAGGACTTGCGCCGTCTCGGGCGTATGGAAGAGGCGCAAAAAGCCTTGTTAAGTTCCCAGCGCTATCGTGAAACGAAATTTCGTTACGATGCCCAGCACATTTTCGATGATCCCGGAAAGCCGGACGACGGCGACAGCCATACCTCCGATCGCCTTGCGGGCTTGTTGGAATCCGGTGCCAGCGAAGATCGAAAAGCGGCGGACGCCATGGTGTTAGCGGGCAAGCAGGAGAATCCGCCGACACAGCAGCCTGCCGTAGTTCAGATGCCCCCGGAGACGAAAGAGGCTAAACAATATCGGTCTTTTGCCTCGGAAATCCTGGCTAGTTTCGTACAACGACCTGGGCGTGATGCGCGCCAAGGCCGCGAAGTTCCGGGAAGCTGCTGAATATTTCCAGCAAGCTGCTGTCTGGAAGCCCGATCTTGCGGGCCTCGACCGCAACTGGGGCTTTGCGGCGTTCCGCGCGGAGCTGTATTCCGAGGCCATCCCTCCGCTGGAGCGGCAACTCACTGCCTCTCCCCAGGATGCTTTTGTTCGCCAGCTTCTGGGCCTCAGTTATTTCATGACCGACAACTTTGCCAAAACCGCGGAAGTATTTCGCCTCTTTTTGCAAGATCCGCCGGATGATCCGGGCTTGCTTTACGCTTGGGGCACGTCGCTTGTGCGCATTCGTCAGACCGAGTCTGCAATGGGAATCTTTCGGCGCTTGCTCGAACAAAACGCCGACAATCCCGCCGTCCATCTGCTCCTCGGCCAGGCCTACGCGCAGCAGGACCAATTTGGGGATAGCCTCAAGGAATTGCAGAATGCGCTGAAAATTAATCCCCAACTTCCCGAAGCGCATTATTACGAGGGCCTCGTGTACCTTCGCCAAAGCGATTTTGACTCTGCCGCCAGAGAGTTCCGCGACGAACTGGAGATTCGCCCGGGGGATCCGGTCACGACCTATCATCTCGGATTTGCTTTACTTTTCAAGGGCGAAGCTGCTGCCGCCGCCGCCCGATTTCGGGATGCGATTAAGGCGCGGCCCGAGTATGAGCTGGCGCACTTCGAGCTTGGCCGCGCCCTCCTGCAAACGGGCGACGTTACGGGCGCCATCGCAAGCCTCGAAGCGGCTCGAAAGCTCGCTCCCGACCGCGATGCGACTTACTACCAGTTGAGCCAGGCCTATCGCCGCGCCGGACGCACGGAAGACGGGCGCGTAGCCCTCACCACCTATCAAAAACTGATGGAACAGAGCCGCCTCAAAAAGCGCGAAAGCCTGGAATCCGCAAAACCCTTAATGGCACGCGGAATCTTCTTGCGTAGAATAAGGATATTCTACTAGGACTTTGTCAACTAGCCGGTCAACGCGGAGACGTTCGCCTTCCGGTTGCGCAGGGACAAGCTCCGGCAAGCCTTTCGCCGGGAAGGTCATTATCTGCTGCGCTCGAATCTACCCGAGGAAGACCCGGCCCGGCTGTGGCAACACTACGTTCAACTCACGGAGATCGAAGCTGTCTTTCGCGCTCTGAAGAGCGATCTGGCTATCCGCCCCATTCATCACCAGAAGGACTCGCGCATTGAGGCACATATCTCGTAATCGTTCTTGGCTTATTCTCTGTATGTTACGCTGCGGCGCCCGACTTTGACAACTGGGCCTTAATTTTTCCGCAAGTTATTGATTCTACGTCCGAGACTTCAAAAGGTCTTCACTACAGGTTTTCCCCTTCGACAACACTCTCTAGTTCCTGCTGGAGGAGTCTCCGGTTGCGTGTATCGCGGGAGAATCAGCAACCGCCCATCGGTCGTCGGCACCCGTACATCCACCATTTGGATAGCGGACATCTTTTCCAGCACGGCTCGAGGAGTCAGGCCCGGTGCCAGAGCTCGCAAGCGCTGCTAGGGACCGCTGCGTTCCCTCGGGTCACGGCCCCGTCCTTGTGCCGTCGTGGAGGTTTTATGCAGGTGCGCAGGGTAGTTCCTTTCTTTTTGTTGCTCTGACTTTTTCTTTTCCGAAGTTCACGCTGGCTGGCGATGACCTTCCCAAAGCCGCCTGGAAGCGCTCCATCGGCGCTCCCCTCGAGAGTCCGGGCACGAAGAAGCCGACCCTCGAAGCCGGGCATATTGATGACTTTAGAGATGACTCGCCCGCCCGGCAAATGAATCCTCCAAGATTCCTATAGCCTTTGCGTAACCGTTCCTCCGGCGGCAGGGATTTCCTTTGACGAAACTTTCCGCTAGTTTCTCCCCCGCAGCGAATGTTTCAGGCGCTATGCTAGGCTTCGCCATTGTGGCCAGGTCTCAACCAGCATGAAAAAACTGCGTTTTCTCGTCTCGCTCACCACCAACGACAACGATTATCAGATTGAACAGGCACAGTCTGCTGAAGAGGCCGCTCGCAAATTCGGCGTTGAGCTCCAGGTGATTTACGCGGAGAACGATGCTATCACCCAGAGCACGCAGCTTCTCAAGGCAATCCAGGCCGAACAGTCGCACCGTCCCGACGCCATCATCTTCGAGCCCGTCGGCGGCACCGCCCTGCCTCAGGTCGCTCGCGCGGCTGCTTCCGCCGGGATCGGCTGGGCCGTTCTCAACCGCGATGCCAATTACGTTTCAGAACTTCGCAAGTCGTCATCCGCTCCCGTTTTCGTTGTGACTTCCGACCATCTGGAGATCGGCCGCATCCAGGGCCATCAAATTGCCGCGCTCGTGCCCCACGGCGGAGCTGTTCTCTGCATTCAAGGGCCTGCCGAAAATTCCGCCGCGAAGGATCGCGCCACCGGCATGCAGGAAACCAAGCCCGTCAATGTTCATCCCACTTTTCTGCGTGCCCAATGGACCGAGGAGAGCGCGCAAAAAGCCGTCCGCTCCTGGTTAAAGCTCACCACTTCACACAAAGCCGCGATTGACATCGTTGCCGCTCAGGACGACTCCATGGCCATTGGGGCCCGCAAAGCCTTCGAGGAATTGCCTGACGAAGCCGAAAAAGAGCGCTGGCTCAGCCTGCCGTTCCTGGGCTGCGACGGCCTGCCCAAGACCGGCCAGGCTTGGGTCAAGAGCCGTCTTCTCGCCGCCACCATTTTTGTTCCGCCCAACACCGGCCAAGCCATCGAAATGTTTGTGGATGCGCTGCAACGCGGTAAGCAGCCGGCCGAGCGCGCCCTCACCGTCCCCGTCTCCGTCCCTCCTCTGAACCAGCTCAAGCGTCGGTGATCTTTTGGGTTTTCTCAAGTCGCGCTCCTGCCTCCTCGAAACAAACGGTCCTTTAGAAAATCGATTTTCGATACTTGTTTGCGCGTCACACGGTTTCGTATAATGCCGCAGAACCCATGGTGCCAGTTTGTGGTGCTGCGTTGGCCGAGGTGACGCGCATGCGGTCGCTCCCCAAAGACTTGCCGGCTGAAGATTCGCCGCTCAGAAATTCGTTTTCCAAAGATTCGTTCATGGACCGTCGGAAATTCCTCGCCGCCTCGGGCGGCTTGCTCGCGGCGACGGTTCCAGGCGGTTCTATCATGGTGCACGCGGCTGAATCGGTAACCTCCTCTGCCCCGGCGCCCAATCCCTGGCCCGCTGGCAGCGTGCGCAAAATTCCCATCGGCGTCTTCGATCCCGTCTACGAGCATCTTTCTCTCGACGCCATGCTCGACAAGGTCACCGCCCTTGGCCTCGAAGCCATGGAGATTGGCACCGGCGGCTATCCCAACAATCGCCACTGTCCTCTCGACGACCTCATTGCCGACCGCTCCAAGGCCAAAGCTTGGCAGAAAAAGTTTGAGGACCGCGGCATTCGCGTGGCCACACTCAGTTGTCACGGCAACCCGATTCATCCCGATGCCCGCATCGCGAAGAAGGACATCGACACTTTTCGCAAGACCGTTCTCCTTGCCGAAATGCTCGACGTCAAAGTCATCGTCGGTTTTTCTGGTTGCCCCGGCGGCACGCCCCAGGATACCCAGCCGAACTGGATTACCTACCGCTGGCCTCCCGAATACGCCAGAATGCAGGACTGGCAGTGGAAGGAAAAGGTCGTCCCCTACTGGAAAGAGGCCGCGCAGTACGCTCGCGAGCATGGCGTCAAGCGTCTGGCGCTTGAAATGCATCCCAATTTTGTCGTCTATAATCCTCGTACGCTGATCAAGCTTCGCGAAGCCGTCGGCGAAGAAATTGGCGCCAACAACGATCTCAGCCATCTTTTCTGGCAGGGTTGCGATCCCGTGGAGGTCATCCATTTTCTTGGCAAGCAGGGCGCCATCTTTCACGCACACATGAAAGACACTGTCTTCTTCCCGGAAAACCGCGACAAGTATGGCGTCCTCAACTTTGCTTTCGAAAAGGGCGATCTTGACTCAGCCTCGGAAACCTTTCGCGCGGTCGGCTACGGCCACAGCGCCAGCCTTTGGAAATCCATCATCAGGGCATACATGGAAATCGGTTACGACGGCATCCTCAGCATTGAAAACGAGGATCCCATTCTTGCCGGTGAAGTGGGCGTCGAACGCGCCGCCTACGTTTTGAAAAACGTTCGCAACGAAATTCTGGGAGGTTGAAACGATGCATCGACGCGAATTCATGGGCGTTTGTGCCGGTGCCGCTGTGACGGCTGCCGCCGGTCGTGCTCCCGCAACTGCCGCCACATTGCCACGGAACGCGGCCACAGAGAACGAAGGCGTTCCTTTCTCCTTCACCGTGATGCTCTGGACCGTCTACCGCGATCTCCCGTTTCCGCAGCGTCTCGAAAAGGTTGCCGAAGCCGGCTATCACGCCGTCGAGCTGGTCGGGGAATTCAAGGATTGGAAGCCGCCGGACTTTGCCGAAGCGCGCCGCAAAAAGCATGAGCTGGGCATGGAGTTCGATGGCACCTGCGGCGTGTGGCTTCCTCTTGCGGACGCTGCCAAGCGTGAAGCTTTTCTCAAGGCCCTTCGCGATTTCATTCCCACCATGCGCGAACTGGACTGCACGCGCCTCATCATGCAGACCGGCGACAAGATTCCCGGCCTCTCTCCGGAGCAAATGCACGCCAACTGCATCGAAACGCTTAAGCGCGGTGCCGATATCGCCGCCGAAAACAAGATCGAGCTGCTCATTGAAAACATCGACCCGGAAGAAAATCCCAAATATTTTCTGACCAGCTCCGCAGAAGGTTTTGACATTGTCCGTTCCGCCGGCAATCCGCACGTCAAGTTTCTCTACGATCTCTTCCACGAGCAGATCGCCGAAGGCAATCTCATCGAAAAACTCGAGAAAAACATCGATCTTGTCGGCCTCATCCACGTCGCCGACGTTCCCGGCCGCCACCACCCCGGAACCGGCGAAATCAACTACGCCAATATCTATCGCAAGCTCGCCGAGCTGCGTTACTCCCGCTACGTCGCCATGGAATTTCATCCCCTTGGCGATCCGGTGAAGGAATTGCGCGACGCTCGCGAGCTTGCCATTTCCAGCGCGCGCTCCGCCCGCATGGCTCGCTCATTCGAATCGGGGAGGAACTATGAATCGACGTGATGCCCTTCGCATGCTTACCGCCGGAGCCGTTATTCCCGCGTTGACTCCGGAGCTGTTTGGCTTTTACCGCCAAGCCCATCCTGACGCCTCTTACTCGCTGCGCACCCTGAATCCTCACCAGAACGACACCGTCGTCGCCATGATCGACCAAATTATCCCCGCCACGGATACGCCCGGCGCGAAAGCGGCTCGCGTCAACGAATTCATCGACGTCATTCTCACTGAGTGGGCTACGGAGGACGAGCGCCGTCATTTCCTCGACGGCCTCGCGGACGTCGATAAGCAAGGCAATGAACTTTTCGGAAAGGATTTCGCTGCCGCTTCGTCGGTGCAACAAGTCACCCTGTTACGTTCTATGGACGACGCCGCTGCGGCCTCACGATCGGAGAGGAGACGCCACGCTAACAACACGGTTCCCCAGCCGGACACCCAGCTTAAGGAAGATTTCTTTACCGTCTTCAAGAATATAACGCTCCATGGCTACTACACCTCCGAGGTTGCATTCACCAAGGAATTGAATCTCGAAATCATTCCCGGCGCATTTCACGGTTGCACGGTGGTTCCCGCAGAGAGAAAGGCTTAGGTGATTCTCATGGCCCCGAATTCCAAGACCTACGACGCGGTCATTATCGGCTCGGGAATCACCGGCGGGTGGGCTGCGAAAGAACTCACCGAAAAAGGCCTCAATACATTGGTGCTCGAGGCCGGCCGCACTATCGTTCCTGAACAGGACTATGTCGAACACGTTCCGGTTTGGGAGCTCAAGTACCGCTACTGGGACAATCGCTTCGAACGCGAACGCACGCAGCCCGTTCAGCGCGAATGCTATTACGCTTGCGACGAGTACTCTCACAAGTTCTTCGTTAGCGACGTCGAAAACCCCTATTCCTGTGATCCCGGGAAACATTTTTCCTGGATTCGTGGGCGCCAGGTCGGCGGCAAGTCCATCACCTGGGGTCGGCAAAGCTATCGCTGGAGCGATCTCGATTTCGAAGCCAACCTGAAAGACGGAATTGCCGTCGATTGGCCCATTCGCTATGCCGACATCGCCCCCTGGTACGACTACGTCGAAGAATTCGCCGGCATCAGCGGTCAGCCCGAAGGTTTGCCGCAGCTCCCGGACGGCAAATTCCTTCCGCCCATGGAAATGACTTGCGTCGAACAGGATTTCAGGGATGCCCTTGCCAAGCATTTCGACGATCGCATCATGACCATCGGCCGCTCCGCCGTGCTTACGCAAGTCCACAAGGGCCGCGCCGCCTGTCACTATTGCGGCGTCTGCCATCGCGGCTGCATCACGCAGTCTTATTTCAGCAGCCTGAATTCCACGCTGCCTGCCGCGCAGAAAACCGGCCGCCTCACTATCCGTCCCTATAGCGTTGTTCACAGCCTCCTCTTCGATTCGAAGACGCGCAAAGTTTCCGGCGTGCGTGTCATCGACGCGCAAACGAAGAATCCACTCGAATGCAAAGGCCGCATCGTCTTTCTTTGTGCTTCTACTCTAGAATCCACGCGCATCCTTCTCAATTCCGCCACCCCGGAGTTTCCCAATGGCCTGGCCAACTCCAGCGGCGAGCTCGGTCACAATCTCATGGACCACCACATGGGCGCCGGCGCCAACGGCATGATGCCGGGCCACGAAGACAAAATGCCTTTTGGTAACCGCCCGAATGGCATCTACATCCCGCGGTTCCGCAACGTGAAAACCAAGCAAAACGATTTCATTCGCGGCTATGGCTATCAGGGTGGCGGACACCGCGAAGGCTGGTCGCGCGGCATGTGGATGACCGGCATTGGCGCAGATTTCAAGAACGCGCTCCGCAAGCCCGGCCCCTGGCGCTTTGGTGTGGGTGGATTCGGCGAATGCCTGCCAAATCACGACAACTATGTGGAGGTTGATAAGGAGAAACTCGACGCCTGGGGCATCCCCACCCTCAAGATTCACTGCGCCTGGGGCCCCAACGAGCATGCAATGTCCAAAGACATCTCCATCCAGGCGGGAGAAATGCTCGCCGCCGCCGGTGCCAAGGACATCCAGACCTATCAGGAAATCAGTTCGCCGGGCCTCGGCATTCACGAAATGGGTACCGGGCGCATGGGCCGCGATCCCAAAACTTCTGTTCTCAATGCCCACAACCAGGCGCACGACGTGAAGAATCTTTTCATCACCGATGGCGGCTGCATGACTTCTTCCTCCTGCGTGAATCCGTCGCTGACGTACATGGCGCTCACCGCGCGCGCTTGTGATTTCGCCGTCTCCGAAATGAAGAAAAACAATCTCTAGCCACAACCATGATGACCACGGCCCAATCTGTCATTTTCGACCGGAGGGACGGCGGCCTTTTGCCGCCCCGCAGGGAGAAATCTCTCTTCATCTTCAGAATTCAGGTCTAAAATGGCTCTGAAAAAAGCGCGTTGAGCAATCAAAGATTCTTTTTCCGACTGAGAACTTAAAATCTAAGACTGAGAACTCAAAAATGTCCCAGGTAATCCGTTCTCCCAAACAATACGACGTCTGCATCATCGGCTCCGGCGCAGGCGGAGGCATGGCCGCGAAGGTCCTCACCGAAGGCGGCCTCAATTGCGTCATGCTCGAAGCCGGGCCGGAAGTTCACCCCGAAAAAGACTTCAAAATGTTCATGTGGCCGTACGATTTGCCTCATCGCGGCGCGGGTGTCGGTGGCCACGCCCGCGAAAACTTCAGCGAATTCCTCGCGCCCAACGGCGCCTGGCACATTGAAGGCGAGCCTTACACTTCGGCTCCCGGCTCGGATTTCCAATGGTTTCGCTCGCGCATTGTTGGCGGCCGCACCAATCATTGGGGCCGCATCGCCCTGCGTTTCGCTCCCATTGATTTCAAGTCCAAAACGCGCGACGGTCTCGGAGACGATTGGCCCATCACGTACGAGGATCTTGCGCCCTACTACGACAAAGTGGAATCCTACATCGGCGTTTTCGGCACCAAAGAAAACGTGCCCAGCGCGCCCGACGGCGTCTTCCTTCCTCCACCGAAGCCTCGCTGCACCGAATTGATCGTCAAGAAAGCCTGCGACAAGCTCGGCATTATTTGCATTCCATCGCGTCTCGCCATCCTCACAAAATCCGTGAATAGCCGCCTCCCTTGCCACTACTGCGGTCAGTGTGGCCGCGGCTGCGTCACGGCTTCCAACTTCAGCTCCAGCCAGGTTCTCATTCCGCCGGCGCTAAAAACTGGGAAGCTCACTCTCATCACCGGCGCCATGGCTCGCGAAATCCTCGTCGACAAAGATGGCCAAGCCACCGCCGTCTCTTACATCGATAAAGCTACGCGCTCCGAAAAACGCATCAACGCTCGCGCCATCGTGGTGGCCGCCAGCGCCTGCGAATCCGCCCGGTTACTGCTTAATTCCAAGTCCACGCAGTTTCCCACCGGCCTTGCCAACTCTTCCGGCGCGGTGGGCAAATATTTGACCGACTCAGTCGGCAGCGGCGGCTACGGTTATTTCCCGCAACTCGAGAAAATGCCTCCGCACAATCATGACGGCGTCGGCGGCATGCATATGTACATGCCCTGGTGGAAATTCGACCGCAAAAATGATTTTCCCCGCGGCTATCACATCGAATTCGGCGGCGGCCGCGAAATGCCCGGCGTCGGCATGTTCAACGCCATGAATCGGGAAGAAGAAGGCTACGGAGTTTCTCTAAAACAGCGCGCTCGCAAAATTTACGGTTGCCACATCGGCTTCGCCGGTCGTGGAGAAATGATTCCCAATCCCGATACCTATTGCGAAATTGATCCCGAGGTGGTGGACGAGTGGGGCATTCCCGTCCTTCGCTTCCACTTCAAGTGGTCCGACTATGAATTGCTTCAGGCCAAGGATATGCAGGAAACGTTCAAAGCCATTGTGGAAACTGCGGGCGGCGAATACAAGACCAAAACTTCCATCCATGGCAATCTCCCCTTTGGCATCGAGCCCGGCGGAAAAATCATCCACGAAGTCGGCACCGCCCGCATGGGCGCCGATCCCAAGACTTCCGTGCTCAACGGTTTTTGCCAGGCGCACGAGGTGAAAAATCTTTTCGTCACCGATGGCGCTCCGCTGGTCACCAATCCCGACAAAAATCCCACCCTCACCATCATGGCGCTGGGGTGGCGCGCCTCGGAATACCTCCTCGACGAAGCCAGAAAGGGCAACCTCTAACATGCGTTTCTCGCCAGCGCTTCTCCCTTCTGTCCGTCGGGCTGTCTTGTCATCCCGAGCGAATCGCGGGATCTTCTTTTGCCTTTCTTCCTCTGCGTTCTCTGGGGCCGCGGTGTTAAATCTTTTTCTTTCCGGTGAATCCCATGCCTAACGAATCCATCTCTCGTCGCGACATTCTCCGCACGCTCGCTGTGGGCGCCGCCGCTGGCTCCGTACTCCAGGTCATTCCTGCAGAAGCCGCCGAATACATCCACCAAATGGTGCGCAAAGAAAAAGCAGCCTCTCCTGCAGGGAAATACACTCCAAAATATTTTTCCGCCGCGCAATACGCCACGCTCGTCGCACTGTGCGACATGATCATTCCCAAGGACGAAAAGTGCGGCGGCGCGGTCGAGGCCGGCGCTCCCGAATTCATCGATCTCCTCACCAGCGAAAACGAAAAGTATCAATTGAGGCTTGGCGGCGGAATTTTTTGGCTCGACAATTACTCCACGGATCATTGCGGCAAGGTTTTTCTAGAGTGTACTCCAGAACAGAAAAAGGAAATTCTCGACCTCATTGCCTTCGGCAAAAACGCGAGGCAGGATCCCTCGCTCAGCCAGGGCGTTTCTTTCTTCGCGTTTCTTCGCAACATGACTTGCGACGGCTACTACACCAGCAAAATCGGCATCGCCGACCTCGGCTACATCGGCAACAGCTCCCAGCGCGAATTTGCCGGGTGCCCGCCGCTTCCGGAATGATCTTGTGATCCACTGCGCGGCGATGGCTGCGTGTGAATTCCCACGGGGGAGTGTGTTTGCCTCGGTCGAAGTGGCCGCAACTCTGAACATTCCTTACGCATATTCCTACGAAACGCGACCAATCCTGCTTTGCCGCGGCTTGAAGTGGAACCTGCAAACCATCTGGCCGCGCGTCAAGTACTGGCGTTGACTGCCCCGCCCGCGCCCTCTTCCTCCTTGGGCTTTCTTCCTGGCTTGCGGCGGAATCGCTTGCGCTTCACTTGCTTGAGCTGGGCAACGTCTTGGCTGGTCCACAAGCGCAGCCGCGACGGACGCTGTACCTCCGGCGGCTTGATTTTTCCCGATACAATCCACACCTGCAGCGTTTGCCGCGAGATGCCCGCCAACCGGGCGGCCTCCGCCGTGGTATAGAGCTTGGAAACATTCAGCGTCTTTTTGTATTTTTTGACAACCCGTTCGATATAGGGCAACATTACTCGCCTCGTACCTGTATCTTACCTCTGTGTCCTCTGTGTAGGCTTCTTGAAAAAATGCCAAGTCGCACAGCCGGGCCGCCTTCGGAAACGTCCCATCCGTTTCGATTTTCCAATTCCCATCTTTCGGGTTGGGAATTTTGCACAAGGCGTGCACAGCTTTCCACAGTTGAATTTTCAGATTCCTCTTGCCAAGAAAAAGCGACAGGGCTAATCTCTCGCACAGGTTGAGCCGGGAAGCGTAAAAAACTTTGCGGCACAATTGAAAGAGGGCGCAGCGGTCGCAAGGCCGTTGCGCCTTCAGTCTTTTTGGCCGCAAGACGCGTGAGTTGGCGGCCTTGCTGGTACTGCACTTGCCCCACACTTCGAATATCCGCGTTCACCAGCTTCCTTTGTCTGCCTTCAGCTCCCTGTAAATTTCCTGTACAAACGTGTCCGGCGGCACCCGCCCGTGTCCCCATTTCGCGTCGAAGTCGGCGGTGGGGTGTTCGCCAATCACGTCGCTTTCCGTTCGCCCGGCCTCGATCAAATGTTTCACGCGGTCGCGAACCGCCACAACCATGTCGCAGAAGGCCTTCAAGCCCGTGCCGTTGGTCACTTCGCCGCGCGCCGGCACCACATGGAATCCGGCATTGGTCCAGCCATCCAACATTTTCACAAGCCCGTCCAGGTTGCCGCCGTGTGCGGTATCAATTGCTGGATAGCCGTCTCCGGGAAAGACTTCGCCCCAATACAGCAACTTGGCCACGTGAAAATGCACCAGCGCGTCCGCGTCGCTGTAACCGGGCTTTTGCTTCACCATGTGGACCGCCTCTCCGTTCAGGTCGAAGCTCATCACTTCCGAGAAGGAAATTCGCGCGCGGTCGACTCCCAGCTTAACGAACTGCTCGGACAGCGGTTTCGGGGCTCCCATGACGTGTCCTCCGAGGCGTTCCAGGGCCTTTTCCTGCATGACCACGAACGCGCCGCGCTGGCGCCATCCCGCATCGCCTTCCGACTGCGCAGGGTCCTCCGGCGCAATCACGACGTAGCGGACCGGCGATGGGGTGCGCTTCGCCAGTTCGCTGCTGATACGCTCGGTGCTGTCTGCCGAGGGCGTCCCGATCAACAACGCGCCGTCTGGTCCAGCGGAAGCCACCACGTTGCCCGTCCTGGTGGCAAATACCAACACGTTGGGCGTGACCTCGGTGACTTTCACATCCCCGCTTTCGCCTCTGAGAGTCTCCTGCGCCCGGCTTGCGCAGGCGAATGCGCAAGCAAGCAGGAAGGAAACTAGCGCCACGGCACCCAGCTCTCTGCCTTTTCGAAAAGTCTTCATGCGGCTCTCACCTCTGTTTCAGAAGTCCGTACACTTCCACTTCGCCTCGCGCGCCGAAATACACGCGCCCATTCACGACGAGAGGGATCACAAACCGTGTGGCCATTGCTGCTCGGTCTCGCTGGCTATTCTGCTCCGAAGTATAGATGGGCTGCTCGACATTATTTGCATCGAACGCATAGAGCACCGCCGGCCGGTTTGCACCATTCCAGGTTTTGGTGGCAATGGCCCACACGATGGCGTTCTTGTTTCCGTCCGCCGAAATTGAGGGCGTGGCGCCGGGGTTCTCGAATTTGATGCTCGAGTGTGTTTTCAGTGTGAGCCGTCCATTCTCGACGGCGTAATCGCGCAGGGAATCGTCACTGCACGCAAAGAAGACGTGGCCATTCCAATAGGCCATTGCGCCGTATCCGCCGCCAGGCATGTGAATTCGCTGGATGACCGCGTCGCCTTGCGCCTGAAATTGTCCCATTTGGTCGCGGTCAATCCCATAAATCATCCCGCCCTTGGTCGGCTGCAGAAGCAGGTGGCGGTGCGGCCCAGGTTGATCAGGCAGCAGCAGCGGCCCGCTGGAGCCCAAATCGGCGTCCGCATCGCTCAGTTGCGCTTGATTGAAGGGCGTGAAGTAATCCCGCACCACAAGAGAGGAGTTTTCCAACGCGAGCTTCAGCAGCGAGTCGCCGTAATCGCGGCCTCCCGACGCGGCATTGAAAGTCCCATTCCCCGTTGCCAGGTAGACATTGCCGCTCGCGTCGGCGCCCAGGCCTGTGTCGCTTGCCCAGATCCCGCCTTCGCTGCCGTCTGGCGTGACGTTCAGCGCCGCTTTCTGCGCCAGCGATTGTGGATCGTAGGCCATCACCCAGCCGTGGTAGGGATCCACGTCGCACGACGAACCCCACGTGAGATACACAACGTTGTTCGCAAGCAGCAGCGCCGCGCGCGGATTTTCTTTCAGCGGATCGAACGGTACCTGCCCGTTGGCGGTCCCCGCGCCGCGGCCTGGCACGGAAGCCGTAATGAGCTTGGGCCCGCCCAATTTCTCCGCGCCCGTGGTGATTGCCAACGCATGCAAGGATTGAAAATATTCGTTGTCCTTGAAGAGATGGCCGATCATGGTGCGCGCCAGCACGTACAGCGTGCCCGATTGCAGGTCAATTACAGGCGTGGAAGTGATGCCGACTTCGGGCTGGATGAACGGACATTGCACGTCACGCGCGGGAACGGTTTCTTCGCCGCGCATCTTATCCAGCAAACTCACCCGCCAGAGCGGCGGATCGTTTGGCCGTTCGGCATCGAACGCGTACACGCTGTCATGCTCTGTCGCCACAAAGAGCACGTCGTGCTTGCCTTTGCCCGGAATTTCCACCCCGGGAAGGAACAGCGGTTGCGCGTAGACCGCTCCATCCACCTGGAATGCGCCGAGCTTCCCGAAATGTTGCGTGTCCACGTTTTGCAACGTTAAGGTCTTCTCGCTCAGGGTTGCGCCCGTGCGCAGATTGTCGTACTGCGACGTCGCGACTTGTGCTGCAGCACCGCCTGTTCCCAGCGCCAACGCAACTGCCACGCACCCGATCTTCAACAGCTCCATGGCCGCCTCCCCAATGCTCCTTTCGATTGGACGCAAGGACGAATCTTTCGTGGCGGCCTTCAGACTAGCACCTCTACATAGGGGCAAGGCATCCTTTGACGTTTTCTGCAATTGCGCGGCGTGCATGTAGCAAGGCCGGGCTGCGGTCGGAAGCGGGCCGGCGGCAAAGGGTCGTCCGGAAGCCGAGCGCTGCTGGCAATGGAGCAAAGGTAGAGCTGGGAATAGGGGTTTCGGGATTCATGGCAGTTCCTTTTGCGTAGGGAGTGCGAAAGTCCAATTTGGGAAGAAACCAGGTCCACCCCGGCAGTTTTTGTAAGAGCTGAAAACACAAGGGATAAGTCGCGTGGGAGCATCTCATGGAAGATGCCCAGCGGAGCAAAACCTGAGGTCACCGGGCCAGGTGATTGCTGTCACAGACAGGTTAGGGCCTTCGGCGTAGGTGTGGCGTATGGGGCCCCTCTCCACGTTCCCATGACCCGGGCGGTAGATGCTACGTGACTGGTCCCCCAGACGCACTGGCATCTACCGCCACCTGTGGTCCCGCGGGAGGTGCGTATGGGCACCGCGCCCAAGCAGGCTTTTGCCGAAAGGAAGATTCCGCTGGCGAACATCCTGGTGGCGACGGATTTCTCGCCCATTTCTCACGCGCTCTCGAATACGCCCTTTCTCCGGCGAAGCGTTACGATTCGCATATCTTTCTTACGCACGTGATTTCCGGGGACGCCTATCCGTTAGCCGCCCCGGAAGTGACCGTCGGATTGGTGGAGACGCAGCGGCGCACGGCGCAAAACAAGATCCAGGAAATGCTCCTCGCCGGCAAGCTGGATGATGTGCCGTACGATATCTTGGTCGAAGAAGTCGGTCTTTGGCCTGCCATTGAAAAGGTGATCCGGAACCAAAGCATTGACTTGGTGGTCGTCGGCACGCACGGCATCGGCGCATTTCAGAAGGGGGTGATTGGTTCCGGCGCCGAACAAGTTTTCCGGCAGTGCCCGCAGCCGGTGCTCACCGTGAGGCCGGGAGCGGAAGGCCACGTTCGTCCGAGTGTGGTCTTCAAACACATTCTGTTCGCCACGGATTTTGGCCCTAGCTGCGAGCGGGAAGCGGCGTATGTTTTTTGTCTCGGGCGGGAACACAATGCAACGGTCACCCTGCTCCATGTTGTTCATCACCTCGACGACTATTCGGACGACGGACTGACGCTCAAGCGAGAATCGGTCAAGAACCGGTTCGAAGACCTGGTGCCGTGCGGCGCGGAGTCCTGGTGCAGGACGGAGTTTCGGCTGGCCGCGGGCGATCCGGCTGGGGGAATTTTGCGCTACGCCAATGAAATCCAGACGGACTTGATCGTTATGGGAGCGAAGGCGCGCAGGGACTGGCGGGGCATGTCCCGGGAACCACGGCCTATAAAGTTGTCTCGAAGGCGCATTGCCCGGTGCTGACAGTGCGGTCGTAGGGTAAGCGAAAAAAAGCAGCGGGTTAGAAATCATCCATCCCTTATGGCACAGCCGGGAGGGGCTGTGCCACGAACGAGCTTACGGCACTTCCTTAGGACTTGATCGTGTTTGAGGCGGCGTCCCAGGTGACCGCGGCTTTGCGGAAGTAGGATTCGTTGGCCATGTGGCAAGCCAGCGCGGCATTGTGGCCAAACACAGCGTCTTCGACGACGGGCTGTCGCGACTTCACGGCCGAGAAGAACTTCCAGAGATGCGGTTTCTCTTCGTCCCACGAAGCGCCGCGATAGTTGTAGCCTTCCGTGACCGGCTCCTTGCCGGGTTTGGGGTCGTGCTCTTCATGCCATTTTTTGAAGTAGGGTTCGCGCATGGCGCGTGGAAAGCCGTAGGCGTAGTAGCTGGGCGCTTCGTCCTGTCCGGATTGCGGGAAATAGGTAATCGTGAATTCCGTGACTTCGAGAATTCCTTTGGAACCCTGGAAACGATAAATCTCCGGAGTTTCGCAGCCGAGATTCAGGCGCAGGTACACCGGCGGGCGATCCGGGCCGTAGTCAAAGAGCGTGGCGTGGACGTCCGGCATGTTGCGGCCATCCTTGAAACGCAAGATGTTCCCGAGGGCCATGGCTTTCCGCGGCGGCTCGTTCCAGCCCAGCATGAAATTCATCCCGCTGACGAGGTGCACGAGCAAATCGCCGGCTAGGCCGGTCCCGTATTCTCTCCAGCAGCGCCAGCGCGCGAAGTATTTGGGGGACATGTCAGGATCCCAGGGCCGCTTCGTCGCATCGCCCTGCCAAGTGTCCCAATCAAAATTGCTGAGAGCGAGATCGGGCGGCGGGGGATATTCCCACGCGCCGGTGGGATCGTTGCGGCCGAGCGAGCCTTCGACCAAGGTGAGCGTGCCGATGATGCCGTTTGCGAGGAGCTCCTTGGCCTTGGCGCAGATAACCGAGCTAACGCGTTGCGAGCCAATTTGCACGATGCGGCCGGTTTTTTGCGCAGCGGCCACCATAGCCACGCCGTCGGCGGGGGAATGCGACATCGGCTTTTCGCAGTAGATGTCTTTTCCGGCGTTCACGGCGTCAACGACGACCTGCTTGTGCCAGTGATCGGGGACGGCGGCGACGATACAGTCGATTTCCTTGTTGTCGAGAAGCTCCTTGTAGCGGCGCGTGGTGGGAATGCTCTTGCCGACAATTTCCTGCGCGAGCGTGTGGCGGCCGTCCCACAGATCGGCCGCGGCGACGCACTCGACGCCCGGAAGCTGGATGGCATTCGTTAGCAGCCCCGACCCCTGCATGCCGATGCCGATGATGCCGAAGCGCACCCGGTCGCTTGGCGGCGTGGATTGCAAAGGTAGAGGAATGTGCTCGGGCTCGAGAAAAATTCGGGGCGAAGCGGCGAGCGCTCCGGTAGCGCCGGCGCTGCGCTGGAGGAACTCACGGCGGGACAGATTGTTTTTCATGGTGCGCTCCTCAAAGAAGTTGACGGTCGACAGTTTACAGTTCAAACCCGAACCGAAAAACCAGATTCCTCGCTCCGCAAAAACATGCGCAGCGCTAAAAAGCGAGCTTCGCCTGCCAACCGCAGGCAGGCTCGGAATGACACGAAGGGTCCCTTACAGTACTAAAAGCCGGAGGCGCCGCGCTGAAGGGCTGTGTGTAGAAAATCACAATCAGTTCCTCCGGGGCTAAAGCCAAATGATAATGCGGAACTTGATGTCGGACCTAAACGTCCGTCCCCCCCAGTTATCACACAGACTCTTTGTGGGCACGACAGGTCGTTCCCGCAAGCTTTAAAATCGCAAATCGCGGAGATAGTCATAGCTGATTTTGATGTCGTCGAAAGCGGATTTCGGATCGTCATTTTCGACGAAATAATGTTGGATGCCAGCTTTACCATCGCGCGCAAACAGATTTTTCCAGTCGATGGAACCCTGGCCGACGTCGGCCATGTGGCCGCCGTACTTTACAGTTTGGCCCATGGCGCCTTCGTAGCCGCTGTTGGAGCTGGCGTCTTTCACCCAATCCTTCACATGAACGAGCGGGAAGCGGCCGGGATACTGATCGAAATAAGCGATGGGATCTTTTCCGGCGACGCTGATCCAGCAGAGATCCATTTCCATGGCGACGAGTTTGGGATCAGTCTCGGCGAGAAGAAAATCGTACGGAAGCTTGCCGCCGAGAGTTTTGGAGGGCTGGAATTCGAACGAGTGGTTGTGGTAGCCGAACTGGATGCCGGCTTTCTGGCCGGCTTCGCCGGCCTTATTGAAAAGATCCGCGGCGCGCTTCCATCCGCCAGCATCTGCGCGCTGTTTTTCGTCGATCCAGGGGCAAATGATGTAGCTGTGTCCGACGATTTTTGCGGCCTCCAGCGTTTCGGGCCACTTGTTTTCGACCACCTTGTAGTCGACGTGGCAAGAAGGCGAGACCAAGCCGTTCTTGTCGAGAATCGCGCGAACGTCTTTGGGCGAGTGGCCGAAATAACCGGCGAATTCGACTTCTTTGTAGCCGGTGGCGGCGACTTTGGCGATGGTGCCTTCGAAATCGGTTTTCATGGTACCGCGCACGGTGTAGAGCTGGAGGCCGACGCGATCGATTTGGTGTGTTGGGTTTTCAGGATCTGCTTTGGCAAACATTGGTTTAAGAGGAACCGCGGCCCAGGCGGGTTTGACAGCGGCGGAAAGAGTTGCGGCAAGCGAACTGCCGATAAATGTGCGTCGATTCATGCGCTGCATTTTACCTCTTCGAGAGGGAAAGGGAACAGGGGCTCGGCAGAAAAAGGGCGGTCCGACTGAGCCGGACCGCCCTTTCGGGATTAGGGGCGTCAGAACTGGAAGCGCAAGCCAAACTGCATGCGCCGCGCGAAATGCGCGTTAGTGGCATGAAGAAAAGAGGATGTTGCGATGCACCCGGGGTCGCCGGCGGTGTTGTTTGCACCACCGGTGCAGTCCATTGCCACGCCGCCGCCAGCTCCCGAACCGCTAACCTCGTTGAATTGCGTATGGTTGAAAAGGTTGAAGTTCTCCCAGCGGAAATCGATTGCTTTATTCTCGCCGAAGGAAAAGCGCTTGAAGAGGCCGAAGTCGAAATTCAGGCGGCCAGGCAAGTAAAGGGTGTTGCGTCCCACATCGCCGAAGGTGAGTCCCGTGGGCAGGGCGAATGCTCCCGGGTTATAGAGAAGCGGGCCTCGAATTCCGGGAATGTTGGACTGCGTAACACCGGAATGAGGGTTGCCAACCAGATCAGGACGGGAGCCTGTTCCCACGCCATTGGCCACACCAGCGTTATCGCCAAAGTCTGTGCCGTTCGTAACGCTGAACGGCTGGCCGGTTTGGGCGACGGTGATGCCTGAAATCTGCCATCCACCAAGCATAGTGTGTGCGAGGCCTGATCCCTGGTAGAGCGGCAGCGCATAAACATAGCTGATGGCCAACGTATGACGCTGATCAAAATTGGAGTTGCCCCGATTAGTAGCGACGTTGTAAGAATTTACGAAGGCACCGTCGAAGCGATCTGACGAATTGTCAATAGAATGGCTGTAGGTGTACGCGAGGCTTAGAGTGAGGTCGCCCACGGTGCGCCGCGCTGTAGCTTGAAGCGCGTGGTAAATGGAGTTCGCTTGATCCTCCAGTTTGGTAATGTCCGAATACCCGAGGAATGGACGTGATGGATTGGCGTCATTGCCGCAAGCAACGCCCAGATCGGTAGCGGCCTGACCGCTAACAGGCTTGCCGTTCGCGAGGGTGTTGGAGGACAAACTGGTGCAATCGGCTGAGGTTATTGGCTGCCCAGGTGCAAAAGGATTGTTCGAAGTTACAGGGAGAAGCTGGTTAAAGTTTCGCTGCTGTGTAAGGTGCGTACCCTTGCTGCCGACATAGGAGGCGGTAACCACGATATGCGACTGTAGTTCTTTTTCCACATCGAGGTGCCATTGCTGGACGTAGGGCCAAATGGCCTTGCTTGGGATGGAATTGACCGAGAGGGGAAATACCGGGATTACCGCGCCGGTGCCGCCGATACAGGAGTAACCAGACGACGCTCCTGGACAACTGCCGACTCCGCCAGCGATATTAACTTGGGTAGCGTTAAGCGCATACGGTGCTGAGCCTTCGAGGGACTCGGTGTTGCCCTCATTTCCGTTGGTATGTTCGAAGAACATGCCGTAGCCGCCGCGGATGGCCATCTTCCCGTCACCCTTGGGGTCGAAAGCAAAGCCGAAACGCGGGGCGGGGTTGAACAGATGCCCCTTGAGGCACCCAGCGTTCGAAGAAGAGCCGACGTTGGCGGACCCAAAACCGGGAAGGGTCACAGTTCCTCCCGGTCCTCCACACTGAATGACGCCGTTCAAGGCGTTTCCAACTCCCGGTGTTAGAGATCCGTCGCCCTGCAAGACCGGAGTGTTGGCGGAGACGAACGCCGTTGGCTCGAAATTGAAAGCACGGCGGTAACGTTCGCGGTAGGTCCCGAAGAGACTGAGTCGGAGACCTAGATTGAAGGTAAGTCGTTTCGTGGCACGCCAGTCGTCTTGGAAATAGGGTTCCACAAGCCTGTAGCGGTTGTAATACTTAGCCGTGAGATTCCACTGTTGGTAGCTTGCAATATTCCCCATGAGAAGGTCGGCGAAAGCATTTCCGGAACTCACCGTCGAATTGCTGGAATCGAAAGTCAGAATTCCCTGGACGTAGGGGCTGTTTTCCTCGTTCTTTTGGGCGAACGCGGTGTAAATCCCAAACGTAAACGTGTGGGTGCCATGGATTTTGGTCATGTTGTCGCGATAAGTGTAAACGGGATTGGCGTTGTTCCACGGGAAGTAACCCGTATCGGCCGTTAGGCTGCTGTCGACACCGTACTCGGGGTTGGTGCCTAAGGAAATCGCAGGGAGCTTTCCGCCAAATCCATTGTTAAACAACGCACCCATGGCGAAACCGGAAGGAGGAGGAGGATTATGGAGGGCGGTAAGGAAAATGTGATCGGCAGTGTAGCTGGCGACAAATTCGTTGAGCAACGTCGGTGAAATATTTGCGTTCAAGCGAGCCACAAAGCTGGTGCCTGGACCGGCGAACTCGGTGTTAATGTTGTTAAAGTTGGTGCCGTTGCCCCAGAGGGGATTTTCGGTTTGTGTCTGCCAAGAATCGTGAATGTATCGAAAAGTGAGCCGATAATTGTCAGTGAAGTTGTTATCGATTCGAACGAGTTCTTCGCGCCAGGTTTCGGGGAGGGATACTGTTTGCACGACAGCCGGAAAGCCGCCTTTGAGCAAACCCGGTGTGGCCGTTGGGATTAACGACAGGAGTGCTTGGCCCGCCGGGTTTATTGGGACTGTAGCTCCAACGCTGGGACAATCGGCCCCGGGACACACGTCGGAAAAATCTCCCGTGCGCTCCGCATCTGAGGGGACATTAACAACGTCTGTGGTGTTAGGGATTTTATTCCGGCGCCATTCCTCGGAAAAGAAGAAGAAAGTCTTTTTCTTATCGGCGTTGTAGTGGTCGGGAATAAATACGGGCCCGCTGATGGTGTAGCCAAAATCATGCTTTTTGTACGGGGGTTTCTTGGAGGCCGGATCAGCGCCATCTCGCCAGTCCTTGGCATTGAAGAATTCGTTGCGGAGATATTCGAACGCGCTGCCGTGGAAGGTAGTGCCGCCGGATTTGGTTTCGACTTCGACAGTGCCGGAGCCGTTGCGACCGTACTGTGCGCCGTAATTGGACGTGAGAACTTTGAATTCGGCAATGGCTTCGGGGTTCGGATAAACGTTCAACGTGGAATTGCTGCCGTTATCCATGTTGTCGCCGCCATCGAGTTCCCAGTTGTTGTATTCGGTGCGGCCGCCGTTCATGCTATAGCTGACGTTACCGTAGACGCCGACTCTGCCTTCATCCTGACCAGTCTGGTTGACCACACCAGGGGCGATATTGACAAGTTGAGTGAAATTGCGACCGTTCATGACGAGGTTGTCGATCTGTTTGCCGGTGATAGTGCTGCTCAGATCAGAGGATGTGGTTTCCACTTGGGCCACAGCTTCGCCGGTCACTTCAACGGTCTCGGTGACAGCGCCGACGGTGAGTTGGACGTCAACGCGTGATTTTTGGGCGACATCCAAGACAACGCCGCGGGCAGAATACTTCTGGAACCCTTTTGCAGTTATGGCGAGGTTATAAGTACCACCGGGCAAGCCGGCGATCACGTACGCGCCGTCGGTATTGGTGCTGGTTGTGCGTGTAAAGCTGCCGGAAGCGTTAGCAATGACAACTTCTGCGCCGACCACGGCCGAGCCGGATTTGTCCACGACGGTGCCGCTGATGTAGCCGGTGTCCTGTGCGCGCGAGGCGAGAGGAAGGAGAAGCAGTGCCAGCAAGAGGCAGGGCCCCAAGCGCGCAACTCCAACGCTATTGATTCTTTGATGCAAACGATTAAAGCTAAAGTTTTCCGTCACGGTAAAACCTCCAAAAAAAATGGAAATTGGGGTGACGAAGAGAACGCGTGGAAAGTGCGGGCACACTTCGAGTAGATAATGAACTTTGCGCCAAGACCGTCAGATCGAAGAATACCCCTCACTGAGACAGCCCCCCACCACTCGACAGGCATAGCTAAACTGCACCGGAGCCGCTTATTAAAACGAGTTAATACTGCTTTGAAAGACGTGTGTCAAGTCAAAAGTTCAAGGTCAAAAGTGGAATACGGCAGGGGCGAGTGCCAGCGGCCCAATTGGCCAGGGGCGGCCCCTTGGAACGCTCAATATGCAAGGCAGCAGCCGGCAACCTCTTCGTGTGCCGAGGCGGGAGTCGAATCTGAAAGGGAATAGCTCGCTGAGCCAGACTTCTTGTAATTTCGGAGACGCTGCCAGAAACTACATGCCGATGAGAGTATTCGCGCGCTTTGGTATCGCTTGGCTGACGGTCCTGAGTGCTTCTGGTGCCTTGGGACCTTTTGCTCTCGGATGGACCCGCGGGGGAGCGGAGCCAGGGCTTCCGCAATCCACGTCCACACAGGACGCGGTGGCCAACGGCTCGAGTCCTCAAACGTGGTTTGCCAAGGGGCAGGAGGCGCTGCAGAGAGGCGACCTTGAAGTCGCGGGAGCGGCGTTTCGGCGAGTGGTTGCGCTCGACCCGCGCTCCGGAGCCGCGTATTCGAATCTTGGCGTTATCGCGATGCGCCGCAAAGAGTGGGACAAGGCGATTACGCTTTTGCGAAAAGCAGAAACGCTGGAACCAAAGATGGCGGGAATCCGGTTGAACATCGGGCTCGTGGAATACCGGCGCGGAAATTATGCTGCCGCGATTGCTCCTCTCGCATCGTTTCTTCGCGAGCAGCCGGAGTCGGAGCAGGCGCGTTACCTTCTGGGAATGTGCCAGGTATTCACCAAACACTACGACGAGGGAATTAAGATCCTCCAACCGCTTTGGTCCAGCAGGTCCAGTGACGTGCTGTACCTTTATTTGATGGACATTGCGGCGGTGGAATCGAAAAAAAAGGAACTCGACGAAAAAATCTTGAAGCAAATGATCGCAGTGGGCGGAGGAACGCCGGAATTCCACCTCATTCTGGGTAAGGCGTATCTGAAGAGAGATGAAGTTCCCCAAGCGACCGCGGAATTGGAACGCGCCCTGGAAATGAATCCGCGATTGCCGTTCATCCATCTGAATCTTGGAATCGCGTACATGCGCTCGGCGGACAACGAAGGAGCGGAAGCGGAATTTCAGAAAGAAATTGCCGTGGATCCGGATCTGGCCGACACGTACGAACAGCTTGGCGTGCTGTACTCACGGATGCAGAGGGATGAAGATGCGGAAAAATCGTTTCGACAGGCGTTGCGAAGAGATTCGAGGATGTCCAGCTCCTATCAAGGGCTCGCGAAACTCTATCAGAAACAAGGAAAACTGGAACCGGCTCTGAAGATGATTGATGCGGCGCTGCGTCTCGACACGGACATACAGGGCGGGCACTTCTTGCGAGGAAGGGTTCTGGCACAGCTGGGACGAGAGAAAGAGGCGCGCGTGGAACTTGCGGCGGCGCAAAAGGCGCTGGATGCTCAACTGGATAAAGAGCGAGCGAAGCGCGAGGAAAACCGCCTGCCGAATCCAGAGCTGACACGGCAGCCGGAATAGAAGGCGGAATAGGAAGGTAGAAGATAGAAGAAACCCCTTTGTGCAAATGTTTAGCAGTACAGCGCAGGAGGGGATTGCCAGGGGCCGCGGGAGTGCTCGAGGGCTCCGGCGATGGCGAGGACGAGTTCGTCTTCGAACGGGCGACCGATGATTTGCCACCGAGGGGAAGACCTTCCTTCGAGAGAGTGATGGGGACGGAAGCGCTAGGGAAACCGGTGAGATTGAGCCATTGAGAGAAATGCAGGGTGTCGCGGTAGCCGATGCCAGGCTGGTAGTTTCCCTCGCCGTGGCGAAACGCGGGGGCGGGCGAAACGGGCGAGAGAAGAATGCGGACGCGATCCATCTGGCGGAGGATTTTTTGCGGAGGAGATCGCGCTCCGCGCAAGCCTGGATGAACTCATCGACCGAGAGAGGAGCGCGCGGGGCGGCGATCGAAAGATATTCGCGCAGCATGGGGCTGGGTTGGGATTCGTGGCCAGCGAGATTGGTATTGAGCAGATGGGCGATCACCGAGCCGAAGAAAAACCACCAAAGGTCGAGGGCGCGATCGAGGCCTCTTAATTCGAATGGCTCGACTGAGAAGCCGCGATCGCTGAGAAGTTTTGCGGCGCGGTCGACGGCAGAGCGCGTTTCGGCCGTGGCGCTGCCGAGAGCAGAACTTTCCAGAATTCCGATGCGCGTGCCCAAATCATTTTCGGGGTAAGTGCGCAGCGGGACGGGCGCGGAGTGCGCGTCGCCGGGATCAGGGCCGGACATGACTTCGAAGAGCGCGCGCACGTCGGCGATCGTGCGAGCCAAGGCACCAACGACCCCGATCCAACCAAAAGCGCCGGCGCCCGAAGGGAAGTAGCCGGTTGCGGGAATGCGGCCGGGCGTGGGCTTCAGTCCACAGATGCCGCAAAAATGGGCGGGGACACGAATGGAGCCGCCGCCGTCACTGCCGACGCCGCCCATCGAGCAACCTGCAGCGATGGCTGCGGCTTCGCCTGGAGCCGCCTGAGGAGTATGCGAGATTCCACGGATTGCTGGTTTTCCCGGAGAGGAGATTGCTGGTTTCATAGGCCATCAGGAATTCGGGCGTGTTGGTGTTACCTGAATTTCAAAGTAAAAGTACTTACTACATCAGTTTTCCGCTTTCAGGAGCTTGCGATCGATAGTCTTAAGGATGGCCTCCTGTTTCTTACTGAGGGTAACCACGCGGGAGATTTGGAAACCGTGCTTAGCGTCTCGTAGGTAGACCTTGTACATGGTGTGCAGTTCATCCAGCGTCTGTTGCGGAGAGAGAGCGAGGGGGCGGAGGCGGAATTTGAGGAGCGATAGGAGGAGGTAAGCCAGATAGCAGATAAAAACGTGGGCGGTGACGCGCTGCGCCAGCCAGTGTCGGATGGGTTGCAGTTTGACCACACCTTTGAGGGAGCGAAAGGCTTTTTCCACCACGTCCTTGTCAAAGTAGAGCCGTACCAGTTCCACTTTGGGCCTGGGGCGAGTCGAGAAAATACAGGAGTAGCCGTCAAACTCTTCCGCT
>QHYJ01000211.1:5311-13647 GCA_003223255.1 Acidobacteriota bacterium | reverse complement strand
GTATTCCGCGCAGCTCTCCCGCCTCAGACACCTTTGTGAAGCCAAATGTGCGACGGTAGGCGCGCCATAAGTCTTCTTCGTTTTTCCTGCGGATAAAGCGCTTGAAATTGATGCCCCAAAGCACAGCGACGGAATGTGTGAAGTTGAGCGTCGTGAACGGAATTTCGACCGTCGCGGTCCATCCATCTTCTGTGATCCGCGCTTGAGATGTCCAAACACCATCCCAGCCGGGGTCAAATTCCGTCTCATCGTCGCTGCGTTGCTCCTCGACGATCAGGCCGTCCACCTGAGTACCAAGCGGATTGACCCCGAAAACGTGAGCATCGCGACGATCGTGGCTGGAATCAATTAGGATTTCGAAGTGATCGTCAAGCTCCTGCGAGACATCTCGCCGCAACTCCGTGGCAATGATTCGAGGGGGTTGTGAGTCATAGCAGTGAATGCCAAAGTAGACTGCGTGCCGGGTGTAGAGAATGCGAACTTCTGTTTTCTCCGTGGGTGGTTCACCCTCGTAAGGCTCGCGTTGCCGAAAATCAGTAATCGGAATAGCGGATTGCCACAGTGGATCGTCAAGAGTTCCATCGAGCTTGGGAGGATGTTCGATCGCGGTTGCTTGTGCGTTCCGATTTGATTGTTCAACCTTCGGTACTTGCCCCGAAAGTGGGGATATAAAAGAAAGATACAGAACAATCAGGAACAGGGTAGCGAGCACACGCCTAGCACACGACTCTATCGTCTCTCCGCTCAACGCGATAGCCTCCGAGGCTCACCAGGTAAAAGACGAGCGCTACCTCTGCGGGAATCGGGTCGCAAATCTGGACCTTGCCTCGGTGTACCCGAAGAGCGGTGTCCGTTCTGCATTATCTTCGACAAACCACAATCGGCTGCTCGTCCTGCACCGCACTCGCGTTTCCCATGCGGTTGAGCTTTGGATGTGGCGGGTCTTGCCGCGTCTTCTGCTGGCTGTCCATAATTCAGCCTCACGTCTTTCTGGCGCTATCGAGCCGAGGGCCGAGCGCCAGGGCCACGACGGCCCGTGGATGCGGCACGTTTAGCAAGCACCAATTGCAGACCGACTGCTCCGTAAGGCCCGTTGAGAACAGTGCCGCCTTGCCCGACAGCGAAACGGTGATTTTCGTCAGCGGCGCGGTGAGCCCCAAGCCGAGCGCCTTCACGTACGCTTCCTTCCTCGTCCAGCCATTCAGAAACGCCGACACGGGATCGGAAGCGAATTCGAGCTCGCGGCGCTCGACATCCGAGAACACGAGACGTGCGAGTGATTCGACATCCTCTATCGGCCGGAGGAGCTCTATGTCCACTCCGATGGCTGCATCGCGAGCCAGTGCGATGACCGCGTCGCCTCCGCTGTGCGCGAGGTTGAACTCAACGTGTCCGCGACCGCCCTCAAGCGTCGGCTTGCCGTTTCTTCCGTACGAGAACCGGATAGCGGCTGGGGAGCAACCGAGCCGATCGGCAAGCACACGTCGGAGGGCGGCCCGTCCAATAATGTAGCGGGCTTGGTGCAGATCCGAGCGGAAACGCCCCGCCTTAGCAAGCTCATCGCAAGAGAGCCATTCCCTGAAGCAGCGGACGGCGTCGGCACTCACATCCAGGTCGACGTACCACAAGTCAAGACAAGTATCTGACGCAGGGACGAGTACTCTCGTCGTAGGGAAATTTGCCCGGCGTCTGTTGTGCAATGCCACTTGATCGACTCTCCCCGCCGGCCCAGTGTGCCTACAGCTGGTTCCCCCACGGCGCCGCTTTCCCGCCGGCCTACACTCCCTACACTCTAGGTCGCTGAAAACGGCGGCAGAGGATCGCCGGTCCGGCATTACAGCCTCTGTGCTCGACTCGGACATTACGGGCTCCGTTCCTTTGGAAGCGATCCTCAGCCGCCCGTAACTTCGTTCGGCGGCGAAGATTCTGCCAGGTGCACGGCTGAGGCCATCGGCACGAACACTTCGCGTGGTCCCGCGAAGCTCTCTCTGGCGTGCGCGGTACGTACGTTGTCCACAAGCATCAAGTCGCCAGCCTGCCAGCGCTCGCGTTCGGTGTTTTCCTCATACCCCTTATCGAGCAGCTCTACGACATCCGCGCCGCCCGGCTCGCTGTTGCCAAAATGGGTATTGAATGGCACCCCTCCTCGCCTTAGATGTCCACAAGGTACTCGCGCAGCTCCACGTTCATCGTCCACTCGCTAGGGGTGGATCTCACGAGTCAGCTGTTCGGGTAAAGCCAGCGCGCGAACTTATTCTCCTCGTCAACCAGGATCATTTTCGGTGTCACTGGCTCGTCGGTAAGCTCAAAACCCATAATGATGATTTCCTCGCCTTTCCTGATCAGATGGGCGGCAGCGCCGTTCATGCAGATCACACCTGATCCTTTTTCTCCTTCGATTACATAGGTTTCCAGCCTTGCTCCGGAGGTATTACTAACTACGAGTACTTTCTCACCCGGAATCAGGCCGGTCAGTTCCAGCAAATCCGAATATAGTGATGCTTCCAACGTATGACAGTTCCGCCTGCGTCACCTGCGCCTTGTGAATTTTTGATCTCAATATCCATCTCATGATCAGTATTCATCTCCATTAAATCAAAACAGAACTCAGCGCGACTCTGCTCGACTCGCGGACTGCGGACTGCGTTGCTTTAGAACTGCTCGTCAGCCGCCGGTCGCTTCGATCGTCGGCAAACGGTCGGCAAGGTGTACCGCGTCGGCCATCGCCACGATCACTTCGCGTGGCCCCTCGAAGCTCTCCCTGGCGTGCGCGGTGCGGACGTTGTCCACAAGCATCAGGTCGCCCGCCTGCCACTGCTCGCGTACGGTGTTTTCCTCATACACCTTATCGAGCAGCTGTACGACATCCGCACCGACCGCGTCGCCGTTGCCAAAGCGGGTATTGAACGGCAGCCCGTCCTCGCCGTAGAGGTCCAAGAGGTACTCACGTAACTCCGGATCATCCATCGTCCACTCGTTCAGAAACGCGATTTGGTTGAACCAGCACCGCTGGCCGGTGAGCGGGTGACGCACGATGGCGCTGCGGCGTTGCCAAGTGCGCAGCCCACCGTTTGGCTGCCACTCGAACTGGATCGCATTCGCACGGCAGTAACTCTCGACGGCGCCACGGTCGTCGGTACCGAAGGCTTCAGCCACCGACGCCCCGATGTCGTTGTTGTAATTGCGAATCAGGAGCCAGCCCAGCCGCTCGAAGCGCTCGACAAAGTCGGCGGGCAACGCGTTGAGGACGTTTGGCGAGTCGGCGACTGGGGTCTCGCCCCCGCTCGTCGGCGCAACGAGGCACGCGAACAGCATGAGCCCAGGGGGCTCGAGCGCGTAGCTGAGTTCGTGGTGCATGCACATGTGCTCGTTGGGCGGCCACTTCGACGCGGAGTACACAGCCTCCGAGTAGCGGCGCCGGGGCGCGAAGGCCTCCCTCTCGGTCATCAAACTGCCAAGCTGGCGAAAGACCGCCTCGGTCTCGGCCGCGTCACGGAGCCCGAGACCGCGAACCAGAAGCGACCCGTGTTCGGCGACGAACGCGCGCAGCGCGTTGCGATGTTCGACCGCCCAGCGCGCCGCGTCCTCGGTTGTCTCGACGCGCAGGATCGGCGGCTTGCCGCGTTGCAGGTCTACGTTGAGCAGTGAGGTTGGGGATGAGTGAGTTATTCTTAGCTCCTCCCTTCGCCAGTTCGAGCGGCATTCGCGCCGGTAGCAGCGCAGCCATCGCTTCCGACAAACCCTGGAGCTGCTGGAACTCCGCGCTTGAGCCGGCGATCGATTAGCTCCGCCTGATCAGCGAGGATCGGTTGAGCGATGAGGTCTTTAAAGGCCACCGCACGGTCCAGGGCAATCGCCAGCTTCAGGGCAGAGAGCGACGTGCCGCCGAGTTCAAAGAAGTTATCCCGCCTGCCGATTTGTTCCTTAGGGATGCCGAGCACGTCCGCCCACGCGGCGGCCAGCCGGTGTTCGGTCGCCGTACCCGGCCGCTCGTGGCTCTGCGCGGCGACATCGAGTTCTCTAGCGAGCGCCGTCAGCTTCTTTTTGTCGATCTTGCCGCTGTCCGTCAGCGGCAGACGGTCTCTCCAATGGAAAGCCGTCGGAACCATGTACTTGGGCAGCGACGCGCTAAGCCGTTGCCGCAAATCGATGGCGTCCAGTGGCCGCTCGCCGGAGTAGAAAGCCACCAAGTGCTTGCTGCCGTCGGCTCGCTCCGTGACGACGACTGCATCCTCGCTGACACCAGGCACGCGCAAGAGAGTGTTCTCGATTTCGCCGATCTCGATCCGGAAGCCGCTGATCTTGACCTGATGATCTCGGCGGCCGAGATACTCCACCTTTCCTTCCGGCAGCCAGCGGCCAAAGTCACCGCTCCGGTACAGCCGTTGGCCCTCGCGGTACGGATCTGGCACGAAGGCTCGCTGCGTCCGCTCAGGATCGTTGATGTAGCCGCGACCGACACATACCCCGGAAAAGACGATCTCCCCTGGCGCGCCGAGCGGGACCAAAGCGAGGTGCTCGTCCACGATGTAGACCGACACATTGTTGATCGGACGACCGAGCGGGACTCGCTCCCGGTCGGGCACGCGATCCATAACCTCGTGGTTCGTGTCGTCCGAGGTCTCGGTGAGGCCATACGCATTGAGCAGCTTGATCGAGGGCTGCGCCGCAAACCAGCGCTGCACCAGCTCCTTCTTCAGCGCTTCTCCCGTGGCCGATACGCACCGCAAGTCGGGCAGGGCACGGGAGTGCTGCTCCAGAAAAGACACCAGGATTTCTAGGTAGGAGGGTACGACTTGCATGACGTTAACCCGACGGTCGACGATCTTGTCGATGAAACGCCGGGCGTCGAGGATCACTTCTTGTTCGACGAGTAGCGTCCGGCCACCGACCAAAAGCGCGGCAAGCAACTGCCACAGCGAAATGTCAAAGCACAGTGGCCCCGTCTGAGCTACAACGTCACCCTCTGCGATCTTGAGATCATCAATCTTCGCGACGATGTGGTTGAGCATGCCCGCGTGCTCGCACATTGCGCCTTTGGGCTCACCAGTGGAGCCGGAGGTGAAATAGATGGTGGCGAGCTGGTCGGGCGCGACGTCAATTCCGAGATTGCCCTCGGGATAGCCCCCCTGATAGGCCAATTCGATGAAGAACGTCTGGACTCCGGACAAAGAGTTAAGCGCCTCATCGAGCGTGGCAGTGCTGCCGCGTTCGGTAAGCACGAGCCGGCAGCCGGCCCGGGAGAGCGTCCTGGCGATGCGGTCCGGAGGGAAATGCGGCTCGATGGGTAAGTAGGCGCCGCCAGCCTTGAAGAGCGCCAGCACGGCGGTCATCCAATCCAGACTGCGCTCAGTTACGACGCCGACGACACCTTCGCGAGCAAGCCCCCGCGCCAGCAGGGCCCGTGCCACCTGATTTGCACGAGCATTGAGCTCTCGGTACGTCAACTGAGTGTCGCCGCGCACGGCCGCGATGGCGTCCGGGTGTATCCGAACTTGCTCCTCGAACAGCTCGTGCACGCGACGCTCTGGCAGCTCTCTGCGGCGTCCAGCGAGGCCATGCAGCTGGAAATGCTGCTCCTCGGCGGAGAGTAGGGTCTGTCGCGCATGTTCGGCATCCGGATCAGCCGCGATCAACGCCATCGCGGTGCGATGATATCCGGCCATCCGCCTGGCGCACTCCGCATCCAGCACGTCCGTCCTGTAGCGCAACCGCAGCACGAGTTGCCCCTTACGTTCGACGAAGGCGACCAACAGTACGATGTGCTCAGGCAACTCCCCGCCGCGGCCCGCCCCTCCTCCGAAAACAGTTTCGAACGACGGCTCTCTGAGGCCTAACTGGCGCCGGAGATCCTCGATTGGGAAACCCCGGTGCGCCAGCAGTTCCGCCTCGGCTCGCGCGACGCCCAGCAGCAGCTCGCGCCATGAGCGGGGTTCAAGAGTCATTCGAAGTGGCAACGGCGAGCCGAGCTCCGACGCGTAGCCAGTGCACACTTCGTGCTCGCCCGAAAGTGCGCCAAGCACTTTGGCGTGCACGGTCAGCAGCATCGAGCTGAGCGGCACCGCCAGCTCGTTCGCCAGCCGTCGCAACGCCGCCATGAGTTCGCCCGGAATCCACGCCTCGTGTTCGCCGACGCCTGGCACTGGATTGAGAGTCCACCGCGGTACCGTCGTGAATCCACCGGCGAGCAGTACACCGCGCCAGAACTCACGGTCGCCCTTCTTGGCGGTCATCGTGCTGTGCAAACTGAGATTGCCCATCTCACATCTCCTTCGCTGGGTTTCCGCCCCACCGCGCGTGTGCTGGGACCTCCTCGCCCTTCATGAGGAAGGAATCGGTGGCGAGACTCGAGCCGTCGCCCATCGTCACGCCGTAGAGAACGAATGAACCGACCCCGAGCGTGCAGCCGGCGCCAATCGTGGTCCGGTCACATTTGAATGTGCCGTCCTCCTGCGAATGACACTGCACCTTGCTCCGGTAGTTGAGGACTGACTCGTCCCCGATCGCGGTGAGCGGCGGATCGGAGATGTGGGCTCCGTCGTCGAAGACCCTCTTGCCGATCCGCACGCCCATCAGCCGCCAGAGCACGTTCTTGAACGGCGTGCCATCGAACACGTGGAGATAGTGAATCGGATGCATCTTCCACAGGCGCTCGGCCAGCCAGAAATCCGAGTGGTAGATGGAGCAGATCGTCGGCTTAAAGGAGCGCAACGCTTCGACGCAAAAGTACACCACGGAGAAATAGACTGCGGTGATTACGATACTGACCGCGAAAAGCGCGGCGCTGACGACGTGCGGGAGTACATCGTACAGCTCGATGCCGGTGAGGTAGAACAGGACGAACAGGAAAACGCCCACCCAACGTGTGAAAAGGAACAGGCCGATGGTTCGAAGGTTATACCGTGTCTTGGCCGCAAGGCCGCGGCGCAGCGTCTCCCCTGTGCGGAGATGGTCGAACTGAGTGTCACGCTCGACAGTGCGCGGAATCTCGAAACATGGGGCGCCCAACAAGCCAGTCCCCTGGCGGATCTTGCCGTCGAGGGGGACCATCACCTTCGTTCCGAGGAGGACGTTGTCTCCCGTCCTGCCGCCCGCTGGATACATGACGTCGTTCCCTATAAAGTTCCGCGGCCCGATCGCCGCTCGGGATACCCGGAACGAGCTGCTCGAGACCTCGTCATTCACTAGGACCAGCCCGTCGGCGACCATCGTTCCGGTGCCCACGGCGCTCAGGGAAGGGTTCGCGTGCATCACATCGCTGCCGAAATTCGATCCGGTCTGTTCGACCGGGCGAAGGTGATATCCCAGCAACTGCAGGTAGTGGACGATGTAACAGCTGTCTCCGAAAAGAAACACGAAGAACCTTATCCTACCGATCCGCGCGATTGCTCGGTGGATCGCGTCGTGGAAGCCGAAGAGCGGATAGACCGTGTCCGGCTTGAGGAACAGGTTCAACACGCGAGAAGCAGCGACAGCGAGCAGGAGGCCCATGAGCGCGAGACCGAAGAAAAGGACCAGTGAGAGGATTGCGGCCTCGACGAAGAGCCCCAGCGCGCTTATACCCGCGGCCGGCTGCAGCATCTGAGTCACAGACGACGCTGCGTCGATCGCCAGGCCTGCGGTACCCTCGATGAGCGGCAGGTAGAAGAGGAGCACGACAAGCAGGGCGGCGACACCATACGCGGCACGCCTCAGCGTGCCGCACCGTGCCGGGGCGACTCGCACAAAGTTCACGTCCGTGGGCTGTGCTGGACATCCGTGCCACCGCTCGCCAGCCGGCACCGCCTGGCCGCTGTGCAACGCGGACGCGTGACCGAGTTGCGCCCCATCGCCCATCGACGTGTTAATGTCCAGCACGCTACGTTCGCCGACGAACACGTCACAACCGAGTGCCACCGGCCCGATCTGGATACTTCCGGCCTGCGCCCGGTAGCCGTTAAAGATGGCCGCTTTGCGGATCACGGTTCCCGCGCCGATAGTCAGGAGATCTGTGCAAACTGGCACATTCCGCGAGAGCATCACGACGCGCGGCCCGATCTTCGCCCCTAGCGCCCGCAGGTATAGCGTGTACAGGGGCGTCCCGATGAACAAACGAGCCGCCGGGCTTGATCGGACCAGAGTCTTGACGATCCAGAAGCGGACGTACGCCAGGCTCCAGAGGCGTATTTGACGGGACTTCCAACGGCCGATGAGCAGCCATTTCGCGGCGATCGGCACGGTACAGACAGCGAGGAAAGCCGAACTGCTGGCCACGATCAACCGCAGGCAAATCCCGACAGCCCCTGAACCCGCCAAGACCCACTGGTACTCCTCCGAGATGGCGACTACAGCTGCAT
>QHYJ01000211.1:0-5241 GCA_003223255.1 Acidobacteriota bacterium | reverse complement strand
CCCGCGTGCTTGTTGGCGTGGCCGCCTCAACCGCAGCGGAGACCTGCGGCTTGGTCGGCGTGGGCGCCACAGCCGCGAGCGCCGCGGCCAAACTTCGGATCGTCGGATGGTGATAGATGTCCTGCATGGAAACCGGCGGCAGGTCCCCGCGCTTCCGCACTCGCGCGCAGAACTTGGCCATCACCAAGGAGTCAGCACCCAGTTCATCAAAGAAGTGGCTCTCCACGGACAAGTGGTCGAGGCGCAGGACATCCGCTAGGACTTCGGCGAGATTGCGCTCGGCGGGCGTACTCGCGTCAGCGCACCGGTCCTGAGTCACCGCACACTCGGCCCCTTCGACCTGAGCCCCTTTGGCAAACGCACCCTTCATGCTTTCTCGCATGCCGTCTCGGCCCAAGCGTCGGGCAAAAACGAACCGATGACTGTCTCCAGTCCTTGCTGGAGCGCCAGGTCTCTGACCAGTTTGCCGACGGCAAGATCAAGTATCCCCAACCCGAAGGGGCTGAACACGGAGACGGTCTCGGAATCTTTCCGGGCCGGGGCCCGGCGGCTGAGAATGTCGGCCAAGGTGCACCGGATGAAATCCCTGTGCCCTACGCGTTGTTCGGCCAGATGTACTGAGGTTTGGGCGCGGCAGACGTGATCGACGTCATCCACCACGTTGTCGCAGGAGAGAATGACGTCGGGGGTCAGATCCCGCAGCGAGATATGGAGAATCGCGCTCCCACGAGGGCATTCGGTAAGTTCGCTGAGGTACGGCGCGAGCGCGGTGGTGGCAATTGAGATGAGCGGGGAGTTGCGCAGCACGGCTTTGACATCTGTGGCAGTCTCTACGCCGACCTGCCCGAAAGTCTTCTGACATTTCTCCGCGAACTGCTTTGCGCGAGAGTTGTCTTTGTCAAAGAGGACGAGGGTTTTCGCCTCCGGGAACACGGCCAAAAGGAATCGAGCGATCTCGAAATTGATTAAGCCGCACCCTATCATCCCCACGCGGCCGACTTTGTTCCCCGTGAGCAAGCACTGGGCGGCCAGGGCTGCACTGGCCGCCGTTCGCTTCGCACTGATCACGGATCCCTCAAGCACAGCTTCGGGCCTGCCAGTCTGCGTTGAATTTAAGATCAATACCGCCGACGCGCGGTCAAGACCCAGATTCAGATTCTCTGGAAAAGAGGAGACCCATTTGATTCCAGCAATCCGGCAATCGCCGCCCAGGTAGGCCGGCAGGGCAATGATTCGGTCTTGTGGTTGATCGGGAAACCGCAAGAAAGTGGAGTGAGGCAGCGAGCTGTCGCCGTTGCCGTGAGTCTCGTAAGCTACCCGAACCGCCTGGATCACCTCGAGCTCGCGCCCGGTCAGCACTGCGCGGACTTCCGCCCCCTTCAAAATTGCGATGTTGCCATCACGCATGGCTCAACTCCGCTTGGTCCTGCCAGAGGTGTGCGACGTCCCCAAAGTGTTCCTCAACCCACTCGTCGGAATAGACGGTGTCAAGGTACCGTTCTCCACGGTCGTGAAAAATGAGCGCGCAAGTTGCGCCTCGTGGTATCCGGTCCTTCACTTGTTCTACCGCCATCACCACGGCGCCCGACGACCCGCCAGCGAGAATGGCCTCGCTCCGCACCAGGCGGCGGCAACCCACGACACAGTCCAGGTCCGTCACGTGGACACACTCGTCGGCCAGATCGGCGCGGAAAAGCTCGGGGCGCCTGGCCGCGCCGTGTCCCGGAATGAGCCGCTTGGCCGGCTGTCCGCCAAAAATCACGCTCCCATGAGCATCGACCGCGAAAATCCCGGTGAGCAAGTGGTGATCCCGAATGTATTCGGCGCAACCTCTGAGCGTGCCGCACGTGCTGGTGGAAACGAACACGTAGTCGAGCCTTCCGTTCAGTTCCGTCGCGATCTCGTGCATCGTGGTTCGATAGTGGGCCTGGGCATTCAACGGGTTGGCATACTGGTTGGTCCAGAAGCTGTCCTCGATGGTTTGCAGCAGCGTTTTGACTCGGTTGATCCGCGCTTGTAGGAACTCCCCGGTCACCGGGTCGGGTTTTGAGACGAGATCGATCTCTGCCCCGTACGCTTTGAGGATGCGGATATTCTGCGCGGTGGTTTTCGGGTCCACCACGCAGATGAATCGCAATCCCAAATAGCGGCAGGCTTGCGCCAAGCCGATCCCCAGGTTCCCGGAACTGGACTCAATCACCACGGTCCCGGCCCTGATGGCGCCGGTTCGCATTGCCTCTTGGAGAATATGCAACGCCGGCCTGTCTTTTGCGCTCCCACCCGGATTGAATCCTTCCAGCTTGGCGAAGAGGCGGAATGGGCAGTCTGGGAGCACGCGCGTTAACCTGACGAGCGGTGTGTGGCCGATTGTGGACAAGATGCTCTCGGTCATGATTGTATTCTCCAAAGCTTCCTCTGCTTTAAGCTTTAGGGCGCGGGGATTTTCGTTGCTTTAACTTGGGGATTGCGGTCTTCAACCGGTGGAGTCTGGAGCCCACGCTCGACGCGCCGCTCTTTTATTCAATCCTAGAGCAGCGGCTTTCGTCAGGTTGAAGACTTGGCGCATGGCACTCTGTTCCCATGCTCAAAGACCGCATTCAGCTGGGTAGCGAGCAAGTTTCTCGGCTTGAGGTCTGGCCATACAAGCCAAGAAAACGAGGACTAAAAGTAAAGGGACTGATTCGGCAGGCGGACAGAAGGCTAGCAAACGAAGTCGAATCTCACAATCAGGTGAAACACTTAATCGAGGGTGAGACGAAACACCGGATTAAACATATTCGTGGTCATTGCGAGTGGTTGACAAAATTGCTCCTTCGCGGAAAGTCTGTTCTACCGCTGTAAGGTGCTGAGAAATGGACTCAGAGCTACCGGACATCACCAGAAAAGTTCTAAAATCGTCTACCAGGGCCGTGCCATTTTTCATTTCTGGCACGCTGGAAAGATCATGTCGAAGGGCTTTCTGTAGGTGGGATAGAGACTTGCGCCGTCGATGGCGCAGTTCAAAAGTACCCTTCTTGATGAGAATTCGTCGCCGGCGATTGGCGGCAACGCCACGAATAGCGGTCTCAGTCTGGTGATAGACTGACTGCCATGCGTTGTTCCTGGGTGGTTTTTCCTCTTAATTGCTCATAATCTCGGCCAGGAAGCATCCCTATCCATTCGTTTAGGCGGGTGACGACGAACAGGACCATTATCCCCAACAATAGAAGTCGATCATGATTGGCCATGAGGTTCGGGATCACAGTAATTCTGAAAAATGCGCTAGATAGGCACGGATTCCACAGGGACAATAAAGTGGATGCCGTTTATGTGTTTTCCCTGCAAGTGGGTGTCGTTCGTCACAAACAGGTCAACTCCGGCGCTTGCAGCGCAAGCCAGTTGCACTGCGTCCGGGGCGCGGAGTGACCGGTCCAGACGCAGAGACGCATAAATCTTGGCCGCCCTCAGATCGAACGGGATCACCACGGCCCTAGAAGTGATGGCTCTCTCGTACTGTTGGCACACGTCGGTCGCACCACGCTCGAGTGGCTTCACGAGCACTTCACCAATCGTCAGAGTTGAGGTTAAGAGCTGGTCTCCGCGCGCTAACATCTTGGCCCGCAGTTCCTCCGTTCTCTTTGACAACACCTTGTAGTCTTCAAACAGATAGATGAACAGGTTTGTGTCCCAAAAAATGCGGCTCATTCCCAGCCTTCACGTAAACGCCGAACGTAGTCGTCGGCGTGTTCGTCAGCCCAAAGATGCTTGCCCGAGCCACGCAACGCCAGCAGGGGGTCTTCCTTCCTTGCAATGCTGATCGCCATCGCAGACCAGTCACGGTACCAGTTCAAGAGGCCGCTGTACCCGTATGGGAGATCCTCGCGTTCTGGAGTAATCTTCGCCCCCTCTCGCTGGGGATGGTAGGAATCTCCCATGTGGAATAATCGGCGATGGCCAGGCCGCGTTTCCAGCAGCATCCGATAGCGTCCAGGATTTGGGGGACGATTCGCAACGCAATGTTGGATGGCGTGAACGTAGACTCCGCGCCGAAAAGGCTTGTGCAGCCCCTCCTTCTTAGCACGTTCCACAATCTCATCTACCGTGAAGTCTGGCGATTCTGGATGCTCGCGGTGAAGCAGCGCAGTAGCGATCCAAACTTCGTCCGCGACCTTAAGTTCCGCTTCGCTTGTTGTCTTTGCCACGACGATCCTCACCTTCTCCAGGGCAGTGTACCATGTAGATTAGAATTGCCAATAATATTATCTCATTTCGGCCAGTCGGCACTCTGGCTCGGGGCATGCGATCAATCCAACGGATTTGGAACCACTTATGGTCAAAAAAGTCGTGCGTAGGGCTGAAGTCAAAGGTCACCGTGATGGTTTTAAGGTTTCAGGCGTGTTCTTGATTGAGGCCGCTGACAATCCGCGACCAGTACACAAACTGTGCCACCAGACTCAACATCCCAAACAGGACCACGACCTCGAATCTCCCCGAGCACGGCCAGAAACCCTTCCAGCCTTGTCCTTCGGCGCGTCGCAACAGGTTGTCCAAAAACAGGAAGAAAAATAACAGCGCCGCTATGTTGTACCCCGCCCTCGAATGCTTCTGCACGGTGGTAAGCTCCTCCTTTTCCATAATCATGTTGCCTTCGAACTCTTCCAAAGCCTTGAGCGCCACTTCCAGCGAATGCCGGTAGAGACCGCCGGACTCGGCGTGGTGGTGCGCGGCGCTGGCTGGCAGGTCGCCTACTGTTACGGCAAACCTTTCAAGCAGCCTCTCAGCCAGCGCCCGCACCTGGGTGTCGAGCGAGAGCCAGTACAGAACCCGTTCCCCTATCGTGCTCGACTGCGGCATTGCCATGACGCTCTTATCAAGGGTGGCTCAGCTACCCTCAAGACCTACCCTCAAGAGCTACCCTTGAGCGTAGGTCGTCAACAGAATAGTAAAAGGGGCCGCTTCGCGACGCCCTCTGGCGGTGAATCTTCGCCGAGATTCACCGCCTCCTCTTTTCGCCTGGCGGCTGTGCGAACAAAGCCTCAACGTCCCGGCGGCCATGCACCACCTGCAGTATCAGTTTGCTATAGTAAAAAGAACGGAACGATGATTACGGGGAGGACACCCACAATGTCAAACAGCGCCCTGCGCAAAGCCCGAGACCTTTCCTCGGACGTCCGCGATGCGCTCGAAAGGCTCCTTGGCCGTGCACTTCAAGAGGAAGAAACCATTAGCGTTCAAGCATACGCCACTCATGAAGCACCAACG
>QHYJ01000210.1 GCA_003223255.1 Acidobacteriota bacterium | reverse complement strand
GAAGGACCTGATTCAGGAAGGTAAGGTAAAGCATTTTGGCCTTTCGGAAGCAGGAGCAAAGACGATTCGTCGCGCAAATGCCGTCCAGCCCGTCGCAGCGGTGCAGAGCGAATACTCACTTTGGTATCGCAATCCTGAGAAGGAACTCTTGCCGACGCTGGAAGAACTTGGGATCGGTTTCGTTCCTTATAGCCCTCTCGGCAAGGGCTTCCTCACGGGAAAAATCAACGAAAAAACCTCGTTCGATAGTTCCGATTTCCGCAATCAACTCCCGCGGTTTACGCCGGAGGCTCGGAAGGCGAATCAGGCCTTGGTTGACCTGCTGGCAAGATCGCGCGGCGGAAGAAGGCGACACCCGCTCAGGTCGCACTCGCTTGGCTGCTTGCCCAAAAGCCATGGATCGTTCCCATTCCGGGCACCACGAAGCTGACGCGGCTGGAAGAGAACATCGGAGCAGCGGCAATCGAACTAACGCCGGACGATCTCCGGGGCATCGAGAATGCCGCCTCACAGATTGCGGTCCAAGGAGCTCGCTATCCCGAACACATCGAGCAGATGAGCGGTCGCTGAGTGGCCGTTTTCTTCGAGGGCTGACCAAACAATCGGAGAGGAAGGAGAGAACGATGCCTCATGTGACCGTGAAGTTGTGGCCCGGCAAATCCGAACAGCAGAAAACTCCGCTCGCTGAAACAATCACGAAAGACGTTATGGCCATTCTGCATTACGGAGAAGAGTCGGTGTCGATAGCAATGGAAGAAGTCCAATCTCAGGATTGGGCGGAGAAAGTGTACAAACCCGACATTCAAAACAAGTGGGACAGGCTCAACAAGAAGCCGGGATACGATGTGAATGACCTGTGAACTCGTCACGAATCGCGGGGGGCTACAGACGGTCGATAGGATGGGTAAACATATACCGTTGATAGGAGCAACAAACATGAATAGAGAACCTTCCGCAGCTCAACAGGCGATGGGCGACCTCGCGCCCAAGTTCGCCGAATTAACCGACAATGTGCTCTTCGGAGACATCTGGGAGCGCAAAGAACTTTCCAAACGTGACCGCAGTCTCATCACCGTGGCGGCGCTGGTTGCTTTGAATCGCACCGACCAGTTGCGGTTTCACCTGCAGAGAGCTCTCGAAAACGGAGTCAAGAAGCCAGAACTCATCGAGGAAATCACACACCTGGCGTTTTACTCCGGTTGGCCCACGGCCGTGAATGCGGTGACGGTGGCAAAAGAAGTCTTCTCCAAGTTGTGAAACGCTTTCATGCAAAGCCTGGGGAGCGTCGATGCCTACAAATAGAAAAATTTCTATTTGGCTTGATTACATTTTTGGTCGCGGTGCTCGCCATCTTCGCCGCCACAGCGAGTGCGGACGGCCAACACTCAGGAGTGTGGAAGCTAAACCCGGCCAAGTCGAAGTACAGCCCAGGACCGGGGCCGAAAGAGCTGACCGAGACGATTTTATTAAGCATGAACCGCTACAAGGTTGATGCCAACGGAACTGGCGCGGATGGCAAGCCGATGCATATCGAGTTCGACGCAAAATTCGACGGGAAAGACTACCCGATGATCGGAGTCCCCTGGGCAGACACACTCACGGTCAAGTGGATAGATGCCGACACGCCGCAAATAATTCAAAAGAAGGACGGCCAGGCCACGATGATCATAACCTGCACGGTTTCTACGAATGGAAGGACACGCACGTGCACGCTCAAGGGTACGGATGAGGAAGGACGCAAGGTGAATAACGTCGTCGTGTTCGACAGACAATAGAGGAGATGCGTGCGCGGCATCGAAGTGGGGGCATCGAGGTCGGGGATGACGAAAGTAGAGTTATGCTCTTAAGGTGAGCCATGACCAACCGATTTCGAGTTTCGAGCACGCTCCCACGAAGGCTTGAAGAACTGGGCCTTCGGCAGGAAGCAGTGCTGCGGCAAGCTGGTCTCCCGATCGGGTTGTTCAACCAGGACAAGATCCAGGTGAGCACCGAGGAGTTCTTCGCGCTATACCGAGGAATTGCGGATGCGAGCAACGATCCAGCTTTTGGCCTGAAGCTCGGGACCGAGGAGCGCGTTGAGCGCTACGACCCGATTAAAATCGCCGCGCTCTCTGCCCGGTCGTTTCGGGATGCGGTCGAGCGGCTGGCGCGCTACAAACAACTCACCTGTCCTGAGGAGATCCGTCTAGTCGAGCGGGGAAATGAATGCGCGGTTCAATTCGTCTGGCTTCTGGCGCATGAGAAAGAGCCTCCGTTGCTGGTGGATGTATGCTTCGCATGGATTGTCAGCATCGGGCGCCGAGGCACCGGGCGGCCCCTGAATCCAAAGCGCGTGGAGTTTGAACGGACCTCGGCGCACCGAGAAATGTATGAGGCGCATTTCCACAGTTCTGTGAAGTTCAAGGCCAGCCGGAATGCGTTGGTATTCAGCAAAGCGGATATGGACCTGCCCTTTGCCACTTACAACGCTGAGTTGCTAGCGATTGTGGCCCCGCAACTTGAGGCCGAACTGACGCAGCAGCTCGCGCAGAAAACGTTCAGCGAACAAGCAAAAGCCATTCTCAAGCGGCTACTCGCGGGCCAGCGCCCAGGGATACAGGATCTCGCAAGGGAGCTGCATCTGAGCACTCGGACGTTGCAGCGGCGGCTCACCGAGCAGGGGATTACGTTTCAGCGTTTGCTGGAAGAAACGCGTCGGGAGCTAGCACGTCACTATCTGCTTCACGCGTCTCTGGAGCTCAATGAAACTGCCTATCTCTTGGGCTACGAAGACGCCAACTCCTTTTTCCGGGCCTTCCACCACTGGGAGGGGACCTCGCCAGGACAATGGCGAGTGCTCCAAAAAAACTCACAGCCGACAACGCAGGCGCATGTTGGCGCTGCGTGAAGCATCGTAAGCAAGCGCCACGAATCGCATGGCCTGGCTTGCGCCGTTCACGCGACGCTAGACGCTGTTGGGGCACCGCTTGACCTATGCGTGACTGAAGCCGACGAACGGTGACGCAGAAACCCCGCCGTTGGGAGGGCACCGCCCTCCCCTACGGCTCTCACAATCGCACGTCTCCGAGAAGGTGCCGGTAACG
>QHYJ01000208.1 GCA_003223255.1 Acidobacteriota bacterium | reverse complement strand
GGAATCACGAAGTCCGGAGGAGGGAGCTGGTTTGGCGCATGAGCTCGTAGGAGCGAGGAAGAAGGGGTAATGCCCTTCGAGGTGGTGCGGGACACCACCCTGGCATGAGTAACGCTTGTGCCAGGCAAAGGAGCTCTGGGCACTTGGCGGTCCTAGCCCGTCCTAGCCCCAGTTTACGAGTTAGCGTAATCCTTTCCGCGTAAGTCTTTTTAGTGCAGGCACTTACTCGCACGCAGTGCTATGCCCTAAATATCTGCTTCCAATATCGCATGTTTCCCCAATAAGAGACAACGCTCGGAACTGTTCAAAATCAGAGGGTTATAAGCGGGGCATGAAATCTGTGACCCTTATTTGACCCGGACCAATTCTGGTCACAATAAGGGTCACGATAATTCGCCAATTCGATAATGAGATAGCATTCATTCGCCAAAACTCCGGCCGACCCAACCGAGATGAAACATACGCAACTGTCCACGACACGACTGCGTTTTCTGTTTTTGGCGGCCAAGATCTGGTGCCATGCCGGCCGAGCAGGCGTCAGCTACCCCGGCCAGGCCCAAAACTAGGCCTACACTCGTGGGCCGGAGCCCGTCTGACAGCATCAGCTAAAGGACTTCGGCCCGTTGCGCTCCCAGCGCGATGCGGATGCCGATTTCGGTGGCGCGCTGCGTGGCGACATGGGAAAGCACGGACTAAGAAAGCAATTACCCTCCGTGGCGGCGGAGAGCTCGCCCTCATATGGACATTCCAAATGAGAGATGATAGGCTCATGTGGATAATCCAAGGGAACGATGGTGCGGTCAAAAGGACAGAGGGCATGGACACAAAGAGATCAGAAGTGCTGCAGGGAACGCTGGACCTGATGATTTTGAAGACACTACAAGCCCTGGGCCCGCTGCACGGATTCGGAATCGCGCGGCGCATCGAGCAAGTGAGCCGCGACGTGCTCCAGCTCAATGAGGGCACGGTGTACACCTCGTTGCTGCGGCTGCAGCAACGGGGATGGATTTCGGCAGAGTGGGGCACGTCGGAGAACAACCGCAAAGCGAAGTTTTATTCCATCACCAAGCGTGGGCAGAAGCAGCTCGCGGTGGAAGCGGAAAACTGGGAGCGGATTTCTGATGTGATTGGCCGCGTGCTGCGGCTGGAGCCGGAACGATGATCGTTAACCGGAGACGGCAGGCGAGGAATATCAGCGGCGAAGGCTATCTTTCCTGGAAAGGTAGCGGCCGGAAACGAGGAGAATCATGAGCTTGCCAGGAGAGTCTAGACTGCGGGCTTTCATGGCAAAGGCGCGCGGATTGTTGCATGGACACCGACACGACGGCGAGTTCGATGAAGAGATGCAGGAACATTTACAGCGGCTAGCCGAAAGATTCGTGGCCCAGGGAATGCCCAGGGGAGAAGCCGCAGCCGCAGCGCAGCGGCAGTTTGGCAACACGACCTTGCTGAAAGAAGGCCGCAGGGAATTGCAGACTTTCTTATCGCTCGAGGCATTATGGCACGACGTGCGCTACGCCCTGCGCATGCTACGCAAGAACCCAGGCTTCGCCTCCGTCGCCGTCCTCACTCTCGCCCTGGGCATTGGTGCGAACACCGCGATCTTTTCGATAGTGAACGCAGTACTGCTTCAGCCGCTCTCTTATCCGCAGTCCGACCGACTTGTAGCGCTGATGCGTAGTTCTCCCGCCGGGAATCAGTGGTCTACCTCGGTACCGAAATTCATGGTCTACCGCGAGCAGACGAAAGTCTTTGAGTCGATTGCTGCCTATGATTTTGCCGGACCGGGAATAAATTTAGCGAGCGGAGACCGCCCGGAGCAAGTGAAAGGTATTCATGCGTCGGCGGGTTATTTCGAGGTGTTTGGCGCTCCCATCGCGCTAGGCCGAGCATACACGGCGGAAGAGGATCGTCCGGGTGGACCACGCGTAGCGGTAATCAGCAATGGGCTATGGCGCAGACGGTTCGGAGGCGACCCAACAATTGTTGGCAGAACAGTTGAACTGAGCGGAGACCCTTACCAGATCATTGGCGTGCTTGGGCCGGAGTTCAAGAGTGTCCCGCCCGCCGATATCTGGCTCCCGCTGCAAGCTGACCCCGATAGTACGGATCAGGGACACTACTTGCGGGCGGCGGCGCGAATGCGACCGGAAGAGACGCTCGGGCAGGCGCAGGCGGCAATGAAGCTGGCTGGTGAAGAACTCAGGAGGAAGTTTCCGAGTTGGATGGGCCCGCGAGAAAGCGCGACGGCAGTGCCTCTGCGAGATACGGTGGTTGCGAGTGTGCGGCCGGCCCTGCTGATTTTGCTAGGAGCTGTTGGGTTCGTGCTTCTGATCGCGTGCGCGAACGTGGCGAATTTGCTTTTAGCGCGGGCGACCTTGCGCAAGCGCGAACTTGCCATTCGCGCGTCGATGGGAGCGGGACGGTGGCGGATTATTTCTCAGCTGCTAACTGAGAGCGTCCTGCTTTCGCTCATGGGTGGCGCGCTTGGACTAGCCATTGGGTTTCTGGGTCTGCGTGCGCTGCTGGCTGTGAACCCGGTGAATCTCCCCCGGATCGGGCAGCACGGAGCAGAGGTGGGGCTGGATGCGCGCGCTCTCCTTTATACCTTGCTTGTTTCGTTGTTCACTGCAATTTTGTTCGGGTTGGTACCAGCGATCAGCGCAGCGCGAGAAGACTTGAACGCAACCCTCCGGGAGAGCGGCGCTCGGTCTGGCGGAGGCTTCCGGCAGAACAAGACACGGTCGATTCTAGTTGCGACGGAGATGGCGATGGCTCTGATCCTACTCGTCGGTGCCGCGCTGATGATCCGAACTCTCGAAGCGCTGCGTGGCGTGAGGCCGGGATTCGACGGACACAACGTGCTTACGATGGAGATGGCCCTTTCCGGATCGCGGTTTGAGAAGACAGCCGGAGTGTCGCAGATGGTGCGAGACGTGGAGCGACGCGTCGGTGCGTTACCGGGAGTCGAGGCAGTGGCGGGAGCCTGCTGCTTGCCATTAACGGGCGGCCCGGATTTACCGTTTACGATCCCCGTTCGCATTCCGGTGCTACGGGGGCGGGTGTTCACGGAACGCGATGATGCTGCGTCGGCTCCTGTTGCGCTGATCAATGAAGCGATGGCGCAGCACTTCTGGCAAAAAGAGGATCCGATTGGAGCGCAACTGCTCATCGGAAGGGGGCTAGGCTGGCTAGGCCCCGCGTTCGAGGATGTTCCGCGACAGATCGTGGTGATCGTGGGCGATATTCGCGATTACGGGCTCGACAATGAGCCTGCGCCCATCATGTACGTGCCCGAAGCGCAGGTGCCGGACGGAATCAGCGCGCTTGATAATCGATTAGTGCCGTTTCTCTGGGAGGTCCACACGAAGGTGGAACCGTTTTCGCTGAGCACGGAGATTCAACAAGAAGTACGAAAGGCGAGCGGGGGACTGGCGGTCGCGCATGTCCGATCGATGGAGCAGGTGGTTGGGGAATCCACAGCGGGGGCCGATTTCAATACGATGCTGCTTTCGATTTTTGCCGGTGTCGCGCTCGTGCTCGCCGCGATTGGAGTGTATGGATTGATGGGGTACGCGGTACAGGAGCGAACGCAGGAGATCGGCGAGGTTCGCAAAATGGTGGTCTGTCAGGGCATGCGGTTAGCGGTTATCGGAGTAGCCATCGGTGTTGTTGCCGCGCTGGCACTGACGCGATTTATGGCGGGGTTGATTTATCAGGTGAAGACTTGGGATCCAACTGTGTTTACAGCCGTAGCCGTGCTGCTTAGCGCGGTGGCTTGGCTCGCGGCGTACATTCCAGCGCGGCGGGCCTCGCGTGTCGATCCAGTGATCGCCCTCCGGTACGAATGAGGCATGGTCCTTCGGCCCACAAGCGAACGATGAAAATAGAGTCGAGATGGAGGTATGTTGGAGCGCCGCCGAGCGGACTAAGGCCGATTTATTCTGGCGTAGTGCGAGCCCGAGTACGAATGCACTAACAAACAGCGAAGGCGAAATTATTTCCCTTCGTGTCTGGCAGAACGAAGCCTTCTTGAAAAATGGCAAACCCTTCGACGCAGCACCACTTACCGTCGCACACGGCGTTTTCTCATTTCTGTTCACGCGGAATTGCCCCTACGCATTGGTCGGCAGGTGCGCGTTGACAGAAAACCCAGCGGTGTTTGTGGCTGCCGAGCAACTCCATCTTGGCGTGGACGCGGTGATTTACGGGCACGGACGGATTTCCAGCCGCGCATTGGATTGGCTGGCTTGTACAGCGGATTCCAAGTTCAGTCTGCTGCATCTGCCGGACTACGACCCCTCTGGCCTGTCCGAATTTCAGCGGCTGCACGCACGCCTGGGAAAACGAGTCGCCCTCTATTTGCCGAGCGACATGGAAGCG
>QHYJ01000207.1 GCA_003223255.1 Acidobacteriota bacterium | reverse complement strand
CGGATATTGACGTGATCGCCAGCCGTATCCGTGAGAAAGACAAGCGTGACGCCAGTTTCGGCATGCAGGTAATAGGGCTGCAGGAACAGGTGGTCGGTGACGTACGCCGGGCGCTGCTTGTGTTGTTGGGATCGGTGGGCTTGGTGCTGTTGATTGCGTGCGTCAACGTTGCAAACCTTCTGCTCACGCGCGCAGCGGGACGTGAAAAAGAAGTGGCCATCCGGACGGCGCTGGGAGCGGCCTGGCAGCGCTTAGCACGTCAGCTACTCACGGAAAGTATGGTTTTAGGGCTCCTCGGGGGTGCGGCCGGGCTACTCGTCGCACAACTTAGTCTCTACGTGGTCCGCACGATGAATCCGGGCAACATTCCGCGCCTGGAGGACATTGCGATCAACGCCACGGTTCTAGCTTTCACGCTTGGAGTTTCGCTGGCTACCGGCGGTCTGTTTGGCATGGCCCCGGTGTGGCGCGCCATCAAGGTGGATCTCAACACCTCTCTAAAGGCAGGAGGACGCAGCGGCCAAAGCGACGGTGGTTTGCATTTAAGAAGGCACAGTTTGCGGGGGTTGCTGGTCGTTTCGGAAGTAGCGCTTTCCTTGATGCTCTTGATCGGAGCCGGGCTCTTGATTCGCAGCTTCATACGGTTGCAGAGCGTGCCGCCTGGATTCACGACCGATCATGTTTTGACGATGGAGGTGGCCGCAGCGGGCCGGAAGTATCAGAACGATAAAAACGATGCGCCAACCATCAATTTCTACAAGGAAATCGAGAACCGCGTCGCGCACCTCCCGGGCGTGGTGACGGAAGGCGTGGTTTCGGCACTGCCGCTCACGGGTGAGGTAGGCTGGGGAGGGATCGATGTGGAGGGGTACACGCCACCCCCTGGGCAAGAGTTACAAACGGATATGCGCATCGCGGGCACGAAGTATTTTCGGACGATGGAGATTCCACTTAGGAAGGGACGATTTTTCACCGAGGATGACACGCACGATAAGCTGCCAGTCGCGATCATCGACGAAAAATTCGCGCAACGCTTCTGGCCAGACAGCAATCCCATTGGAAAACATGTGTGGTTCGATCCTAAAAAGCCAATCGCGATTGTGGGTGTGGTTGGCGCGGTCAAACAATACGGCTTAGAGATAGATGGCAAGATCGCAACCTATTTTCCGCAAAACCAGCGGCCCGATCCCAAAATGTTTCTGGCGGTCCGCACATCATCCGACTCCGCACGACTCTCCTCAGCAGTCGTAAGTGAAATCCACGCGGTCGATCCGGATGTGGTGATCTATGGAATTCGGACCATGCAGGAGCGTCTGTACGATTCGCTGGCCCGCCAGCGCTTTTCAAGCTCCATGCTTGGGGCGTTTGCGGTGTTCGCTTTGCTGCTGGGGGCCGTAGGTTTGTACGGTGTGATGTCGCACCTGGTAATGCAGGGCACTCACGATATCGGTGTGCTCGTTGCATTAGGCGCGAGGCCAGGCAACATCATCGGACTTGTATTGCGGAAAGGGATTGAACTGGCGGGCGCTGGAATAGTAGTGGGACTTGCCGGTGCTGCGGCGCTGACGCGCGTGATGGCCAGCCTACTTTTTGGCGTAAGCACAACCGACCTGGCCACTTTTGCTGCGGTGCCGGTGTTGTTAGCGGTGGTGGCGTTCGCAGCTACCGTGATTCCCGCATGGCGCGCCACAGCAGTCGATCCGATGGTAGTGCTGCGAGAAGAATAGCGGCGAGCGTCGCAATTCACTCATTTCGTTGTATTTCAGCCCCTGCGTTTCCAACCTAAATTGCCGAGTCTCTCAGCGGACCCTCAACGTTCGCTGGGGACCTATTCCGATTCGTTGTAGGAACTCTCCATATACACACGTCTAACATCCTCGGGGCTCACAAGTCCGGGGAATTTTGAGCAAGTTGCCGGCCACCCTTACCTTACCGGATTAGGTAAGAGTACCCCGTCATCCGATAAAGATGGGGGTAAGGGCTGTACAACGTTACGGGAGTTACATCTTCTGCGCTAAGTAGTAGTGGTTTTCGCCTTCATCACGGTGGGTTCCAACCAACAACATGCCTTCGGCCTCCAGCGCTTTTCGGTATTCCTCGTAGCCCAGGGAGAATTGACATCGCCCAGTCATGACATCGGGCCAAGAACCGCTTTCATTCGGAGCCGTGAACAGCAATCTGCCACCGCTTTGCAACACGCCGGCAACTTTCTTGATCAATCCAAGTTGGACTTCTGGGTCGAGCAAAAAGAAGAGCCCCCAGGCGACCACGCCATCAAAAGTTCGCGCGAAAAAGTCCGAATCTTCGACAGCGGCACACTCCACGGGAACGCTTGGAAAACGGGCTCGGAACGCTGCCACGATCGTGGGTGAGGCGTCCACGCCATACACCTTGAACCCACGCTCGATCAAAGCTTGCGAAATTGGTACGCCGGTTCCGCATCCCAGGTCGAGAACGGTTGCGCCACTAGGCAACGTCTGGGACCAGTCAGCGACAACTGATGCTCCGACACCTGAACTGTTCCTACCGCGCCCGGCTATGAACTCTGCTGCGACGTCTTCGTAGCCATTCGACTTGTAAGGGTTTGCCACGCCATGGCAGTTTAGCACTCGAAAAGCTGCGGCGTTTTGATGATGGCTCTGAGTGGGTTGTCGGCAACCCTTCCACTGAAGGCATAACGGAAGGCTTGCCCGTGATTCGGGAACTCTTGGGTAGTGTCGATAACAAGGACAGAAACCTGTCCTCCTGTCGCTCTTCGCTCAGAAATTGGTGTCGAAGCGCAACGGAGGTACAGCTGAATCGTAAGTTCCCACTCCTGAATTGAAAACATACAGCACCTATCAGGAATAATTTTCCGGATTCGGACCGATGTATCGCGCTCGTGGCCTGATGAGTTGATCATCTGCGTACTGCTCAGTGGCGTGGGCGATCCAGCCGACGGTACGTCCCAAGGCAAAGATCGCGATGGGCGCTTCGGACGACAAGCTGAGTGCACGCGCGAACACAGCCAAGCCAAAATCCAAATTTGGATAGTCGCCAGTGAGCGCGTGCGACGCCTGAATTAGCCGTTTCGCCAATTCGACTTCCCTCGGTCGGCCATAGGTTTTGGCAAGGCTAATTAGCTTCTGACCTCGCGGATCGCCGTCTGGATAGAGCTGGTGGCCGAAGCCTGGGACATGACCAGAGGATCGGAGCCGAGTACCAACAAGCCGGCGGCAGTCGGCCATTTCCTTGGCGACACGAAAGAGCATTTCGACCTCCTCTGAGATGCCTCCGTGGCGGCGACCGCGAAAGGCCGCGAGAGCGCCCAGAACTACTTCATAAGGAGTGGCTCGCGCTGAGGCTACGCATCGAGCCGTGAACGCTGAAACATTGAGTTCGTGATCGGCACAAAGGATCAGCGCGGCGCGCAGAGCGGGCGCAACTGATCGTCGGTTCGGAGTCCAAGCGCGGACAAGCGCCTGTTCCAGTGGAGGCGCTGCCGGGAAACCGACCACGGCCGAAAAGAGCAATCGGAGAATGCGCGCTCCGGTCTTGGCAACTGCTGCCGGACGAAGATCGTGTGCCGACAGGTCTGAACTAGCTGCGAGCGGCAGAATCAACTGGCACCGCTCGACGGGTCCGAGGCGACGAATCGATTTGAATAGACTTGCAGCTATGGACGGTGGCGTCGCGTCATCATCAGCGAACAGAGCAAGGGACCGCTTCGCGTCCCCAGTCCAAAGGAGTGAGGCGACTTGCTCCAGCGTCGAATGATCAGCGAGCTCGATCACATCCAAACCGCGGTAGAAGAGCCGACCACCGTCAATGAGAGTTAGCGCCGACTGAAGCACCGGGCCTCCCCAATGCAGACCTTTTTCGGCGGCTTTCGTCGGATTGCTACGAAACTCCTTCCGCTCCACCAGCCGGAGTACGTCATCCCGCAGATAACGCCTGACTCGGGACTTGCCTGTGACCCGTTCTGAGTGCAGCATGCCCCGGCTCACGTGGGAGTAGAGCGTCGGAAGAGAGATACCTAACATCGCGGCGGCTTGTCGTGCGGTCATGTAGCGCTCGCTGGATGACATGATCTTTTCCGGCCCCACACGTTGATTCCACAATCAAGATTGACAGCATACCGACGGCGGACCATATTCGCAAAGGTACAGCGAATATGCCGTTGGAAAAGCAGAGCGGACTCGAAGGAGTAGTGGCAGCGGCGACGCGGTTGAGTCGCGTAGACGGTGAGGCCGGAAAGCTCATCTTGGCCGGGTACGCCGTCGAGGAAATTGCGCCGCGAGCCAGCTTCGAAGAAATGACCCACCTTCTTTGGTATGGAAGTCTGCCGAATGCCCGCGAGCTGAAGGATATGGCCGTCGATCTCGCCTCGCGAAGATACTTGCCACTCGTCACGCTGGCGCTACTGCGCGAGGCCGCCCGAAACGCGGTACCGGCTATGGACGCGCTGCGCATGGCCACTGGAACCTTGAGCTTAGGACGCACCGAATCTCCTGACGAACAGGCTCGGACGCTGGTGGCTTCGTTTCCGACCATAGTTGGAGCGTATCAGAGACTTAGCAGCGGCCAAGAACCGCTCGAGCCGCGCGCTGATTTGTCACACGCCCAATACTGCCTTCATCAGATGTTTGACGGCGAAGTTGGTAAAGAGCGCGCAAGAGGGCTGGAGACGTATCTGAATACAGTGTGTGATCACGGCCTGAATGCTTCGACTTTCGCCGCGTTGCACGGAGGAGCACCTGGGCCCGCCCTCGATATGGTTTTCGAGATCGGAACACCGGAGCGGGCGGAACAGGTGATTCTTTCGAAGCTTGCGCGGGGAGAACGGCTGATGGGATTTGGCCATCGCATTTATCGGGTCAGAGACCCACGCGCCGACGTGCTGGGTGCGGCAGCAGAGCGATTCTATGCGACCGAGGGTAACCGCGAGCTCTACGCGTTGGCGCGAGCTGTCGAAAAAGTTGCTCTTCGAGTTCTCGCCGAAAAGAAACCAGAGCGCCGCCTAGATACAAATGTTGAGTTCTATACAGCCTTGCTGCTGCACGGGCTGGGCATACGGAAGGAATTATTCACCCCGACATTTGCCATAGGCCGCGTGCTCGGATGGACGGCTCATTGCCTTGAGCAGCTTCGAGATGGGCGACTGATCCGCCCAGAGTCCGAATACATCGGTCCC
>QHYJ01000206.1 GCA_003223255.1 Acidobacteriota bacterium | reverse complement strand
GCTCGCTGTCGCTTTCACGATGCCGTCCGTCGGCAGGAGCTTGGTTGGTCGCAAGAAATGCTCCAATTCCGCGCGGCCCTCTTTCGGTGCCGTTCCCCGAGCGGTGAGGTCGACCGCGCAATTTTTCGTGGCGATTCGGCTAGTCACTGTAAGGACCGGCCTCACCTCGGCGGGAAATTCGGCGGCGATGATTCCGAGCGCGCCGGTCTTGCTTTCGAGCAGTTTCGCGGTGCCACCTTCAGCGTTGAAGGTATTCGCGATCGTCTTCTGGAAGGGCGTTTCCGTAAGGAGCGCCGCCGGCACCCATATATGTGTCGTCCCGGAAGTTTTCAGGACTTCAACGCGCGTCGTCACTTCAAACGTGCGCCAAAGGTCAACCGTTGTGACCTGTGAAAACAAGCGCCCAGCCTTCGCGAATGCGAGGCTTACTGACACAATGCCCCCTGATTGCAGAAAATCGCGACGGTTCATAGTCGATACCTCTGCGCGAGAATTTTTCTGACTTCTCTGCTGACTGACACCGTACACCCGACTCTGTCCGTGTACAATACTCGAATCGGGGATCGACTTCGCCTGAGTTTTGCATGAAGATGATCGCCAAAGCTGACAGCGGGCGCTTCCAGAGCGGCGCGGACAAGTACGCCGCCTACCTCGAGACACCCGAGGGCCGCTTGCGCTGCGACTTGGCTTTCGCCAACCTGCAGGATTTTCTGCCCCTGCCGCGGACCAAGTTGTCAGTGCGCGCTTTGGATCTCGGATGCGGCACGGGAGCCGCCGCCGTGCGCCTGGCGCGTCTTGGCATAAACGTGACGCTGCTAGATTCCTCTCCAGCGATGCTGGAGATCGCGAAGCGCGCGGCACGGGAAGCTGGCGTTGACGGGAAGATCGCCCTAAAACACGGCGACGCGGCCGAATTGGCGAACTTGTTTCCTGTGGGATCGTTCGACATCGTTCTTTGTCACAACCTACTGGAACACGTTGACGCTCCAGATGCTGTCCTCTCCGCCGCCGCCCAGGTGCTGCGAAGTGATGCGACCGGGGGCGGGATTGTGTCTGTCCTGGTGCGCAGCCGGGCCGGTTGAGGTGCTCAAGGCCGGCATCGTAGCAGGTGATCTGGGAGCGGTAGAAGGCAACCTTACGGCTGTGTGGGGATATGAATCTCTCCTTGGCGGCCGTGTGAGGCTATTTACACTGGACAGCCTGCAAGCCATGACAAAAGGGGCGTCACTCGCAGTGGCTGCCGAGCGCGGCGTACGCGTCATTTCGGATTACTTGCCGCCGCAAGTCTCCCGCCGCGAGGAGTACGAGCGAGTTTTTGAGCTGGAGCGTAAGCTGGGCAGTCGACCGGAGTTTGCTGCGGTCGCGCGATATATACAGATAATCGCTCGCCATTCCAATGGGTCATCGACCGAGGAAACGGGATAATGACGCAGGCCGACACTCAGTCCGCTTCGCACTCTGCGTTGGTCCGGCCTGCTGCGACTGGAGGATTTGCGCTCGGCCTCGGGCTGACCAACGAGTGCAATCTGGCTTGTTCTTTCTGCTACCGCGATCCGGCGAGGACTGACCGCCTTAGCCTCGAGCAGGTGCGATCCGTGATGGGAAGCCTGCCGGTCCGCTCCGTTAATTTGGGCACCGGTGAAAACGGAATGCACCCGCAGTTCAGAGAGATTTTGGCCTACCTCCGCACTCAGTCGGTGAAACTCACCATCACCTCTAACGGTCACAGCGCGGCAATGCTCACAGATGACGAGCTTCGAGCCTTTCACGATGTCGAGTTCTCCCTGGATTATCCCACCGAACGTGAGCAGGATGCCCAACGCGGTTCCGGCAATTGGGCGCTGGTCCATGATCAAGCAGCACGCTGCGTCCGGTTGGGGATCCCTGTCACCTTCATCGCTGTAATGATGAAGTCGAACTATCTGCGCCTTGCCGAAGTGGCGCGCGTGGTCAAGCGCTACCAGGCGCCGCTGCGCCTCAACGTTTACCAAGCCGTGCGTTCTGACCTATTTGCCTTGAGCTACGAGGAGTACTGGCGAGGCTTTCGCGCCGTATTTGAGCAAACCGACGTGATTGCTATTGGCGAGCCGTTGGTTCGAGCAATGGCGGGTTTACCCCCAAGGGTCGGAGGTTGCGGCGTAAGTACGGTGCGGGTTACGCCGCGCGCTACTTCTCAGCCTTGCGTCTACTGGCCGGGGGCTGGGGAACCTCTGGCGATCCTGTTGTCGCTCCGCTCAGGAGTTGTAGAAACTGCCCCCTTTGTGGAGGCGCGCACCACGCCAGAGGCGTGCCGCTCCTGCGTTTATCTGGAGTCTTGCTATGGCGGTTGTGCGGGGCGGCGCCGCATCCAGAATGGTTTGGATCAGCCGGACTTCTATTGCCCAATTGTCCGCGGAGAAGCCCAAAAGCTGGAAATCCGCATGGCTCCCGCTCGCGAGCTCCCCAAAGGCGAAAGCGCATGTACGACTATCGTGATCGCGCGCGATTAAGATGGGCTGGTTGTACTCGGCGCGATAGCCTTCACAAGGGGGATGGAACATGGAGATGCATCGGACCTATTTGCTGTTGATTAGGCCAGGGTGGCACTGACCAGAACAGATCGATACCAAAATACAATAGACGCGATGCCAAGGAGTGGCGCATCCTCGTGTCCTCGGAAAGCATTACGGGAGGGAGTTCGCTTCATTCAGGAATTCTCTTATGCCCAAAACTTACGATGCCCCAAGTATCGATGAATATCTGCGCAAGCGGCTGATGCCGGTGGAAGGCGTGATTCCTCATGTGCAAGGAATCGAGATGTACGGCAATTCTATTCCCGCCGGAACGGTCGGCGGCGACCTCTTTGAGTACATAAACTTTCAGCAACGTTACGACATCGACGCACGCATTCAGCGGGCACTGAAGCGATCGAAGAAGTACCTCGAACCGCTTCCGACAGGTGCGGCGCCACACAATTCGGTGGACGACCATGTGGAATGGCTGAAATCGAGGCCGGGCTATAAACCTGAAATGGAAACCGAATATCGAGACGCACGAAGTTCGGAACAGGTGCGGGTCGCCGAAGACCTGCGTGAGCTTTACAGCATAGCGGGCGTCCTCGTGGTGGACGCTCAAGGACACGGAATCATTTCAGCGAAAATCGCTTCCACGGTTCACGATACGTTTCATGCACTTATGCTTTCCGAACTCGATCACCGGGGAAAAACGACTGCGGAGTTGTTCGAGAGGATCAACTTGCGATTGGCCCTGTCCGTGACCGCACGTAATGCTCTCGGCAGAAGCGAGAAAGAGAGCGCGCAGGAGATTGCCACCATGCTTTACGGTGAAGTACACCCTTATGGTTATTTCAGATTCGTGAATTTTGGACATCCACCACCGCTAGTCTTTTCGGTCGAATACCGCAAGTTCATGGACATTGATAAAAGCCGGATGGTGCAATTTCTCCCGCTCGGAGTGCAGCTTGCGGAAGATGATCCGGATCGCAACAGATACCTTTCCTTGGAATTCCGGCAGAGGCGGGCAAAATCCTCGGATGTGTCAGAGCTAACGCTGATGAGTCCGGGGGACATTTTCTTCCTTTACACCGACGGGGTTTATGACGGAAGCGACAAGGAGGAACGCCAGCAGCTTGAAAACGTCATGCGCGAACACAACCAGCTGCCGGCAAAAGACATTTGCAATGCATTGCTCGAATACGCTGTCAAACGAGATGATCGTCTGCGACAGATTGGCGAGCAAGACCGTATAGACGATAAGACAGTTTTTATCATCAAGCGGAATTGACGAATTCTGTCAAAAGCTTTTACGGCTGAGCTTCATTGCAACGTAGTTATCCCCTGCGCATCCATCTGGCACAGACGGGTCCGATAGTTTAAGATTTCGCCCTTAGTCGCGGGTGGAATCTTTTGCGCAGAGGTTTAGAATGACGACAAACGCAACTCAAGCACAAAATTCGACAGTCAGCTTCATCGGCCGACCCGATGCGGCAAACGGTTTGGCGTTGGTTCGCGTGACGATCGGTGCGATGTTTGTATGGGTGTTCTTCGAGAATCTGGGGAAGGGCGGATACACCCCAGCGGGGTACGCAGGAGTGATCAATTACTACATCAAGTCGAGCCACTCACCGGCAGCATGGAAGTGGGTTATGGGACTGATGGCAAGCCATGCGGCCATGGCGGCTCCCATGCAGGCGGCGACGGAGATCTCGCTTGGAATCCTGCTGGTCATTGGTCTACTTACACGTCCAGCCGCCTTTGTCGCATTCCTCTTCCTCACCAGCCTTTGGATCTCGGAATGGGGCACGTCATGGGTTTGGGAACTCCTGGTTCCGGTGATCGCATCGCTCGGACTCGCCGTGGGACGCGCAGGTCGTGCCTGGGGCATCGACGCGTTGCTGGCACGGCGGCGGCCCGCGTCCCCTTGGTGGTGATGAGGGAATCTGCGTGCGAGTATCGGTCATCATTCCTACCCATAACGAAGCGCAGGCCATTGGCCGTGTGCTTGCCGATCTGCCTTCCAATCTCGTCACGGAGGTCATCGTTGTCGACACCAATTCGACTGACGGAACGCCCGATCTCGCCCGAAAGATGGGGGCACAAGTCATCCAGGAACCCCGCAGGGGATACGGGCGCGCTTGTTTGACAGGGCTTGCGAATACGCAAAATCCGGATGTGGTCGTTTTCCTCGACGGAGACTACAGCGACCGCCCTTCGGAGTTGCCGATTATCTTGGCTCCGATCATCGAGGGGCGCGCTGACATTACGCTCGGTTCGCGCTTCGGCGGCAAAAGCAACCCCGGTGCGCTCCCGTGGCACCAATCATTCGGCAATCGCCTCGCCGCCGGCCTGATCAGGTTTTTGTACCGCGTGAAGGTCAGTGACCTCGGTCCGTTTCGCGCCGGCCGCGCAGATGTGCTGTGCGCCCTCGCCCTTGAAGAGGTTACCTACGGTTGGGCGGTGGAAATGATCGTGAAAGGGGCCATCGCAGGATTTCGCATCGTGGAAGTCTCTGTGAGCTACTACCCACGCATTGGAAAATCCAAAATTAGCGGTACGGTGAAAGGCACGGTGGGAGCAGCGTGGTTCATCCTGAGCCGGATCGTGCGCTATTATTTTCAACGTCGAAGGGCGGGAACGCCGCGACCGGCATAAGTCCCGATGGACCAATCTTTCAGGGAACCCTCTAGCCACACGACTATGTGTTTTTCTCACCCAAAGCGCATGTTAGTCATTATGGCGAAAGCCCCCAAGCTCGGCATGGTCAAGACCAGGCTCACTGAGAGCCTTCCTTCTCCCGCAGTGACAGCCCTGTATCGCTGCCTTTTAGAGGACACCCTCGCGTTGGCAACGTCATTGACGGGCGTGGAGATCGCGGTGATGTGCCCTGCGTCGGATCAGGACGAATTGGCGCAGCTATTAGGCAATACAGTGCAGGTCGTGGCGCAAGAAGGAGAAGGTCTCGCAGCAGGCCTCACCTCTGTTTTTCGACATTTCACTGCCACCGGCCAGCAGCACGTCATCGCATTCAATAGCGACAGTCCACACCTCGCGCCGTCGGTTCTGGACAGCGCGTTCGAAATACTCGCCACGCATGACGTGGTTGTCGGGCCAACCAACGATGGAGGCTACTACCTGGTTGGCGCCAAAGCCGCTCACCCGATGCTCTTCGAAAGCGATCGAATGGGAACGAGGAGTGCGCTCGACAGATTGCTGACGCGCACGAAGGTCCTTGAACTCTCAACCGGCTTCACGGAGCCCTTCTATGACATCGATGTCGCAAACGATTTGATTCTGCTGGCTCGGGAATTGCGGCTCGCTCCCGCGAAGGCCCCACGGACTGCAAGCTGGCTCGGCGAATGGCAGCAAGCAGTCGCGCAACTTCGTCATTGAACGGGAGGCCTGTGAAACTCACACCCTCGCACAGGCTGTACGGACTCGGCGCCATCTTGCTTGTGGCCCTGACGATCTGCTCACGCAACTTCATCCGCACGGGTGAATCGTCATTTTTCATTCCTCTGGCTGTTGCTGGCGTCGCATACCTCCTAGCCATCCGCGAGCTCTTTTCCACGCCGGAGTTTCCGAAGCGCGTCATCGTCTTCGGTCTTGCCCTGTCTGCTCTGTGGCATTTTCAATTCCTGCGAATGCCACCGGGTCTAGACGACGACATTCATCGATATGTTTGGGACGGCCGCGTGCAGAGACTCGGCTATAACCCCTATACCGTGGTTCCGAGCGACCCGGCACTTGCCGGCTTGCACACATCGGAGACACGTACGCTGAATAATCCGGAGGTGCCGAGCCCCTATCCAGCGGGGGCGCAGCTATTCTTCCGCGCGGTAACATCGATTCACGAGTCTACATTTGCGCTGAAAGTAGCATTTGTAGTTTGCGATTTGGTGATTGTGTTTGTGTTGCTCGACGTCTTGCGTCGTACTCGGCAAGGAGAGCATTGGGTTCTGGCCTTTACCTGGCACCCGCTGCTCGCGATTGAGGTGGCGGGCAGCGGGCACGTCGATATTCTCGGCGTGCTGCTGCTCTTGGTCTCCGTGACCTCGCTTGTGCGCCGCTGGCGCGCGGTTGCGGCCCTGGCATTTGGACTAGCTGTTTCAGTGAAATTCCTCCCGATCGTACTGCTGCCGCTCTATTGGAAGCGTGTTCGCGTGCGCGACGCGGCGCTGGCGGCAATCGTGGTCGGACTCCTCTACGTGCCATTTTTCAACCACGGGCGGATTCCGATCGGCTCGCTCGGCACCTACGTGCAGAGGTTCCGCTTTAATGATCCCGTTTTTGCAACACTCGAGCGAGTGACGGCTCCACAGGTTGTGGCTGGGCTGGCAGTGCTCGTCGGCCTTCTTTCAGCGATCTGGATGAGAGGAAGGTCCGCGGAAGGGTCTTTGGACGCGTTTGCTTGGCCAATGGCAGCATCACTTTTCTGTGCGCCGGTTGTCTATCCCTGGTACCTGCTGTGGGTGCTGCCGTTCATAAAGTCAACCTCAACGGTCCCGATCATGGTCTGGACTTTGAGCATTATTCCTACTTATTATGTCTGGCACCTGCGCTTAGTGGGACGGCCGTGGGTAGTTCCGGACTGGATCATGATGCTGGAATACGGGTCCGTGGCAGTAGCCGCTGCCATTATCGCTTTGCTTCGGGCTAGACGATCGGCCGCTCTGCAATGCTCAGCGGACCTGGTAGAGTGAAGGCAACTGCACCACATACGATTCAGGTATCCAAGGAACTTTGTAAATCATCCAAGACCACGTTCGTTTCATTGGCTGAGGAGGGCAATCCATGACAAAGTTGCGCCGTTTCACGATGATCCGTTGGCTATTTTTTGGCGTGCTACTCCTTGCGGGCACTTCCCGGGCACAGACGCGCCCACCCATTGCGGAACAACTTGCCAAGACTTATGGCTTTGATTCGTTTGGGCAATTAGATGCCGTACGCTACACGTTTAACCTGGAGCTCCCTGCTTTGAAAGTGAGTCTCTCACGCACGTGTACCTGGGAGCCCAAGACCGGACAAGTCACATATGAATCAAAAGACACGGACGGCAAGCCGGTGAAGGTTACCTATAACCGGTCTCAACTCAACAACGCACCTGCCAACGTGAAAGACGAAATTGAACCGGGTTTCGTCAACGACAATTATTGGTTCATTTTCCCCTTCCATGTTTATTGGGATACCAGCGCCGCTGTGACAGTCAAGGAAAAGCAAAAATTGCCCCTGGCCAATGGTACGGCCACGCTAGTGTCCGTGAAATATCCTGCGGAGGCTGGCGGCTACACGCCGGGAGATACGTGGGATCTTTTCCTCGGGTCGGATGGGCGAGTTAAGGAATTCACCTACCATCGCGGTGGACCGAAGAAACCGAGTCTCCTCTCCACCACTTGGGCAGGCTACAAGAAAGCCGGCCCGCTGCTTGTCTCAACCGACCATCGCGGGATGGCGGACGGCAAGGCGGCTCGAATATTCTTTACGAATGTGGCCGTCAAGCTGACGGGCTCGGACAAGTGGATGGACGCGCAATAGGCGGATCGTTCCGTCAATCGATGTCGTCTATACTGCTTCATCGCGGAATAAAGATTATCTTTAACCGAACGCGGCGAGGTGATGGGTCGGGCATGACGGAAGATTCGACTCCTCCGATCCTCGACCATGCGCTGGATCAACCGTCCGCATTCACCCCCAAAAACTTGATCGACGATGTGCGCCGAAGGCGGCAGATCCCTGCAGGAATCGTTCCTCCCGTGTGCATCCTGGAGTTCGATGGAGATATCACCGACTGGCTGGTTCGAGATGGCATAGCCAAGCCCTTCGGGCCCTGGGCGTGCTTTCACACCTCGATGTTCGCGATGGATCTCGAAGATGTTACCTGCGGAATCATCGCGCGAACCATCGGCGGACCTTACGCGGTACTCATTGCCGAGCAGCTCCAAGCAGCGGGGGCCAAACTCATCATCGGGCTGACTTCCGCCGGCCGCGTGTCTCCCGATTTACCGCTCCCGTGTCTCGTCGTGGCAACCAGCGCGATTCGTGACGAGGGAACTTCTTATCACTACCTGCCGCCGGACAGTGAAGTCGCGTGCAAGTCGGCGGTGGTTCCGCTACTCGAGCGGGAGTTGATCGCTACCGGATGGGCCATCCGATCTGGTAAGGTGTGGACAACGGATGCACCGTACCGCGAAACCAAAGCACAACTCAATAAATGGGCCCAGGAGGGCGCACTCGCGGTCGAAATGCAGGCCGCATCGCTTTTTGCCTTTGGCGTGGCCAGGCAAGCTTCTGTAGCCTTGGTTGCTATGGTCAGCAATGCTGTCGATCATACGGGCGCACAGTTCGATACCGGCTCACAGGAGGATGGCCTCCGAGTTCTCAAGGGAATCGCTCGAGCAGCCCGATCTCTTTTCGTCACTGCGTGATCTCCTCAGCTGATTCAGTGCCGGCTCGATCGGATTAGCAAGCTGCCATCGGGATCGTTGAGCAGGCCTCGTGTGTACCTCAGGGAGGATTTGGAGCATCATATGCGCCATACCCGTCAGTTGTGAGTCTGCAAGTAAGGAAAGATCGGCAAGATTCAGACAAGGAATTTCAGCTATGCAAATCACGATTCGAACCCTGAGGAAGAAGAAATCACGGTCTCTTTTTGGAGAGATCTGGCCCATTGTGGCTCTGCTCCCGGCGGCTTCGTTGCTATTCACGGGTTGTCGAAATCCAAACGCTGCTGCTCCTCCATCACCCGCCGAGGTGGAAGTGGCCACGGTGGTGCAAAAAGATGTCCCTATCTACGGCGAGTGGGTTGCTACGCTCGATGGCTACGTCAACGCACAGATTCAACCCCAAGTGACTGGATACATCATCCGCCAGGCCTACAAGGAAGGTTCTTTTGTACGCAAGGGTCAAATGCTTTTCCAGATCGACCCGCGTCCTTTCCAAGCAGTGCTTGATCAAGCCAAAGCGCAACTCGCGCAAGCCCAGGCCAACCTGGGCAAGACTCAGCTCGATGTCGACCGCGATACTCCGCTGGCCAAGGAGCGCGCCATTGCTCAGAGCCAATTGGACAACGATGTCCAGGCAAACCTCGCAGCGAAAGCGGCAGTAAAAGCTGCCGAGGCTCAAGTGGAACAGGCGGACCTCAACCTCGGCTTCACCAACGTCACGTCGCTGGTAGACGGCATCGCCGGAATTGCGCAGGTGCAAATCGGGAATCTCGTGAACCCGACGGCAGTACTGACCTCGGTCTCACAGGTGAATCCTATCAAAGCGTACTTTCCAATTAGCGAGCAGGAGTACATGCATTTCGCGGAAAGAATCAATTCTCACAATCAGCAAGAGGTGCCGTCGGACGCGCCCCCTTTCGATCTTATCTTGGCCGACGCGTCTGTTTATCCACACAAAGGTACGCTTTTGTTAACCGACCGCCAAATCGACGTGACGACTGGCAGTATCCGTGTTGTTTGCGCGTTCCCCAATCCAAAAAACATTCTGAGACCGGGCCAGTTTGGCAGAGTCCGGGCACCCGGTGACGTTCGGCCCGGCGCTCTTCTCGTGCCTCAAAGGGCGGTCACGGAACTCCAAGGAAGCTATCAAGTGGCCGTGGTTGGCAACGATAACAGAGTGAGCATCCGGCCGGTCCAAGTCGGGGAGCGCGTGGATGCAATGTGGATCGTCGAAGGCGGCGTCAAACCCGGCGAGTTGGTGATTGTCGAAGGGCTGCAAAAGGTCCGCGACGGTGCGACTGTCAAGGTTAAGCAGGCCGCCGCTCCCACGAAGGGCAACTGACCATGTCAAAGTTCTTTATCAATCGTCCGATCGTGGCGATGGTCATCGCTATTCTGATGGTGATCGTAGGCGCAGTTACCATCACCAGTCTTCCCGTGGCCCTCTTTCCCGATATCGCACCGCCCGAGGTTCAAGTTGTCGCCACGTATGTCGGCGCGGATGCGCAAACCATCGAGCAATCCGTGGCAACGCCAATCGAACAGCAGATGAGCGGCGTTGACAATCTGAACTACATGTATTCGCTAAACTCAACGGCCGATGGCGTAATGCGGCTCATTGTGGACTACGACGTCAAGACCAATCCGAACACCGATCTCATCCTGACCCAAATACGAGAAACGCAGGCAGCGTCACAGCTTCCGAGCGATGTCACCAATTTTGGCGTCACCGTGCAGAAGACCGTGACGGCCCCCCTAATGCTGGTCACGTTATACTCACCCAATGGCACCTACGATGCGCGATTCCTGGCTAACTATGCCTACATCAATCTTGCCGATCAAATCACACGCTCGTACGGGATTGGAAGTGTCCAGATCTTCGGAGCGGGTCAGTACGCGATGCGGCTGTGGGTCAAGCCTGACCAATTAGCCAAGCTGGCCATCACGGTTCCGGAGATTGTCACAGCAATCCAGTCACAGAACACGGTCAACCCTGCTGGTCAGGTGGGTAGCGAACCTGTTCCGAAAGGCCAGGTGTACACCTATTCCGTCCGGGCTCAGGGCCGCCTGTCATCGCCCGAGGAATTCGGAGAAATTGTTGTACGCGAGTCCCCCGGTGGGGCAATGGTCCGTCTAAAGGACGTTGCACGCGTAGAGCTTGGCGCGCAGAACTACAGCGTTGTGGGTCGCTTGAATGGGAAGCCGGGGGCCATCATCGCCGTATACCAGTTGCCGGGTTCTAACGCCGTGGAGGCCGCCAACGGGGTCAGGAAACTTTTCGCAGATGTGAAAACTCGTTTGCCGAGCGACATGGACTACGTCCTTTCGCTGGACACTACGCGGGCCGTCACACAAGGCATGAAGGAAATCGTTCTGACTTTAGTCATTGCGATCATCCTGGTAATCATCGTTGTATACATCTTCCTCCAGGGCTGGCGCGCCACGCTCATTCCACTACTCGCTGTCCCCGTCTCGCTGGTCGGCACATTCATGTTTTTTCCGATCTTCGGTTTCTCGGTCAATACTCTATCCTTGTTTGGGCTCGTCCTGGCCATCGGCTTAGTCGTTGATGACGCCATCGTCGTGGTTGAAGCCGTTGAACGCCACATCGAGGAAGGTCTTGGGCCCAAAGCAGCAGCCCTCAAAGCCATGGAAGAGATTTCGGGGCCGGTGGTTGGTATCGCTCTCGTTCTTCGGCCGCCTGTATCAGCAATTCGCTGTAACTATCGCCATCTCCGTAATTCTCTCTGCGTTCAACGCTCTGACACTGAGTCCGGCCCTTGCCGCTTTATTGCTGCGGCCGAGAACTTCCACTGGCGGACTTCTCAAAGCCTTTTTCAGGTGGTTTAACCGCGCCTTTGCCAATGCGACTAACGCGTATGTTCGAATGTGCGGTGTTCTCATTCGGAAGAGTGCGATCGCGCTGATTCTGCTGGCTGCTTTTGGCGCCGCAGCCGGCTGGTTTGGAAGCAAAGTGCCTTCCAGCTTTCTGCCCGACGAAGACCAGGGTTATCTGTACATCAATCTGCAGCTCCCCAGCGCAGCCTCTCTTCAACGCACCGACGAAGTCGCCAGGAAAATCGAAAGCGCTTTGGCCAACACGCCGGGCGTTCAATACACGACCAGCGTTGTTGGTTTCAGCTTGCTTAGCTTCGTGCGTACCAGTTACAACGCTTTCTTTTTCGTGACCTTGAAGCCTTGGGACGACCGCAAGTCGCGCGATCAGCAGCTACAAGCTATCAAGCAGCGCATCAATCAGGAACTGTCCACCATTCCGGAAGGCATTGCTTTTTCCTTTTCGCCCCCAGCCATTCCGGGCGTTGGCACTTCCGGTGGCTTTACGTTTGTCTTGGAAGATCGCTCCGGCAAAGACGTCGGATTTCTTGCCTCGAATCTGCAAACCTTTATGACAGCCGCGCGGAAACGTCCGGAGATTGCCGGCCTGAGCACGACGTTTCTGGCCAGCGTGCCGCAGCAGTTCGTGAATGTGGACCGCGACAAGGTAATTAAGCAGGGCGTCGCCGTAGGCGACGTCTACAAAACACTGCAGGCGTTCATGGGCGGCCTGTTCATCAACTATTTCAACCGCTTTGGCCGCCAGTGGCAGGTTTACATCGAGGCCGAAGGCGATTATCGCACCAGGGCGGAAAACGTTGGCCAGTTCTACGTCCGAAGTAATAGGGGGCAGATGGTGCCACTTGCGACTCTCACGCGATTTGAATCGCGTTCAGGCCCGGAGTTCACCATGCGTTTCAACGAATATCGCTCGGCGCAGATTAACGGCGCCGCCGCTCCAGGCTATAGTGCCGGCCAAGCCATGGCCGCGCTTGAAGAGGTTTTCTCGCAAACGATGCCGCATGAAATGGGCTTCGATTACCTGGGGATATCCTTTCAGGAAAAAAAAGCTCAGCAAGGTGTGCCGCCAGCTGCGATTTTCGGCTTTTCGCTTCTGTTCGTCTTTCTCATCCTAGCGGCCTTGTATGAGAGCTGGTCGCTACCCTTCAGCGTCCTACTGAGCACTCCGATCGCGGTTTTCGGCGCCTTTGGCATTCTGTGGCTGCGCCGCACAGTTCTGTCGGCCTTCCTGCCGAGCTACATGGTGCAAATCGAGAGTGACGTCTATTCGCAAATCGGTCTGGTCATGCTGATTGGTTTGGCCGCCAAGAACGCGATTCTTATCGTCGAGTTTGCTAAAGACGAATACGAGAAGGGCAAGCCTTTAGTCGACGCGGCTCTGGAAGGAGCGCGCTTACGCCTTCGCCCCATCTTGATGACTTCGTTTGCATTCATCCTTGGTTCCGTCCCGCTCTGGACAGCTTCCGGCGCGGGCGCTGTTGCCCGGCAGATCATGGGCACCACTGTCATCGGAGGTATGCTGGCCGCGAGCCTCATTGGAGTTTTCTTCATACCGGTAGTTTTCTATCTGGTTGAAAAGTGGTCGGGCGCTGGGAAAGAGCGGGCGTCGACAGCCATGCCGAGCCCCACTCCTGCTGAGGGCAACTGACATGAACAAGATTGTTGCCCCGCTGAGCGCTCTAATCCTGCTTGCCGGTTGCGCAGTTGGACCGAATTACAAAAAGCCCGTTGCGTCCCTGCCAGCTACCTATCGTGGGCTCACGCCTGAAGAGGCTACGAAAACTCCATCCGCATCCATCGGCGATCAGAAATGGTGGGACATCTTCCAGGATGAGCAGCTCCGCTCACTCATTCGAACAGCTCTTCAACAGAATTACGATCTGCGAATTGCCGCTTCGCGAGTCTTACAAGCACAGGCACAACTGGGAATCACGCGCTCGGATCAATTTCCTAGCGTAGGCGCTGGAGCGGGAATTAGCGATAACCGATCCGCCAAATCGAAATTCCTCCCCGCGTTCGAAGAAGGCACTGGCCACGTGAATCTATCCGCCGCTTGGGAATTCGACTTTTGGGGCAAGTATCGCCGTGCAACGGAGGCCGCGCGCGCGAACCTTCTCGCAAGCGAATCGGCTCGCCAGGAGGTCGTGGTCACCTTGGTGGCTGATGTCTCCCGGGCTTATTTCCAGCTTCGAGCTTTGGACCTGGAGTTGGAAATCTCGAAGCGCACTCTCGCGTCGCGCCAGGAATCTCTCCGGCTCACCAGCCTTTTGGCTGACCGCGGTTCCACTTCTATGCTCGATGTGCGTCAGGCGGAACAATTGGTCTACACGGCAGGCGCAGAGATTCCCGCCCTGGAGCAACAGATCGAGCAGCAGGAAAACTTCATCAGCATCTTGCTCGGAAAAAACCCCGATGTGGTTCCCCGCGGACAAAAGCTTACAGAACAGCCTCATCCTCCGGAAGTTCCAGCGGGCCTAACTTCCTCCTTGCTGGAACGCCGGCCCGATATTCGCGAAGCGGAGCAACAATTGATTGCCGCGAACGCCGGCATCGGGGTCGCGAGGGCCGCCTATTTCCCTCAAATTTCACTCAGCGGAAGCGGAGGCTTCCAGACGGCGGCGCTTACCAACCTGTTCAGCGGTCCCTCCGGTACTTGGAACTTTGGCGCAGCGGTCACCCAACCTATCTTTACCGCGGGAAGAATCCGTTCTAATGTTCGCCTGGCGGAAGCGCAGCAGCAATCGGCCCTGCTTTTCTACCAACAAACAATTCAAGGCGCCTTCCGCAGCGTATCCGACGCCCTAATCGCATATCGCAAGACAAGAGAATTCCGGTCTCAAGAAGAACTCCTGTTCCAATCCGCGCAGGACTCCGCGCGCCTCTCTCACCTGCGCTATAGCGGAGGCGTCACTGGCTATCTCGAAGTCTTGACCAACGAAACTAATGCCTTCTCGGCCGAGCTCGGCGTTGTACAGGCCCAACTCAATGAATTGCTGGCTCTGGTTCAGTTGTATGAAGCACTGGGAGGCGGCTGGCAAGAATGACGCAACATACGAAAAGCATGTGCTAGCCCCAATGTCCGTGAACTGTTACAACTTCCCAGATCCCCGTTTCTGCCTACCGAAAACCTCGTCCTGGCCCATTACGGCTCCCGCAGGGCCCATGTAACATGTTACACAGCCCCTTTTGCATCTTGTTGATTTCAAATGTGCTTCTAAGTTTTGGCGAGGCACAAGCCAAAGAACGAAAGCTGAAAGGAAAATCCCGATGAGAAAAGAAGTTTTGCCGCGAGGCATTCATCGTCGCGACGGTTCTCTGGTGATCTCCTTTGCCTACCAGGGCAAGGTCAAGTACGTCTCCCTCGGCAACTGCTCGGTCGAGTTTGCGCGCGACCAGTTGGCGATCACGAAGATGGAAATCCGCAAGGGCAGCTATGTGCCCAAGGCTGCTATTGTCCCAACACCGGCGCCGGAACCCGCACCGATCATCTACACGGTCAAGGATCTCTGGAATCCCTATATCGTCGATTACCGGAACCGCGGCGGCAAAGACGAAGGCCGACAAGCAATCGCCTGGAGCAACCTACGGCCGACGTTTGAGGCGGTACCGGTATCGAACGTCACGACCGCCCTGATCAGCGAATACATTGCGAGCCGGCAACTCAAAGGAATCCGGAACGGGACCATTAACCGTGAACTCGCGATCCTGCAGGCTATGTTTCGATTGGCGGCGCGCTCCACCATGAAAGACGGCTTGCCGATGGTCCGGCAACTGCCGGCATTTCCCCCGAAATTGAAAGAGGGCAAACCCAAGCGGGGATTTTTGAAGGACGAGCAATTTACCATCCTTGCGAGCCACGCAAAAGAACCATGGCTTCGCGCGTTCATCGAATGCGCCTACAAATTTGGATTCCGGAAGTCGGAGCTGCTCGGGCTCCGCAAGCGCCAGGTGGACCTCATCGATGGTCTGATTCTCCTCGAAGACACCAAGTCCGGCGATCCGCGCCAGATCCGCATGACCGACAAGATGGCCGAATTGCTGCTCGAACTCGTTCGCGGGAAGGATGACAACGACCCAGTGTTTACAAGGACAGACGGCAGCACGGTTGTTGATTTTCGGGATGACTGGTATGCTTTATGTATCGCGGCGAAACTTGGATCCTATGTTTCGGCGAAGCGCAGGAACGGCGAGTCCTACCAAAAGTACGTTGGTCTGACCCCGCATGATTTCAGGCGCTCGGCGATCAGGAACATGACGCGCGGCGGAGTGACCGAGAAAGTGGCTATGACGATCTCAGGACATTCCACCAGATCCGTGTTTGATCGGTACAATTTGGTGGATACGACCGACTTGGCGCAAGCGACCGAGAAGATTGAGGCCGGGCGTCAGGCGTTCTCTCCTAGACCGTCTAGTAACACAAAACTCAAACATACCAATGTTGTGGTTTCGTGACTTTCTCGCAAGTTGTTGATTTCCCTAAGCGGGGACGTAGTTCAGCTGGTTAGAACGCTGCCCTGTCGTTGGTTAGAATCCTACACTGTCACGGCGTGGTCGCTCGGAATTCCCGACGTTCCCCGGATTATTTTCAAGCACTTGCGCGAATTCAGTGAGTTCTCCCTTCAGACGACTAGCCTTTGACCAACTTGACGGAGCGCGCCTGGCTTGGGCGCACACCTCGCTCACACCATCTTCACAACTGACCGCTGTCTGCGTGCTACTCGAAGCGGAGGGCATCGACCAGATTGAGTTGGGCCGCGCGCCAATAGCGCGGCGAACTCCAATTTCCCGCGTTCGTTCGGTTACGGCCACGAGCATGATGTTCATGATGCCAATTCCACGGGCACGCGCGCCTTAAGGTGATATTCTCGCAATGATTCGGTCGGGGCACGGTTGAACTTGCCTCCGTCACAGGGAGACCAGGTACACGTCTATGAAATCGAAAAACACGATCTGCCTCTGGTTCGACAAGGACGCACTTGAC
>QHYJ01000029.1:1502-2822 GCA_003223255.1 Acidobacteriota bacterium | reverse complement strand
CCACCTACCTGGGCGGAAACGGCGCAAATGCGGGTGCATACCTGGCCTCTGGCGATGAAGGATGGGGAGTTGCGGTGGATTCTTCCGGGAATGCCTACGTGGTAGGAGCGACGAGTTCCACGGATTCTTCCTTCATCACCTCCACTACCGCCTACCAGTCGGCTCCTCCTGCGGCAAACTCACAAGCGAGTGTATTCGTTTCCAAAATTGACACCACGCAGGCTGGACCCGCGTCGTTGGTTTATTCGACGTACCTGGCGGGCTCCACCGCAGACCAAGGTATGGCTATCGCCTTGGGACCGAATAACGTCGCTTACGTCACGGGAACCACGAACTCGACCGACTACCCGTTTCCCGGTGCAACAACGGGAGCTTTCGATACAAGTGGATCAGGTTCTGGAAAGGCGTTCATCACTCTCGTGGATACCACCAAGTCGGGCTTGAGCTCCGTTCCGTATTCTACGTATTTGGGAGGAACGGGAGGTGATAGCGGTCTTGATATCAAGGTGGACGCCTCAGGAAATGCCTACGTGGCCGGGACAACAGCCTCGACGGATTTTGCCGGAGCTGGAACCTTGCAAACTTTGGGGGCTTTTCAACCGACTCTCTTGAATCCAGGCGGTGATGCGTTCATCGCCAAACTGAATCCCGCCGGGAAAGGCCAAGGCGACCTCTTGTACGCCACTTACTTTGGGGGCAGCGACGGCTTGTCTCCCGACCAGGGACTGGGAATTGCCATCGACTCCGCCTCGCCTCCCAATGCGTATATCACGGGTGAAACGGCCTCTGCGGATTTGCCGGTTTCTGTCGGCGCATTTCAGACGACCTTAAATGGCGCGGCTGTCGACGCGTATGTTGCGAAGCTGACGTTGATCCCGACTCTGGCAGTCGTGCCAGCAAGCCTGGACTTCGGCGTGCAGCCGGTCGGCGCCACGTCCGTGCCGCAGACCGTTACAGTGACAAACAATAACAACGTCGCGGTGAACTTCACCAGCATAACGATCACCGGGACGAACAGTCCCGATTTCGTCAAGGCCACCGACACGTGCACGGGGAGCCTTGCGCCTGGTGCTCAGTGCACTGTCAGCCTGACCTTCACACCGTCGGTTGCCGCCGCGGAGGCAGCCATAGTGGTTTTCACCGATGATGACTTGAACAGCCCTCAGAACGTGAGCCTGAGCGGTGGCACGGCACCCGCCGTGGGATTGGCTCCCACGAATCTAGACTTTGGTAACCAGCTGCTCGCGACCACCAGCGCACCGATGACGGTAACGCTGACAAACACCGGCGCGGCCGCTTTGACGATCAACTCGTTTGCGG
>QHYJ01000029.1:0-1150 GCA_003223255.1 Acidobacteriota bacterium | reverse complement strand
GCCGACCGCCTCGGGTGCGCGGACCGGAACGCTGTCGGTTACCGACAATGCCGGCGGCAGCCCGCAGGCGGTTCCGCTCAGCGGAAACGGCACGGCTCCCGCCGTGGGATTGGCTCCCACGAGTCTAGGCTTTGGTAACCAGCCGCTCGCGACCATCAGCGCATCGGTGACGGTAACGCTGACCAACACCGGCACCGCCGCTTTGACAATCACCTCCTTTGCGGCTTCCGGTGATTTTGCGGCAACCAGTACCGGTGCAAGTGCCTGCCCCACGAGCCCGGCGACCTTGGCCGCCGGTGCCAATTGCTCGATCAACGTGACCTTTACGCCGACGGCCTTGGGTGCGCGGACCGGAACGCTGTCGGTTACCGACAATGCCGGCGGCAGTCTGCAGACGGTTCCGCTCAGCGGAAACGGCACGGCGGCGCCTGACTTTGGATTGGCGGGCCCAGCCGGAAGCCAGAACGTGAAAGCCGGAAATACCCTCACGTTTACAGTCACCATGACGCCGACAGGAGGATTCAAGTCGGCTGTCGGCCTCGCGTGCGCGGGAGCGTTCACGGGAACCACTTGCACGGTATCGCCAGCTTCGGTCACTGCTACGGACGGAGTAACTCCGCAGCAGGCGCAAGTGTCCATGACGACCAACGCGCTCGTGATTCCACCGAAGGGTTTGCCGGTACCCGCGCCACCTCCTGTCTGGCGATGGATTCCGCTGTTCTTCGCGGTGCTGCTCGTGGCGCTTGTGCCGAAGATGCGGCCGATACGAGTGCGGCTGGGAATGGCCGCCGCGGTGATCCTGTTGGCATTCTTAGCGGGATGCGCGGGTTCACCGGGGGCTTCGAAGGGCCCGGCACCAGTCACGCTGACCATCACAGGCACCTCGGGCAACTCGACTCATTCCGTGCAAGTGAATGTAATGGTGCAGTAGAAACTGCCCCCGAAACACGTGCCGCGCGTCGACCAAACAGGCTACCTGGTAGACGCAGTGAATTGCTATCTAAGGCGAGCCAGTATCTTAGGCTGATTTACGGGAGAGCATCCTTGTGGCAACGACGCATACCGAGCCGATCGGATCAGGAGCGCGTTGCCCTTATTTCGACTCCCCGGTGACGCAACAACGAACCGGCAACGGAGAGAGCCAGCAAAT
>QHYJ01000205.1 GCA_003223255.1 Acidobacteriota bacterium | reverse complement strand
GTATCAAGACGCACTCTGAAATGATTCACTCGGACGTATAACAGCGTTCCCGTCAATTTGAATCAGGCTGGCCATAAGCTCCGTTGTACGAAGTTGGAAGCTCTATTGGGGCTCACTGCGGATTGCAGACAGAACGAGACTCTCGCCTCCGGTCGTATGAAATGTGATCGCTTCGTTGTTACTGCTTTGCGGCGGCAGTGGATGTGCTCTCACGGTTCTGCAGAATTCGCGTCACATTTTCCCCCTGACCAATGCCGCGTTAGTACGATCAAATGGCCCGTTATAGTAAGTCGGCATTTCAAGCTAAAGGAGGAGTATATGCAGCAGGGAAGTGTGATTCGAGAACACCGAAAACTGGGGCCAGACGTTTGGTGCTACCGATGGTGGGAATCCGGGCCGAGCGGCAACCGAGTACACCGCCGGATCGTTTTGGGCACTGCCGAGCAATTGCGAGATATGGTTTCAGCTCGGCAGATGACGGCGGGATTGGTGCAGGAAACCGGAAAATTCATGACACTGGCGCAGTTGGCTGATCATTTACACCAGCGTGAACTGGGCCGTTCGAACGCCCGCCTCTCGCACTCTACTAAGAGAGCCTATCAAAGCTATCTCGGCAAATGGATTGTGCCGCGCTGGGGAGACTACCTTCTGCCGAACATCAAGGCTGTGGAGGTGGAATTGTGGCTCAAACATCTGGAACGGGCAGCGAGTACCCGCTGCAAAATCCGGAACGTGATGAGCGTTCTGTTCAACCGCAGGTGCCGCAACGCGGAAGGGCATGATTAGAGCCAGACATATCATCAAATGCTCTCCAAGACCATCATCGAATCTTTTGTCCTAATCTTGTCGTGGTGCTAAGGTCGTCTCGAATACCCTGTAGCCAAAGCGTTGGACGCAGAACGACTGGACCCGGTTGCGTGCCGAAACGCAAGTACTAGCAGGAACTTTTCCGGTTACCCCACTTACCAGGATCTGGCGCGGCTCGCTGCCCCAATCCATTTCTTCAGTATCGACGTTACCCACTGTTTTAGGCTGTGGAAGGCCGGATTCCAGGGGCGAGATTCTCCCACAATGGCCGTTAGGTGGGCCTGCAAGTAATCCGTTTCGGTACAAATCTTTATTTTCGTTCTCAGTGGTTGCTCCTGCAGCGGAAAACTTGCCTTGGGCTAAAACAGCTTTTCGCGAACAACAATCTTTGAAACGCCAGCCTCAGTCCTCCAGTTCTTTGACCGGCTGGGTTGCGACTGACGGCACGGCCGCGTGCAGCCCTCCTCGGAATCCTTGCTTTATGAGTTTGAAAATTGTGCGCCGATTTTCAAGAATCGTTTTCATCCATGCGAAGCGGCCCATTTGCGGAAAATAAATTCCCCGGAAGCACAGGCGTGCAATAAGGATGTTGATGCGATAACCCAGCGGCTTGTGGTTCAGTGAATCCACGGCCCTTTCGATTGCCTCCGGATTGTAAGAGCTGATCCACCCCTTGCGTACCTCGTTATGCGCTTCGTCGATGCTCATCTTCAGCGGCGTATGGGCCATCGCAAAGGGAATGAACTCTTGCCAGTGCTTCGGACGCGTGAGCCGCCCCGCGGCTTCCAGCTTTTTGTACAGGGGCGTCGCAGGAAGAGGGGTCATCAAGCCAAAGATCGGCAGCCCCGGAGGCCAACTGCGAATTTCCTTCAGTGTTCGCTCGGCCACTCCAGGCATGTCATTGTCCATGCCAAAGATAAAAGACGTGATGGCAAAAACGTTGCGCTGGGCGAGCCGATCGAGCACCACGCCATATTCACCTGGCTTGTTGAAGCCCTTTTTTACATCAGCAAGGTTGGCCGGATCGATGGATTCCATTCCGATGAAGATCCACTTGCCTCCCGCGGCCGCGATTAGATCAACTAGCTCCTCATCGCGCAGCAGATTGGCGCTGATCTGGGCGACCCAATGCACTTGCGCGTCAGCTGCAATGATGTCTCGCAGCAATGATTTTGTGCGCTTTACGTTGATGGCAAAATTGTCGTCGATGAAAAATACGGCAATCTGGCCGCCCTCCTTCCGCGCGCGCGCTTTTAGCAGCAAGAGTTCCTTCACCACGCTTTCATTGGTACGAAAGCGGATGGAGTCGCCAAAAAATCCCGTCACGGTGCAAAACTCGCATCCGTAAGGACAGCCGCGCCCGGACTCCACGGGAATAATTCGAAACGTTCCCCAACCAGCGCCCACTCGCTTGAGCAGTGGATGTAATATGCCCGGGAGCAAATTGAATTGGTCCAGCTTGATTTTGTCCCAGGGAATCTCCGGATATGGCTGCAGTGACGGTTTGCGCTCTTGGCCAAAGTCGTCCACTGGCGCGTAGACATCCTTGAGCGTGCCCCGCACGGCATCTTCCACAATTCTGGGCCATGTCTCATCCGCTTCGCCAAGAGCGACCGCGTCGGCATGGCGCGAGCCACCGTCTCGCCCGAGCGCCTCATCAGCCATTTCGGTAACGTGAGGGCCGCCCATGACGACCTTTACTCCCGCGGCGCGCACCGCATCTGCCATGCGGTAAGCCTTGGCGATCATCCTAGTCATCGCACCGATGCCGACGAGCCCAATGTTTTGTTCACGCACGTAGCGCGCGATACCTTCTTCATCCATGGACTGCGCGTTGCCGTCAATCAGCACCACTTCGTGGGCAGGCGGAGTCAGTGCTTGCAGCAGGAACATCCAAAGATGCGGCATGAAGTTGCGCGTCACGCCGTTGTCAGGGTTGTACAGTAAGATTTTCATTTAAGGCGAATCTATAATCAATGCAGTATGAGACACCAAGGAACGCATAACTATTCAAAAATTGTACATCCGATGGGTATGAGTCATCGTCTCAAAGTCCTGAATTAACGAGGTTACCTGACAAGTGGATCGGCGCAAAAGGATTTGTCCGGTTACGCGACAAATCGGGACTTAGGCTTAACTAGGGCGCCAGGGATTTGCGCTATCTGCTCTCGGCAGGCCACAATAGGCGCACTTTTTCGGTAGCCACAGCCTGTTCCAAAAACCACGGAAAGCACATCCACACCTTGGACAGGGCCAGCGAAGCCACTTCAACTGCTTCATGCCCATTCGGACAATCGAAAACAGAACGGCGACGATACAAAAAGCGAAAAGACCAATCTGTGCGGTCCTGTGCATTTTGTCAGCGAAAGCCACAGCTAAAATCAGCATCAGCGCGGAAGCACCGACCCACCTCCAAGAACGCAGGAAATCGCTACGAAGGTTGCAATAGGTTTCCTATGATGATTGATATGCCGCGGCGTCTTGGCTGGGCTTCTGTGGCACAACTTCTTGCACGCTTTCTTTGAGCGCGAAAAATACGATGATTCCTCCCGGCAAAATAGCGAGAAGCCATGGCAGGCCAACTTGAACCACAACTCCGAATAGCCCTCCGATGCCCACAAGGAGAGCCAACGTCTTCACCAGCCAAATAGTGCGCCTTGCAATGGGGATGGTATGAGCGGTGATAATTTGCAGGCAATGTCGAGTACGCACCGCCATCCATATCCATGGTGGAAGGACGATGAGGGGACCTATGAGAACCAGCAAACCCCTATCGAGAGGACCATTTTGCAGATTCACGAAGGCGGTGCTCCAGATGCATTCTAACTCTCACCAACGGAATGGGAGCGTTCGCTGGAGGACACCTATTCCTGATGGCCAACTGCCTCAAGGTCCTGGGAAACGCGGTTCGCG
>QHYJ01000204.1:20745-43311 GCA_003223255.1 Acidobacteriota bacterium | reverse complement strand
GAGGAGCTTCCGTAATGATACTGTAGTGTATAAAGGATACCGAATTATTTATGCGCAGCCGCTAAGCGGGGGCGTGGTTCTGTTCTTTTCACGCAAGTTCTGGGTCCGCTCACCGCCAACCTTCAAGTCGCAGACAACGCTCCCGGCACTCCGCAAACCCTGGTCCTCAACGGCACCGGCTTCGCCCCCGCGCCTGCTATCGCTTTTTCTCCCGCTGCTCCCTCGTTTCCGGGCACCACCCAGGGAGCTTCCAGCGCGCCTCACACGTTGACGGTCATCAGCTCCGGAGACGCGGACCTGCACATTTCCTCAGTTTCTCTCGCCGGACCCAACCCTTCCGATTTCCGCTTCACCAACAATTGCACCGGCCCGCTCGCACTCGGCTCCAACTGCACCATCTCCCTGGTTTTCAGCCCCACGGCTGCCGGCCAGCGCAATCGCGGACTTACTGATTGCCAAAGGAGCAGCCACAACCTTCACCGTCACGGTGACTACTAGCGGCCCGTCCCTCTTGCCTCCGTCAACTCCGCTTCGCGTACCTCCAATTTCAAAGGTGCCCCCGCTCGCGCCGGTAGCACTCGTCTTATTTTCCTATGGTTTGCCAGAGACTATCGCTCGCCCACATAATGTCCAGCCATGCAGTACACCCGTAAACCGTGCAATTCTCCGACCGCTCGGCCAAACAGGTCGTAGATGACCTTGTCGTCGTGAAATCCAACAGGCGCGCTCAATGGAGCGTAGATGTCGTTTCTCATCTTTTTCATCCTCTCGACGCTTGACCGAGCGTCTTCGGGCCGCCCGCGCACTTTCGGATGCGTCGCGTTCAAAAAACTTCATTCCGGTAGATTCCGGAACATTGTAAAGTGCATCTTACAAGCGAAAACAAGCGCCTCAGCGCGGATTATTTCGCACGGGCGCATCCAAGAATTAGATGAAGGCTCGTCATCCGGCAGGGGCAGGGTATTTTCTGCACCGCGAATCCCTCCCCCGCCACTTTCCTCCTGCCCCCTGACCCGCTAAGATGCTCCCCATGAAACACGAAATCGATCGCCGTACTTTTCTCGTCACTACCGGGCTCACCGCCCTCGCATCCACTCGCGTCCTTGGCGCCAACGACACGCTGCTCGTCGGGGCCATCGGTACCGGCGGCCGCATGAATGACCTGCTCAACGCTGCCGACAAGGCCGGCAACTACCAACTCGCGGCCGTGTGCGACGTCTACGCCCCTCGTCGCGACGCCATGAAAGAACGTTCCAAAGGCCTCGCCGCCGTCCACACCGACTATCGCGAGCTTCTCGAACAAAAGCTCGATGCCGTCATCATCGCCTCTCCCGACCATTGGCACGTGCGCATGGCCGTCGACGCCATCGCCGCCGGCAAAGACGTCTACCTCGAAAAGCCCGTCACCCATACCATCGAGGAAGGCGCCACGCTCACGCGCGCCGTTCGCTCCAGCAAACAAATCCTGCAATGCGGCATGCAGCAGCGCAGTTGGAGCCACTTCCGCGACGCTGTGGATCTCATCCAGGGCGGCAGCCTCGGCCGCGTTCCCCAGGTCCGCACCTACTGGTGGCAAAACTATCTCGTGTGGCGCGAGCACAAAGCCGTTGAGGTCCAGGCCCTCGATTGGAAGCAGTGGCTCGGCAACGCCCCCGATCAGCCCTTCAGCGAAGAAAAGTTCTACCGCTGGCGCTGGTTTTGGAATTTCGGCGGCGGCGCCATGACCGATCTCTTCACCCATTGGATCGACGTCGCCCACTGGGCCATGAAGTCCGATCAGCCCACGTACGCGCAACTCCTTGCCGATAAATCCATCTTCGAGCAATGGGATTGCCCCGACACCGTGCAAGCCGCCTTCCGCTATCCCGGATTCGATGTCGTCTACGAAGGCATGATGGCCTCTTCCATTGACGATGGCGGCCTCGAGTTCCGCGGCACCGACGCCACCTTAAAAATAAATCGCGGCGGCTTCGGCGTTTATCATGAAGGCGTTTCCGGCAGGGAAAATCCTGTCATGCGCGCCGACAGTTTCCGCGACGGCACCATCGACCACATGCAAAACTTTTTTGATTGCGTCCGCTCCCGCAAAGAGCCGACCGCTCCCGTCGAAACCGGCGTCGCTGCCGCCCGCGCCGGCCAAATTGCCAACTTGGCCTACCGCCGCGGCGGCCAAATCGCCTGGCCTCCAAAGTCATAATCCCATTCGCATCACATCGCGGAACTCTGCTCCCGAATCACGTATATGTTCTCCCTCCTGCAAAGGAAATGACGCTTGCCGATGGAGTGTTGTCGCTTCATCCACGATCAAAACGCAAAGGCTGGTCCAACGTAATCACGATTTTCTTGTGTTCCTTGGCGAAGAGCGGACACCCGCGAATTGCCATCACCCTGTCTGGTTTGGACGGCGACGGAGCCCCGGCCTTGAAAGCCTTCAAGGAATCCGGCGGCGTCACGATCGTGCAAGCGCCGGAGACCGCGGAAAAAGCGGATCCGCCTCTTGCCTGGATGAAGACCGGTTTGGTCAACTATGTAATCAACCCGGAGTCCCTCGCCAGACGTCTCGTAACCGTCGCACGCGCTCATGCTTGGGTTCGCTGACGTTCGTTCTCTCAGGAATAATTTCCCAAGTCGGGTTATGCAAGTGGTTCTTGCCTTTTATAATTTGAAAGTTATCAACTCTCGGAGCATAATATTAGTAGTAAAGGTAGTTCTGCTCTAACGAGCCTTGACATGGCAGCGCAATTAGCTTTCGCGGCAGCCCTCGCGGGGGACGAAGCTGTCCTCGCTGAGGCCGTTCTCGGTCTTCCAGGCCTCACCGTCGACAAACGCTTCGGAACCTTTCCCACCTGGACTCAAGCAAACGAGCGCGCGCGACGGCTCAATGAGGGTCTCGGCCTCACTCAGTCCCAAGCCCAAGCCATCGTCACCGAAGTGAGGCTCGCGGCTCACAACCTCATCGACGAATGCGACTCTATTTTACAAATGGCAAGAGAATTGGGCCAGCGGCAGCGCCAGCTTGAACTCACCTGCCTGCTCGCCCAAATGGAACTTGGCGTTACCTTCTGCCGCAACGCTTGCACGCGCCACGACGTCCGCAAAGAGCGCCTTCTTCGAGATGCGCGCAAAACTCTCTCTCGTACCTTGTCCGCCATGCACAAGTTCGAGTTCGGCTTGGGGGCACTGGACGAACTCAGGGCCGGAATCGATCGATTGCAAGCCGCCTTGGACGATTGGGCTCCGGAAAAATCGAATCCCGCTCCTACCGCACCACGGAGTTTTTTTCCAAATAATTAAGTAACCCGCTCAGCGACGATGAGTGGTATCCACGTGTAAGTCTTCGGCCACAGCATGTTTCAGAGTGCGCGAAAAGCGCGGGGTGTCACAGCTCAGCGTGATTCTGCTTACAGCATCGTGGGATGCGAAGCATCACGAATGCAAAGAAACTCAACCGTGGGCCGGGGCGGCGCCTAAGTCTTGAACCTACCGTAACTACTAGATATCCCATAAGTGGCGGCCAGGGGACGGAGCTTGCCGCAGCCTGCCTAACGCAGGCAGGCTGCGCCCCAGCTTGGCAAGCAATGCTCTTTCTCCCGTCTCGACCTTGACTGCGTGCTCCATCATGGCGCTGATGGAGCCTTTGCCGCGAGGGCGCCAGAGCGGTTTTGTCATTCTGGCCTAAGCCAAGTGGGTTGATTCGATATTTGTGCCCGGCTTTAGAACGTCAGTTTCAGAGCAGCCTGAATTTGACGCGCCGAACCAAAATCTCCCGTCGGGAAACGTGTTGTGGTGATTCTGCCAAACGAGGAGCTTTGGGCATTCAGATTGGGGTTCCCGAAGTTGGGATGATTGAGCACGTCGAAAGCTTCGGCGCGGAATTGCAAGTTCATTCGCTCCGTAAGCTTCGTATTTTTGACCAGGGACAAATCGGTGTTGACGAATCTCGGACCGGTAAACGCATTGCGGCCGAAATTGCCGAAGTGATCGGCGGCAGGTGACGCTCCCAGTGGCAGCGCGAATGCCGCATTGGGCGTAGCCGAGCAGAGTGGAAACGTTGCCGGTATGGTCGGCTGGTTCGGCGGGCCAAAAGGAGTGCACACGACCGGATTGCTGAACCACTGCGCGGGATTTCCAGTGACGGTCACTGGCATAAGAAGGTCGGGCCGCAAACCTCCACCAGCGGTGAGCGGAGTCGTGCCGGTAAAGTTGCTGATGCTCGTTGTGACGTTCAAGGGGTTGCCCGTCTGCACTTGGACGATGGTTCCCACTTCCCAGCCCGCGACCAGCCGGTTGCCGCGGAAAGGTAATTCGTAGAATCCACTGATGACGCCGCGATGGCGCACGTTGAAGTCGGACAGGCCGCGGCTACCGCGGAGATCGAGACTGTTCTGCAAGATGACCCCTTGTGAATTGAGCGAGTTTTCGTCGATGGACTTCGAATAAGTGTAGGAGGAAATCAGCTGCAATCCATGCGACAAGCGGCGGTTGAATGCCACGACCGCAGCGCTGTAGTTCGAGCTCGCGCCGCTGGTGATTTCGGTGATGTTTCCCAGAGCCACGCCCGGGTCAATCGGGCTGGACGCGGATACAGCCGGGAAGGGCCTCGCCAATGCGCCACCAACCAATTCAAGCTGGTTGAGGTTGCGAGCGACTCTTAAGTGCGTCCCTTTCGATCCCATGTAGCCCACGGTCACCCCCATCGAACGAGTAAGCTGCTGCTCGATGTTGAGGTTGTAGGATTGCACGTAAGGATTGTCGAACTTCGGATCAATGGTTGTGGGAGAGAGCAAGCTTGCGGAAGCGGCGTTGACGAGGGAAACCCCCGAGGTCGCCGTGAACGGCGCGCTGAACGGCGGATTGACGTTCAGGCCCGTGACAATGCCGGTGACAGGCTCGTCCGTCATGATGGCGTACCCGGCTCGAAGGATGGTTTTTTGTTTCTTGAACAGGTCCCATACGAAGCCCACCCTGGGCTGGAAATTCTTGTTGTTGGTATGGAAGGGCTGACCGATTCCGCCGGTTCCCACCTGGATGAACGAGCCGGTAGCAACGTCAAAAACGGTGAAGTGGTTGTGGTATTCCCAAGGTGTTGCGTACCAGCTATAGCGAAATCCCAGTTGCAGGGTGACATTAGATTTCACCCTGAAACTATCCTGGGCGAACCCGTCGTACGCCGGGGACAAAATGCGGTTCGCCGGCGTTCCCGCAAAAGTGAACGAGGACGCGGTATCGCTAAGGAAGTTGGTGACGCTCGAGAATCGAAAGATCGTGGTATCGAGAGCGAAATTGTTGTTGTAAACGCGGCGCACCTCGCCGCCGAACGCTAGGCTGTGCCGGCCCTTTAGCCAGTTCAGCGTATCGTTCAAAACCGCGGTGGTATCGCCACGGCCCTGGGGAAACGCTGCGGGACCGCCGAAGTCAAGGGCGCCCGAACCGATGTCAATCTGCGCCAAGCCGATGGGGGCGTTGACTCCATTGTTGATGCCAAAGTTCGCTGAATTCAGCATTTGATTGGGCGTAAAAACAATGTGAATTCGATTGTAGCCGACGCGCAGCGAGTTGGTCACCGCCGGCCCGAAGATGTGGTCTTCACTGATGGTTCCGATTTGTCGGCGGGACTTACGCGTATCGCCCCATCCGGGAAGTGTATTGCCCTGTAACGTAGGCTCCTGCCGCAGGTCCTCCTGAATCGCGGCATATCCATGGAGTCGATCTCTCGGTGCGAGGTCTACATCGATGTCGGCAGTCCCTTGATCAATATTGACAGGCGCGACGGCAGAACCTACGAAGAAGGGTTGGCCGCCTTCGGTCGTGTTCGACGTCGGGATCAAAGCGGCGAGCGCCCGCACCGCGGCATCGCTAGTCGTTTGCGCTTGAACTTGCTGCGCCGGGGAAAGAACCAAGCTGTTGATGGTTATCCCCTGACGCTGGCGCAATCCTTCGTAGCTGGCAAAGAAATGGGCGCGGTCTTTGCGAATCGGTCCGCCGAAGGCCGCGCCGAAATTGTTCCTTTTGAAGGTGGCCTGGGGATTGGGCAATCCGGCGGAAGTCAGCACGGGATTGAAAAAGTTCCTGGCATCCATCGCGCTATTTCGGAAGAAATTGAAAAGCTCACCGTGGAAGTCATTGGTGCCTGAGCGAGTGGCGATGTTCACGATGGCGCCGGAGTTCCGGCCGTATTCGGCGCTGTAGGTGGAGTTGTCGACTTTGAATTCGGAAACCGTATTAATGGACGGCTGGAAGGTGATCTGATTCTGGACCATGTCGCTGAGGTTGATCCCGTTCACCAGGAAGTTGTTGGTATCTTCCCGCTGGCCAGCCGTGTTGAAACCAAAGGATCCCTGGCCGCGGAGCGGGGCGGTCAAGAAGCCGTTTTGCGGAGGTGTTACGGTTCCCGGCGTCAGCAGGCTGAGATCCACGAAGTGCCTACCGTTGAGCGGGATTTCTTGCGTCGTCTTCTGGTCGATGACTTGGCCCATGGTGATGGTCGCAGTGTCGATCACCGCGGCGTCCGCAGTAAGCTCAACGACTTCCGAGGCTTGGCCAATTTGGAGTTGGATATTCCGGTTAACGGAGGTGGCGACGGGAAGGTTGAGGTCCGAGACCACCCCCTTTTCGAAGCCCGCGGCGACAGCTTCTAGCCGATAAGTGCCGATCGGCAAGGAAGGAAAAAGATAAGCCCCGGTGTTGCCGGTTTGCGAGCTTAAGGAGATTCCGGTGCCCTGGTTGGTCACCGTGACCTTGGCATTGGGGATCGTGGCCCCGGTGGCGTCCGTAATAACGCCGCCCACGCTGGCGGTAGATTGCGCCATCGTGGGGATAACTAGCGTCGAGAAAATAAGTGAGCAAAGGAAAACACCGACGCACACACTTCGAAGTGTCATGTTCTTCTCCACCAATCCAGAGCTGGCCCCATCCCGGCTTGACGCACTCCGATTCCGATTACACGTCTGCTATCCCCGAATCGTGCCGACGGGACCACCTGCAATATTTTTCGAAGATTCCTGGGGAGGTATCAGACGTTTACTCTGGTTTGAAAATACCGTCAATAGTACTTTTTTTACCTTTAGGGCACAATAGTCACTAGAAACCACCTTCCGCCAAGAACGTTTTAAGATTTAAGTGGAACGTTGCACCGACAAGCGACGCAAGGGCGAAGCTTACCTGACCGGGGGAACAGCGGAATCGTCGAGCAAAATCTTCTACTGCACGAAGGCGGTGGCGTATGGTATTTTGTGCATAATTACGACGCTGGAGTTCCTCCAGCATCATTTTTCGAAGATGGGTCACGGGAACACCTCCTGTGACCCACACTTATACCCGAGCCATCAAGCAACCAACACTCGGTTACCTCACGCGAAGCGTCCGCCGCCGGGCGGCTACGTCCAAACGGGCTTACCTGACAAGTTCCGACCTGCCGTAGATGTTTGCCATTCCATTTTCACTTCGCTACGGAGACACGATACACGACCTCGGCTCCGTCGTCGGAGACAAGCAGGGACCCGTCTGGCGCAACCGTCACTCCTACTGGCCGTCCATACACATCCGATCCGCCCGGATCCGGCACCAATCCCGTCAAGAACGGCACGGGATCCGCCGACGGCTTGCCATCTTTGAACGCCACGAACGCCACCTGGTAGCCGGAGCGCTTCGCGCGGTTCCACGAACCGTGCTCCACCACAAACGCTCCGCCCCAGTAGCTTTCGGGAAATTGTTTCCCCGTATAAAACGCGAATTGCAGCGGCGCCACATGCGCTCCCAGCAGCACATCCGGAATAATCGCGCGCTTTACCAACTCTGGATGTTCCTGCTTCACTCGCGAGTCGACGTTGTCGCCGATGTAGCTGTACGGCCAGCCGTAAAAGCCGCCGTCTTTCAGCGAAGTGAAATAATCCGGCGGCAGATCGTCGCCCAGTTCATCGCGTTCGTTAACGCTCGTCCACAGTTCTCCGGACACCGGCTCAATCGCCAGCCCCACGGGATTTCTCAGCCCCGTTGCATACAGCCGCACATTTTTTCCGTCGGGATCGCAAATCGTCACGGCTGCGCGGATCGGCAGCTCGCCGGTGTTGATGTTCGACTCCGAGCCCACCGCCAGGAACAAATGCTTCCCATCAGCAGAAAAGGCCACCGTGCGCGTGTCATGTCCGCCCGAAGGAAAATCCATCAAGTGCTCTTTCTCCGCGCGGCGCTTCGAAGTTTTCGGATCGTACTTGAACCGCACCAGCTCGTTCATGTTTCCCACGTACACGTAGTCATCGTGAAATGCGATGCCGAACGGCCGCCGCATTCCGTCCACAAACACTTCCCGTTCGTGCGCTCCCCCCGTATTTTTCGGGTCGCGCAGCACGAGGATTTCGCCAGATCCCGTGTCCGCCAGGAAAATATCTTTGTTCGGCGCCACCGTCAGAAAGCGCGGCATCTTGAAGCCGCTCGCATACACGTTGACTGTGAATCCCGCCGGCACGGTCGGAAGAAAACCCTCCGGCGGCTTGACTCGGTCCGGCCCATTGCCCGCGGACTTCGTGGCAAACGGCGCCGGCAGCTTCGGTTTTTGTCCGTGCGTCACTTGCGCCGGCAAACAAGCCGCCAGAAACAAGCTGGCTACACAACAAAAAACAGTCTTCGATCGCATTCGCGAACCTCTCGCAATTTCAATTTGTCGTGCCCTCGTTCTCTTGCCTTTGTAGGATGCCCCATTTCACTCTTCGGTTCCACTAATCGCTTCATGCGAAGCCTTCTGTAGGGGCACGATATATCGTGTCCCAACTTTTGCAGCGCCGGCTTCGAGCCGACTCGTTTTTTCTGATAGGGGCGCGCTTTAGTTTGCCCAGAGAGCTTGCCTGCTGCAGGCAGGGGACGAAGGGCGCGTTCCCAGCTCCTTCACGAACGACTCGTCCTCTTTGCGCAGCCGTGCCGTCCACGCGACTGCCCCGAGCCAGCTGCAGCCGCTGATCAATGAGTTCTCAAGTTGCTGTACTACTGAAAACTTATGACTTAGAACTTCCGTCCGGGCGTTCCGTCACCGCTTTGCCTCCGGCGCCCGGTAGCGCTCGCTTCTTGCCTCCCGCCAATTCTCCTGCGAGCAACGCTTCGACGCCGTCGTAAGCATAAATCGTGGGCGCATGATTCTGCATCAGCCCGCCCGTGTCCGCCGTCGGCCCGTAATTGCTGTGCAAATCCCGCCCCAGCATCCGCAGCATGGCCATTTGTTGTCCGCGATGGTGTGCGCTATGCGCGATCCTTCTCACCATCACCCATGTGCGCGATCGCTTCACGTCAAAAAATTTTGTTTCGCCTTCCCACCACGATTCCTCCTTCGTCCTCAGTATCACTAGTCGCTTGTTGCTGTCTTCTGCGTAGCGCTGAATGAATTCCAGTCGCGTCTCCGTCTTTGGCAGCGGCCGCGCGCTTACATCAATTCCCAGCATGTTCAGGAACCACAGATTCTCGCTCACGCACTGATGCACCATCTGCTCGCGCAAACTGCGTCCTCGCGGATCGCCCGCACGCGGCCGCACTGGCAAATCCTCGTCTCGAAATTCACTCCACACGCTCAGCACTTTGATGCGCTCCGTCTCGTACGTTTCCACCAGGAAGTCGTATCGCATGCCTGCCCTCCTTCGTTCCCGCTGTCCTGCTTTCCCTGCCGCTTGGGTGGTCGTTTCGGCGGGCATTTTCTCGCCCAGCCATAGCCCCGTCAATTGTTGATGCTCATCCGCGACTGGATGCAACATCAGGCATCAGGCATCGGGTCGACTATGAAAACGTATCCATCATGCGTGCAACTCACACTGCGACCCTTCGAGCAAGGATCAAGACGTGCGCACGACAGTCACTTTCAAGCGGAGCGTCTGTCCCACCAAGCCGCTGGTGAACATCAAAAAATAATCTCTTTGGCATCGCTGCGGTCCAGCAAGCCAAACCGACATTCTCTCCGTCTAATTGGGAAATCGTTTCTCTGGAGAATACTATGAGTTCCAATCGCCGCGACTTCTTGGCCTCTGCGTCCGCGCTGACCTTCGCAGCGTTTTGCCGAGACGTGACCTTCGCCAATGGCATTGCTTCGCCGGCTCTGCTTGCCGCAGGCCCAGCGGCGAATTCCGAACTCTCCGGCAAAGCGCTTCTGGCCAAGATGAAGTGGTTTAACGAGCCCGCATCGGCCAAGCAATCCGGCGATCAGCTTATCGTCATCACCAAACCCAAGACCGATTATTGGCGCAAGACGTTCTACGACTACGTCACCGACAGCGGCCACTTCTTCTATCTGCCCCTTATCATAGTGGCGACTTCACTTTTAGAAAGTCGTGTCTCGGGGAAATACGCCGCGCTCTACGATCAGCCAAGGACTGATGGTGCGCATCGATGCCAGCAACTGGATGAAGTGCGGCCTTGAACTGGTGGATGGCATCGGCCACGCCAGTGTTGTGGTCACGCGCGAGTTCTCCCGATTGGTCCACGGTTCGCGGCATCACCGCCAAGGAACCGTTGTGGTGGCGCATCGTGCGCAAGGGATCCTCGCTCGAAGTCCTCTATTCTCTGGACGGGAAGAACTTCATCGCCGCGCGCCTAGGTTAGCTTCCATTGCGGGCCTCTGTCGATGCAGGCATCATGTGCTGTTCGCCGGAAGGCTCCGGTTTCGAATCCACCTTCGAGCAGATCCGTTTGACCCAGTGATTAGCCGGCGAACAAACAGAAAGGAGCATCGCATGTCCAAACTTCTTGGCCGATATGCGGACCGCATTTATCCGGCAACTCGGTTGGTGATCGGATTCTTGTACGCCTGCCACGGCGCGCAGAAATTGTTTGGAGTCCTCGGCGGGGCACGCGAGCTTCATGACCCCCAAGGCCTGCTGGCGGGAATCATCGAGTTCTTCGGAGGCTCGCTTATCGCGCTCGGCTTATTTGCCGGCATTGCGGCCTTTATCGCGAGCGGCGAAATGGCCGTGGCCTATTTTCTGGCCCATGCGCCGCACGGGTTCTGGCCGATTCGGAACGGCGGCGAACGAGCCGTGTTTTACTGCTTCTTTTTTCTCTGCGTCGCTGCACAAGGCTCTGGACGCTTCAGTCTGGGATCTCTCTTTCGGCCCTCGTGGGCAAAGGCATAAAAGACTCAAAAGGTTCCGGACGCCGTGGTGGTTTCCGGGGATGCGGTGGTGTCGAAGGACGGCAGGATTTATGGGAAGCCGCGCAGCATGGAGGAGGCGGCACAATTCCTGCGGGAGCTTTCCGGCAGCGAATTCCAGTTTGTCACCGCACTTGCCGTGATGCACTCACGGACCAGGAAGATGCTATCCACGGTCGAGGTTTCAGACATTTCGTTCCGTCCGCTGGCGGAGCATGAGATCCAAGCGTACATCAGGAAGTATTCCGTGCTGCATTATGCGGGCGCGTTTGAAAGCGACGCCGTGCTGTTTTTCGCGGACCGCATTGCGGGGAGCTATAACTTCGTGCCGGCGCCGCCGGTCAGCCGGTTGATCGTCTATCTTCGCGCACATGGTGTAAATGTCTAAGACCATAGACTGCAACTCCGCCCAGGGTTAGGGCAACATCTAGCTCGTGGCGTTCATTCGCCAGTCAGGGCCCTGTTGATTTCATTGCTGTTGACACCGCGCGCGCGAGAGAGTATCAAGGCTTTTGCGCATGGCTCTGCCGAGCCCCAGCTCCCTTCCGTTTCTGTGCGCGCACATCCAAATCTTCGAGGAGGCGATTATGAGTTCCGTCCGTGCAATTCCTGAGGGGTATCACACTGTTACGCCGTATCTGACATGCAAGAACACCGCGCAGGCGATTGATTATTACAAGTCCGTCTTCGGCGCCGTGGAAACCGTATGTATGAAGGGTCCCGATGGCCGAATTGGGCATGCCGAATTACGAATCGGCGACTCCATGGTGATGCTCTCTGACGAGTTCCCCGGTATGAACGCCGCGCCAACGCCCGGCGTTAAGAATGCGTGTGGCATCTTCCTCTACACCGAAAATGTGGATGCCGTTTTCAAGCGGGCCGTGGCCGCAGGCGCCAAGGTGGATATGCCCCTGGAAAACCAATTCTGGGGCGACCGCTATGGAAAAATCACCGATCCTTTCGGACACCAGTGGGGCCTCGCGCAGCATGTGGAAGATGTCGCGCCCGAAGAAATGAAGCGGCGCTCGCAAGAGTACGCAGCGAAGATGGCCAAGGCGGCTGCTGCCGGCAAAAGCTAGCCGCGCCGCTGAGAGCAGATTTGTTTCTCCGGAAGCTAAGCTCCTTTGGGCCAATATCTTACGAAAGGCCTCCCGGTTTGTGGCGGGGAGGCCTTCGTTTTTTCAGTAATCGGATTAGTGCGTGACTGACGCTTGGGCATTGCGATCGTCAATACCATCGGTGGACTCTGCGAAGTGGGGCCACGAATCACCACTAGCTGCCAACAATTTCGGAACCTGGGAAGCGGCCGCGACGTAATGAAGTACTGGCGGGATGGAGGCACAAGATGTCTCTCTGGACGCACAGGAAAGACGTGTGGCTCAAGATCAAGGTTTGGTGCTCGAAGAACTGGAGCTTGATTCGTCCGGGGCCGGAGGCGCGGCGCGGAGCGGTGTGGGGAACGCTCGCGGCGGCGGCCGCGACCGTGATCATCGCGGGGCTGTGCTTAAAAACGGGATTCGGCTACGCGTTCGATTTTGCGTTCGCAATTTTGTTTGCTGCGCTGTGCATTCCGTTGATGGCGCTGGGCGTGGTGTTGTTGCTGACGATACTCCGCAAGCTGCCACGGTGGGCCACGGGATGGATCATCGGTTCTTGCGTCGTGGTGATGATGCTTTGGGGACCGCCGGTGCTGGGAGTTCCGATGGCCATCGTGGTGGGCTTAGTCGAAGGAGTCTTAGGCGCGACGATTGCGACGTCGGTTGCGGGAGATTTGCGACAAGCGGCACTGCGAAAAAAGATTCTCGTTTCATTGTTCTTCGTTGCGGGGATTGCGGGGAACGTGTATTTCGTTTGGTTCTTTGCGCATGATGGGTCGATGGAGAAGCTCATCGTGTGGAAGCCACCCGCGGAATCGATGCCCGCGAAGCTAGCGGTGGCCGATCCCGGCGCGAATGGGCCGTATCGCGTGCAAAAACTTTTCTATGGAGTGGGGAACGACGTTCGGCGGCCGGAATACGGGGCGAGTGTCGCGATCAAGACGCGGACGGTGGATGCGTCGGATTTTTTCAAAGATTTCAAAGGATGGAAGCGCTGGGCGCGGAAGACTTATTGGAAGTTTGACGTTGACAAGCTGCCGCTGAACGCGCGCGTGTGGTATCCGGAAGGAGCGGGGCCATTTCCGCTGGTGCTGATCGTGCACGGGAATCATAACTTGGCGGACTTCTCGGATCCGGGTTACGAGTATCTAGGGGAATTGCTGGCGAGCCGCGGATTTATTCTTGCTTCCATCGACGAAAATTTTGTGAATGGCGGCCTGTTTCACGATCCGCCTTTGAAGCCAGGCAGCGCGGTGCGCGGCTGGTTGTTGCTTGAACATTTGAAGTTGTGGAAAGAATGGAACCAGGCGGCGGGGAATCCGTTCCAGGGCAAAGTGGATCTGACGCGCATCGCGCTGATGGGGCATTCGCGCGGCGGAGAGGCAGCGGCGACCGCGGCGGCGTTCAATCGAATGAAATTTTATCCGGAGGATGCGAATATCAAATTTGATTACGGGTTCGCGATTAAAGCCGTGGTGGCCATCGCGCCCGCAGATGGCCAATACAAACCGGCGGAACAGCACCGGTGGATTCAGGATGTGAGCTACCTGACGCTGCAGGGCGCGCACGACGCCGATGTTTCTTCCTTTTTGGGTAGCCGGCAGTGGGACCACGTGAAGTTTACGCAGCCGGGACCGTGGTTTAAGGCGGAAATCTATGCGTACCGCGCGAATCACGGGCAGTTCAACATCGTGTGGGGGCGGACGGACGCGGGCAAACCGCTGAGCTGGCTTTTGAATTTGAAGCCGTTGATGCCGGGGGACGAGCAGCGGCGGATTTCGAAGACGTACATCTCCGCGTTCTTGGAAGCAACGCTGCGCGACCGGCGCGAGTACCTTCCTTTGTTTGAGGATTGGCGAGTGGGGCGCGCGTGGTTGCCGGACACTCTTTACGTAAGCCGATACCAGGATGCCTCGTATGTGGCGCTGGCTTCGTTCAGCGAGGATGCAGACCTCACCACAACCACGGCGGCGGGCGGCAGCATTGCAGGAGAGAATTTGTCGGGGTGGCATGAAGGGCGCATTCCGTGGCGGGAAGGCGACCGCGACTACAACGGCGTGTTTCTCGGGTGGAATCGCGCGAAAGGAGCCCCGGCGGCAACGTACACGCTGACTCTGCCCACCGGGGCGGCAGCGAAGTGGCAGTTGGGTGAGGGATCGACGATCGAGTTTTCGATTGCGGCGATGGATGAAGACGCGGCGCTGCCGGGAAAGAAGACGGAGGAAGAGAAGAAGAAGGAAGAAGAAGAGAAGAAGAAAAAGGAAAAAGAGGACAAGGCGGAAAAGAAAGAGCGGGAATCGCCGGATTTCACGATGGAGCTGGTGACGAGCGACGGCGCAACGGCCAGTGTGCCGGTCGGCAAGTTGATTGCGATTCCGCCGCCGTTCAAGGAGAAGTTCACGAAGCTCGCCATCCTCGATGAGAAAGGATATGAAAAAGACTGGGAGCCGGTGTTCCAGACGGTGCGCATCCCGTTGGCGGACTTTCAAAGTGCTCATGGCGCGAAACGGTTTGAGCCAGGGAAGCTCAGCGCCGTGAAACTAAAATTCGACCGCACGGAGATGAGCGTAATCTGCATCAGCGGAATCGGATTTGGCAGACGCTGACTCCAGGGCGGCGGATCCGGTAAACGAGGTCCATCCGCTGGAGCGATAGAGAAGGCGTTTCGCTACCAAGAGCAGGGCCGCCCGAGACCACCCATTGCACAGAGTGCGATGTTGTCCCGGGCGGCAGACTTCTGGTGCAGGCTTGTTGCTGGTCCTACTTCACGACCCGGGGCCGCATCATGTCGTGCTCTTCATGTTCCAGGGTGTAGCAGTGCCAAACGTACTCATGACCGCCGGTCCTGGGGCTGACAGCTTTGTTCATGTCATCTGTCGGCAGTTTCGGCAGGTTGAATTGCATGATGACCGTCGTCGCCTCTCCCGGTTTCATCCGAACGGTTTCCTTCCACCCAAGTTCATTGGCATCGGGTGGCGTGGAGCGGTGAACCTCAGTTTGCCCGGTACTCCCTTGAACGGTGCCGCTGGATGACCTGGACGTTGACCAGGTGGAAGTGCATGGGATGCGTATCGCCGGTGAGATTGTAGATCTGCCACACCTCGGTTGCGCCAGCGCTTGGCGTTTCTGTGGTGGTTGGCAAGTATCCGATTCCGCATGTGGGTAATCCTGCGTTATTCAAACTCTTGCTAGTAAAAGTGCCAAGGGTCTGGATTAGGCGACCATAGTCGTCGAAGTCTTCGTTCAGCGTCAGCATCCGGTCGACATGTCCCTTGAATGGCACATGGCCTGGCACGGATGGATCGCCGTTGTTGTACAGCAGTCCAGGTTGATTCCCCGTCAAGAAATTGTTTTTCCCGTTTGTTGCTTGCACGGGCAAACGGGAAGGGGGGCAGTAATCGGAGTCACGCCCTGCGCGTGACGCAGGTCACCAAACGGTTCGGGGAGAGGCTCCTTGGGTGGGGTTCCGATTGGAAAGCGGGGGCGCCGGGTTTACTGTTACCGTTTCCGATGGAGGCAGACGCCGGACCAGGGCCGATTTCCGGCGGGTCCTTTCTTTTGCGGCAGGCGCGCCAGCAAGCGCAGCAGCAGAGGAGGCCGCTTGAATTGCGCGGCCGTCTGGAGCACGGGCTTCACTTCCATCGGTTTCCAGCCATGGGGCACGAAGAACTCCGGTCCTTGCGCTGGCGCGAATTTGAAGGGGGCACCCACTTTGCTCAGATGCCTGCCTGTGGTGTTCTGCATCATTTTCAAGAGCCCCGGTGAGCCCAGATCCATGATCCAGCGCTGAAAATTCGTGCCACTCGCCATGGCTCGCGCTAATGCTGCGACTTCGTTTTCGCTCAGATAAATGAGCAGGCCCTCGGTGAGGACAAGAATTTTCTTCGCGCGCAGATTGAGTTCTGAGAAAAGTTTTTGGCGCGCGTGGGCGTCGGCCAAATTGAGACGGACGCGCTCGAGTCTGCAGGCGGGTTTTTCGTTTGCAAGAATCCCTTCCTTGTAATCGAGAATTCCTGGAAGATCGACTTCGATCCATTGCAGCGACGGAGGCAACTGCATGCGATACGGCCGCGCATCCAATCCCGCAGCAAGATTTAAGACCAGATCGACACCCTGCTGCAGTTCTCTCGTGAGGAAGTCGTCGAAAAGGTAAGTTCGCGTGACCCAGGCCCAGGCATGCTTGTTTCCATCGGGAATGGTGTTCGCAATGTCGACGCCGTGCTGTCCGCACAAACGCTCGGCGAAGGGGTCGCGGAAGATGGCATCGGGGCGCTTGGTTTCTTCCGCACGAAAGTAGGCGGCCCAGCGCGCGGTATCGGAAATATTTCGCACCACGCCTTTGGCTTCTGTAACTTGGTTCTCAGACATTTCTTTCCGAAACCGCTGAAGTTTTCTTTCTTCCTAGCCTGACAGCTTGTCAAAAATGTGTTCGGTTGTCATCCGGAGAGAAGCGAAGGATGCGCTTTTCAAGAAAAAAGCGGATTCCACGGGCAAGCAGCGCCCTCGGAATGACACGTCAGGGCATTTTTCAGCAATCTGCTTCCGGCTGAAAGCTTATGACTGCTGCCTGGTCGCGTCACTCGAGCGGCCAGAGCCAGGCGGCGCCGCGGACGCCACTGGAATCTCCGTGTTTCGCTGGCACCAGCGGCGTTTCGGCTTCTTTTCCGAAGACATATTCCTTCAGGCGACCGGGAACGTTTTTGTAGACGCGCGGAATTTGGGAAGCTCCGCCGCCCATCACGACGACATCGGGATCGAGCAAATTGATGACGCCCGCGAGTCCACGCGCGAGGCGATCTTCGAAACGGTCTAGAGCAGCAAGCGCGGCGGGTTCTCCTGCTTCGCCGCGAGCGAGAATTTCTGGCCCACGCAGAGCGGTTTTTGTGGCGCGCTCATAATCTTTTTGCAGGCCGGTGCCGGAAATCCACGTTTCGATGCAGCCGTTTTTTCCGCAGTAGCAAGGCGGGCCAGGAAACTCGTCAGCGCGCATCCACGGCAGCGTGTTGTGGCCCCATTCGCCGGCCACGCCGTTCGAACCGCTGTGCACGCGGCCGTCGACGGCGATTCCGCCGCCGCAGCCGGTTCCGAGAATCACCGCAAACACCACGTGCTTGCCGGCTCCGGCACCATCGGTGGCTTCGGAAACTGCAAGGCAGTTGGCGTCGTTGGCGCACCGGACTTCGCGCGCGAGGGCGCGGCTCAAGTCTTTGTCGAAGGGTTTGCCATTCAGCCATGTCGAGTTAGCGTTTTTCACGAGACCCGTTTGGGTGGAAACCGTGCCAGGAATTCCCACGCCGACGGTGGCGATGCGCCCGAGTTTCTTCTCCATTTCTTTCACTCCCTCGGCGATGGCGCACACCGTGCCTTCGTAGTCGTGGCGAGGGGTGGCGATGCGGTGGCGATGTAATTCGGCACCGTCGCGTTCGAGCGCGACAAATTCGATTTTTGTGCCGCCCAGATCCACGCCAATGCGAAAGGAATCGTCTTTGCGAAGAGCCATCCTGCGTGTCCCCTTTCGGACGGGCAGCATTCTACTCCGTCAGCCTCGGTTCGAGAGGGTCGGGATGACAGGTGGGAGATTCAGGGAGGTGAGAAAAATCCAACTTCGATTTTTGGAATGTGGCGGTTACTGTATTCGTGAAGTCCAGGAGGCGCGGGGAGGTTCAACATGCTGGCTTCAGGAAAGATGGTCGGATTTGTTCCCGTGAGAGACTACGACAAGGCCCGGGCCTTCTATGAAGGCAAACTGGGATTCGATTTTGTGAGCCAGGACCAATTTGCCCTGGTTCTGAGCGTGGGTGGGCATAGGATTCGAATGACAAAGATGCCAAATTTTACGCCGCTGCAAGGCACGATTCTTGGTTGGGAAGTCGACGATATCCAGGCGACGGCTGTATGGCTCCGAGATCGCGGCGTGGAAACGGAAAAATATCCATTCGTCCCGGACCGGGAACTTGGAATTTGGACGTCGCCCAGCGGCGACAAAGTGGCGTGGTTTAAGGATCCGGATGGCAATGTCCTTTCCGTGACTCAGCCTCACTAGGCCAGCGTGCTGCAGTGCGGGGCGACGGCAAGGCTCCTGTGGTAGCATTGCCAGGCTTTGACGACTAACCACAAGAACAACAGCGTTCTCTTCGCTGTCCTCGTTTTATTTGCCATCAACATTATGAATTTTTACGACCGATTGGTTCCGGGAGCCCTGGTCGAACCGATCCGCAAGGAATTTCAGCTGAGCGACACGCAAATTGGTTTATTGGGAAGCATATTCATTTGGCCCTATGCGGTTATCGGCGTGCTGATGGGGCGCATTGCGGATTCCGGCAGCCGCAAAAAGCTGCTGGCGTGGGGACTGGCGGTGTGGGCCTCGCTGACCGCTTGTGCGGGGATTGCCAACAGTTATTCGATCCTGCTGTTTTCGCGGCTAGGCGTGGGGCTGGGAGAAGCGACGTGCGCTCCTGCGGCGACGAGCTGGCTGGGAGACCTTTTTCCGGCGGAGAAGCGTGCCCGCGTCCTGGCGGTATTCATGCTCGGGGTGCCTGTTGGCAGCGCGCTCGCTGCATTCTTCAGCGGAGTGATCGCGCAGGCGCACGGCTGGCGCGCCGCGATGGCGTTAGCGGGAGCACCAGCCCTGCTGTTAGTGCCGGCGTTGTTGACGCTTGAGGAGCCGCGGCGCGGGGCCAGCGAAACACAGCGCGGCGCGACGACGCGTACATCGGTGTGGACGGTGCTGCGCCTGCCGACACTTTGGTGGATCATCGCTTCTGGTGTTTTTCTTAACTTTAGTTTGTACGCCATCGCTACGTTCTTGCAGGCATTCTTGAGCCGCGTGCACGGCCTTTCCTTGGCATCGTCGGGCACGGCGACCGGCGTGGTGTACTTGATCGGCGGGCTGGGAGGAGGATTGAGCGCCGGGTACCTGGGGGATTCCATTGTGCAGCGGCGCAAAGACGGGCGCATGCTGTGCGCCGCAATCGCCGCCCTGATGGCTGTGCCGTTTTCGTGTATCGCCATTTTGCGGCCCGCTGGATCGTTGCTTAGCGCGATTGTTTTTCTGGTACTGACTTATGCGGCGCTGACGTCTTACTACGGCTTCGTGTATTCCGCGATCCAGGATATTGTCGCGCCGAACCAACGTGGCACCGCCATGGCGATCTATTTCATGGCTATGTACTTGTGCGGTGCGTCGTTTGGGCCGCTCCTGACGGGACGGCTGAGCGACCTGCTGGCCCACCGGGCGGCGGCTTTGGCTGGCTCTCCCGTCGTGAGGGAAACTTTTCGCGCGGTCGGGTTGCAGCAAGCCATGCTGATTATTCCTATTCTCTCCGCAGCGCTGGCGGGCGTGCTCTACATGGGCTCGCGCACCATTACTTCCGACATCGCGCGGTGCGAAGCGCTTGCTTTCGAGCCCGCATTGATCTCCGATTAGCGCGAGCACCGCTTATATTACTTTGGCATGGAATGATCCCGCGGCGGCCTAGTTCGGGAGCTATTCGTCGCCGCGGACTTGCCACCATTCGATGCGTTCGAACTCTGCCATTTTCTCGGCGCCGTGCTCGGCGTACCAACGACTCCAGGTGTCCGCATCGGCAGGAAGATTCTGGTCGGTGATTTCCCGCAGCGCCATAAAGCACCAGTTGCGCATTTGTGCGGATGTGCCCGGTGTTGAATTGCCTAACTGCGCCGCCAGATCGATAAGCTTGGGCACCATGCGCATGCGCTGCTTGCGTGTGAAAATGCCGCAGTCGGCAATGTTGCAGCCAGCCCGATCGCGGACGTTCATGGACGGATCCTGTGTGAACGACATGAATAATTCGTCGAGGACTTCGTCCTTGGCCAGGAAGCGCAGGCCCTCGACGGCCCACTGGCGCACCTCCGGATTTTTGTCATTCCGCGCGTAGTCGAGAAGGACTTTGTGGATGCGGGCGTAGTCCACTCCACGCCCGGCAAGCATCCCGAGGCAATAGACGGCCCAGGCGCGGTGCTTGGGATCCGTGCTCGCGCGAGTGAGGAGCGAATTGGCCGCTTGCTCGTTTTCATGAAAGCCTTGAAGCGCCAGACTCAGGCCGGCATGGGCGAGGCGAACGCGCAAATCCTCTGAGAATTGCGCGCGCTGGAGGAACTGCGCCGTGCGGTCGGTCTGGTTGATGCGCCCGACCCAGCCGTCAACCTGCTGATCGAAGACTTCCAGCGCCCGCGGGTCATGACCAATCGCGCGCTCGAAGAGCTCCTCTGCCTGAGCTTGCGCAGGTGAAACCAGCAGGCGGTCGACATCGCCATCGGTCAGCGGCCCGGAAAATACGCGCGGCGGAACCGGTCTTGTTCTCCGCGCGGCGGCGGGCCGGGAATTGTTCGCGCGAACGCTGCGGTTCACGGCGGTCCATTTCTCTTGCATCGCAAAAAATGCAAGCACCATGGCGCCAAAAACAGCAAGGGCTACCCAGGCGGAGCCGTTCGTTTGCACGCGGACGCCAGTTTGCGGAGTCCGCGGTTGCGCGGGTTGCGCTTGCAGGCCGAGAGGCAAGTTCACTTGGACATGCGTATCGAGTTTCAGCCCGGCGAGCGTTTCGAGTTGGGAGACAATCCAGCGCGCTTCCTGGCGGCTGCTGATTTCGTCGGCCAGCGTGAATTTCTGTCCACTTTCGGTGACCATTCGGATGGCGTAGATGGAATTGTCGGAGCTGCCGCCTTGCGGCAGGCTGGCTACCGGGAGGATGGAGGCCACTTCGGAGAAGGGGATTCGCCGCAGAGCGCCGAAACCGAGCAGGCCGCTTCTTGATTGGATCTCTCCGTTGCCGGCGAAAATCCGCGCGCTGCCGAAAGCTACGTGGGAAAAACCAAAAATTACAAGCAGATCGCCTAGCGCAAAGACGGCAGTGAAAAGTAAAGGAACACGATTGTGGAGCAGCGCATACACAGCGCCGGTGAAAACTAAAGAAACCACAAGAAGCAAGAGTGCGCGGCTGGGAGTGCGAAGCGGTGGAAAATAAAATTCCGTGCCGCCATCGTGCATGGTAACGACGACTTTCGTACGTTCCGGTTGCGCAACCGCACCGGAATCCGCGTCGAGGCTTTTTTCCGCGGCGAAACCGAAGGAGCTGGAGCTACCCGGGGTGGCTTGCAAGGAAAAATCGGAGGCAGGCTGGGGCGAATCGGCGGTGCGAAAGACCGGCAATTCGAAGTCGTCGGAGTAATCCACTCCGGGAACATCTGCCTGGGCGTGGAGCAGCCACAGGATTTGATCGTCGGGATTGCGGTGATCAGTGATTAGGCCGTCGGTGGGCAATTCGAACTCCACGGGGATGGCACGGCCAAGCGGGCCGGGCTCTATCGCTGTGGACGGAACGTTCTTGTCTGCCTGCCAGAAAGTCGCATTGCTAACAGCGCGGCTCTTGCCGGAACCGGTGACAATGCGGCGGACGCAACTGAGGCGCAAATCGATGCCGTGCACTGCTGGTGTTTCAAAGCGCAGTTGAATCCTGCCAGTCATGCGCCGGCCGGGAGAAATGGGCAATGGATCGAATTCGAAATAGGAATTGCCAAAGCGCTCATGGCGGATGGTGGCGCGGATCGCGTTGATCGTCAGGATGGCACCAAAGGCGCAGAAGCCCAGCAAGATGAAGACGCGGGGGTCGTGTTGGCGTAGCAATTCCGGAATCTTGCCCAACATAAACGGAGCGGTGATGAGATTAACGAACGTCGCAGCTATCCAGGCGGTGATATAGCTTTTTTTGTTCGCGCTTTCGGCACGACGCGATGCCCAATCGGCACGCCACAGCCAGGGCGAAAGCGGGTTGGCGTCCTGAAGGGCCACCTGCTTTTTCAGCAGCCCGTATCCTTTGATGGAGGCGAAGATCAGTCCGGCGCCTATGAGGACAAAGAACGAACCGAAGGTAATGCCGAGAGCGAGATCGGCGGGCTTGAAATTTTGGCTCGAGACAATCTGCGCGCAGATAAAGAAAAGCCCTCCGCCTAGGAAAGGCAGGGCGAAAATCGTCAGAATGACGGGACCCACTTTGGACGGCTGGGCCATGATTCCATTGTAGAGTCGATAGCCACACGGCCCTGGTCTTGGCCGGAGAATAGGAGCCGAAATCGCACCTGCCCGGGAGGACAGGTCGCTCGTTTCCGTTTGGCCGCCGAATTATTTCTTTTGCCTGCTGAACTTTTGCGGCGGATTTGAACGAATAACGCTATGGGAGCACGCGTGGCGGACGACCACGAGCTGTGGGAACGGATTGGCAGCCACGATGCGAACGCCTTCGAGGCGTTCTATCGCGACTCTGCGCCTTCCTGCGGCAGGTGGTGAGAAGCCCACAAGCCGCTGAGGACTTGATGCAGGAGACGTTC
>QHYJ01000204.1:0-20719 GCA_003223255.1 Acidobacteriota bacterium | reverse complement strand
GCGCGCAAGCGGGCGGCGGAATGGTGGCGGAAGCAGTGACGGGTTCCCGGAGAGCAGCCTCCAGAGGATTGCTTCGAATCGATCCCCCAGTTGTTCCTGTCAGGGGAAAAGAGATGCGCGGCAAGTTCGATGGTGGAGGGGGCCAGGTGAGAGTTGACAAATCCTATTTCGCCTTTGGAACAAGATGCAGGATGGTTCGTGTTCTCGTCAAAGCCGTTCGCGGGTGCCGTGGAAGGCACAGTCAAGGATGAACCAGGTTGAATTTACACTCGACGGCAGGCCGTACACTCTCCTCACGGGCGATCCAATGCTGTTCGGAAGCGTAAAAATTTGGATGAAGCACTATGGTTCCATTAAGGACGCCGATCCGACTTCCCCGGGGGAAAACTGGTCAACGGAAAACCCCGCGCTTGCGTTCGGCCAATTAAAGAATCTCGCAGCCAATAAGTGAAATTATCCGACAGAACCAAGTCGAGGCCGAGGAGCGCTCTACTGCGCGAGGGACAGGCGGTTGGCGGCGACGAGGGTGGTGAAGCCAGCGGCAATCTTCGCGGTGATTTTTTTGAGTTCGTCGCCGGAGGGATCGCGGGACATCTCGAAGCGCTCGGCGGGAGCGTAGGAAGTCACGGTAATGACGGGCCCGTGGCGGGGATCGTTGGCGGGAGGATTGGCCAGTTCGTAAAGCGGCTGCTCGGGGCGAGTGAGATTATTGACGCCAACATAAAGAATCAGGTTCGCACCCACCGGATCGCCCCCGACGAGCAGACGACGCGCGCGATTCTGTTCATCGGCTTCGGCAAAGACGCCCCGGATGCGCACTCCCTTCGGGGGAAGCGGCGCACCCGAGGGAAGACGGCGAGCGTCGTAGCCTGCCTGCGTAAGAGCGCGGATGATGTTTTCCGAGACGGCATTCACCAGCGCAGTGGCCTGATCGGCAGGGGATTTCTCGACGGAAGTGTCGGGGGCATCGAGACTCTGTACCGTCGCTGCTTCCGGAGAGGGCTCTTTCCTCGGGACACCGGAAGGAGAGCGTAGAGTTTTTCCGGGACTGGAGCGCGGGGAAGTGCGCGCGGCGGACTTTGGAGACGGCTTGCGGTTGGCGACGTCCAAATCGAAATCGCTGACGTAAACGGTCAGTGCGCCAGAAGGCACGGCGATTGGCGATTGAGGCGCCGGAGGATTGGTGTCGGACGCCGCTTGCTGAGGATTCGGACACGCGGCCGTGGGAAGGGTGAGGAGGGAGAAGAGAACGCAAAGGCGGAAAGACTTCATACGATTACTCGCGACCCGAAGCATAACAATGGTTGGATGAACCGCCGATAAAAACTGGCACATTTTACAGGAGATGAAGAGAGGCAGAGCCAGGGTTGCCCGTGCGCCTCAGGTCATTCAGAAATTTACCAATTGTTGGCAGGCTGCGTGGGAGCGAGGATTTGGCGAGTAGCAGGGTAGACGCGGCGGAAAGCAGCATAGCTGGCGTTGAGAGTGGCGACGGCGGCAGGTTGCGGATCGATACGCGAGGCGACGCGCACGGCGGCAGCGCAAGCGGCATCCACCGAAGGCCAGACACCTGCGCCAACTGCAGCGAGAAGCGCGGCGCCATAGGCGGCACCTTCTTCCGCTGCGACGATTTCGACGGAATGACCGTAGACATCCGCTTGAATTTGACGCCATAGCGGCGAGCGCGCGCCGCCGCCACCGAGACGAATGCGCTCGAAGGGAACGCTCATTTCCTGGAATAAAGTGAAGGTGTCGCGGAGGCTGAAGGCCGACGAGCGCGCCGCGAGCGCTGCCATCAAGATGCGGGGCGCGCTCGCCCATGAGATAGGGAGTCCAGAGAAGGCCGTAGGAGCCGGGAGGAATTTTGGCAGCTTCGGCGGTGAGGTGGTCGTAGGATGTGACCGCGCCGGTGGAATTGATGGTGAACGTGTCGCGGAACCAGCGCAGGGAGAGGCCGGCAGCCTGGGTCACGCCCATCACATGCCACCGGCCGGGAATGGCGTGGCAAAAGGTGTGCACACGGCCGCGGGAATCGAGCGCGGGGCGATCGGTGACGGCAAAAACGACACCAGAGGTGCCGATGGTGGCGCTGACGGTGCCCGGAGAGACGATGCCCATGCCCACAGCACCGGCAGCTTGATCGCCAGCACCTGCAACGACAGGAGTGCCGACGGGGAGCCCCGATTCGGCCGTGCCTTTGGCGGAAACTTTCGCGCAAACCTCGGGGGATTCGCAAACTGCGGGGAGGAGGCTTTCTTCGAGCGCGGCTGCGTCCAGCATTTCCGAAGACCAACGACGACGTGAGACGTCGAGCAGCAAAGTGCCGGAAGCGTCAGCCATGTCGGTGGCGCGTTCACCGGTGAGGCGGAAGCGCACGTAGTCCTTGGGAAGCAGAAGGTGGCGCACGCGGTTCCAGTTGTCGGGTTCGTTTTCGCGGACCCAAAGAACTTTGGTGAGCGTGAAGTTAGGCAGCGCGGGATTGCAAGTGAGCTGAATAAGCCGCTGCAAACCAAGAGCGCGCGTGAGGTCGCGGCACTGCTTTTCCGTGCGAACGTCGCACCAGATGAGCGCGGGGCGAACGACCTTGTCCTGTTCGTCGAGAAGCACTGCGCCATGCATTTGGCCGGAGAGACCGACGCAGGCGATGTTTTTGCCGGAGAGATTCGTGCCTGCGAGCGCTTTGCGCACGGCGAGGCAAGTGGCACGCCACCAGTCTTCGGGTTGCTGCTCCGCCCAGCCAATTTGCGGCGAGGCAAAGGGCTGGTGATCTTCGGTGGCGGATGAGACCAGGCGGCCGGTTTCGTCGATGACGATCGCCCGCGTGCCGCCCGTGCCGACGTCTATCCCCAGGACGTGAATAAGGCCTCCTCGAGGACTTCAAGACAGAATTGCGCGAATCCTCATATCTATTCTATCCAGGCAGAGATGGCAAGAGCGCGCATTGTCGAAAAGCGATGTAGCGAACGAAGGCGTTCGAGAGATTCTTGGCTTGCGCGAAGGAGCTAACTTTATTCGCTGGTCATGATGAACAGCGGTCTCATTTCGAAGCTGGCGTAATGCGGGCGAAGCCGTTCGGTACTGTAGTGCTCCTTGATGTTGACGACTTTTTTGGAAGCGGTGACAGTATCGATGGGCATGTTGTCGTAGCGGCCGTTTTTCAGCACGACCAGACGGCCGTGAACTTTGCTGAGAATGAGATCGAGAGCGAGATTGCCATAAGCCATCGGAACGATGGAGTCGATGGCGTCGGGATCGCCGCAGCGCACGAGGTAGCCGAGCTTCTGGTTGATGACGTCGATTTTCTTGCCCTTGTTGTATTTGGGGGACAACTCCGTGAGCTCCTCGGATACAAGATCGCCGATACCACCGAGCTTTTTGTGGCCGAATGCGTCGGCCGCATCTTTTTGGAAAACCATTTCGCCACCTTCGAACATGGCGCCTTCCGAAACCAAAACGGTCGCGTAATGACTGGGATTGTGTGTGCGGTCGGAGCTGAGCAGCTCACAGAGCTGCTCGATGTTGAATTTGTGCTCGGGGATGACGCAGCGATTGGCGGCGCCGGCCATGGTGGGGAGCATGGCGGTGAAGCCGGCATAGCGGCCAAAAACTTCCAATACCATGAAGCGTTCGTGCGAGCCCGCGGACGTGCGCAGATCGTTGGCGAGCTGAATGGTGCGCGTGATGCAGGTGCTGAAGCCAATGCAGTAATCGGTGCCGGGGACATCGTTGTCCATGGTCTTGGGAATGCCGACGACCTTGAAACCTTCCTGATAAAGACGCACGGCATAGCTGAGTGTGTCGTCGCCACCGATGGGGATGAGATATTCGACGCTCAGCCAGTCGAGATTCTTCAGAACTTCGGGAGTTAGGTCGTTTTTGTCGGCGGTAAATGTGCTTTTGAGATGTTCCGGAAGGCTGGATTTACAGACGCGGCTAGGGTTGGTGCGGGAAGAATGGAGAAAAGTCCCGCCGGTGCGCCCCGCGCGGTTGACGATTTCTTCCGTGAGCAGCTGAAAATTGTCGGAATTGTCATGACCCTTGTCGCGAACCATGTCGACGAGCCCGGCCCAGCCGCGGCGAAAGCCGATGACCTCGTAACCTTCACGCAGAGCGCGGAAGGTGACTGCGCGGATGGCGGGATTGAGGCCGGGAACGTCGCCGCCCCCGGTGAGGATGCCGATGACCCCTTTCTTGGTCTTGACGGTTGCCATGAATGGATGGCTCGCCCTTTCGCGGGATGGAGAACAGGGGATTATCTCCTTTGCAGCGGAATTTAGAAAGGGCTTGACCAAGGATTCATTTTTTCGCACCAAAGAATGGAAAAAAAAGAAGGAGCGAACCGAAATCCGCCCCTTTTGTTTTCCAGATAAAACGAGTGTCGCTTGAGGAGTCCTAAGCGTTGCTGTAGGGCGCCGGTGTAGCCGCCATCCGCTCCGCCGATTCCTGGATCGTCAGCATGTCCGTGCGCACCTTTTCCCACTCAAGCAGCGTCAGGCCTTGAGATGCAAAGAACTTGCGAATCCTGGCGGAGTCCCAATTCAGGACCTTTTCCATCACCGGAACGAGCACGCTCATGGCGTTGTCGCTGAGCACGGTGCGCTTGGCAACACGCGTGATGAACCTGGCTTCGCTTACCGCGATCGTCAGGCCGTCGTATTGATTGACGTGCATCATCACCGGCAAATCGGAGCTGCCGTCGCCCATGTAAATAATCTGGTCGTGGCTGATGCCCAGGCTAGCGCGAAGCTCTTCGAGCACGGTGATTTTTCCCCAGCCCGCGGAGGCGCGAATGATGGAATCGACTTCGCCCGCTTCGTTGTAGCGGAAGCGCGTGCCGAAGATGCGCTCCGGCGGAACGATGCCTTCGAGCGCCGATTGAATAATTTCCTGCGGCGCCGCCGAAATCACGTTGAAATGGAATTTGTAGCCTTCCCCCAGCGTATCAAGCGCACGGGCAAACAACGCCACGTCGTGCTTCAGGCGGATGCGTTTGCCGGTCTCGACGAGATGCTCGCAGCGCACGCGGCGGAAATCCGGATCATGCAGTATGAGGTAGCTTAGCTCCGCGCCCTGTTGGACGAGGTTGATCCCCGCCAAGCCTTTGACCTTGTCATGAAACCCGTGAAAACCGATGAGCTCGCTCAGAACGACCCCAGAATCGTTGAAGCTGAGTGTCTGGTCGAAGTCGCTGGCCAGCAAGTAGTGTTTCACCATGTTCTAGTACTCCTTTTTGCCTTTCTCGGTTAGGGAATGGCTCTGGGAAGCCTGCACCCCTCCACCAAACACCTTAATTGCGTTGTCCCCAGAATCCCTCACGAATTATTTTGATGGGTGCGATGCGATAAAAAATTGTGAACGATTCATTATACTTTAGTTTAGATGCAGGTGGGGATAAAGGGTTAGAAAGAAAGGAGATGCATGTACAAAAGGGCACAAGAGTGTACAAATTCCCTGGCCAGAAAGAGAAACTGGAGCCGAAGAAAAGGAGAAAGCTAAGACTCTTGGAAGGCTCAGGGGCTCGGGCAGAGAGCAGCGGCTTCTGGAGTCAAAAGCCAAGCTTACAGGCGTTTGAACCCAGTGCTTCCTGGCGGACCAGCTTGACCTGGATGCTCCCCGGCGTCGTCGGTGACGGTGTATAGCTGGCCGTTGCGGAGGTAGAGAGCCTGGGCCTCGCCTTGATTAAGGGGACGGGCGCCACGTCGACCAAAAACGGCGAGTTGGTTGCCAGATTCATCACAGCGCGGTCGCGGTCAATGCCCTTGGAGATGGCGAGAGCAGACCCGCGCGTTCGACCGGTGGCAATGAGCTTTGGTGTGGGGCGCGGGCTAAAGCCCGAAAAATGTGTTGGGTCATCCCAAGGCGAAATGATTTGCAGAACGTGCAGGCCGCTCTTGCCATCCGCGACAAAAGCGTAGGCGCTGGCCGCCACCATTCCGATCTTCACGTCGTTCACGTCATTGAGCTGGCCTTCAGCGCTGAAAATTTGATCGAGCTTAGGGGCATCCGGCTTTTCCACATCGATGGTTGCTAAACCTTGCTTGCCGGCCGAAACGTAGGCGTAGGTACGCGCGACGTACACGTTGCGGGCGTCCTCGAGTGGCACCAGCGCGTTCGCTACCAGTTTCGGTTGCGCGAGATCAGTGACATCGAGAACCTTCAGGCCGTCGCGATCCGCAGCGAACGCATAGCGGAATTGCACGGCGATGCCGCGCGGATCGTTGAGCGCAGGCGCGCCGATGGTTGCCGTCACGCGCGGGGCGAGCGGATTGTCAAGATCCACCACCACCAGAGCTTTGTTGGTCAAAACATATGCGTAAGTGCCGGCAATGGCGATGCGGTGTGCGCCCGTAAGAATGCCACCGGGATTGAACGCGAGCGCGCGTTTCAGAAAATTGTTCGCCGGGTTGCCATCGAGCAAAGTGCCTACGCCAGGGCTCTTCGATTTCAGATCGGGATCGCCGACGATGATCAAGCCTTCTTCTTTGTCGGCGACGTAGAGGAAGCCGTAAAGCAAATGAATCGGCTGCTCCTCGTTCTCCGGCAGTTGCTGACGCATCGCACGATTGGCTTTGGCGCGCAACCGATCTATCCACTCGGAATGGATGGCTCGCATGCGGGACCGTTCTTCAATCTTTAACATGATGGGTGTCGCGAATCCCTGCACGCAGGGATTTCAAACGGGCGCAGCAAATTCGAATACGAGCGGAATCATTTTCTTTCCTGGCAGCGCGGGTCTGTATCGCAATGGCGCGCTGGTTGGCGGACTGGGAGTCAGCGGCGACGGCGTGGACCAAGACGACTACGTCACCAACGGCGGAGCGCTCGGATTCGAGACCCCACGAGCATGCGCGCCGACCAGGTGACCGATCAAGGCGTCCGCCTTCCGTATTTCAAGTTCCCTAGAAACCCCACCGACTGAACACTCGACTCAGCCCCCGATTGTCCGATCCGCGTCGCCGTGGCTATCCTTTTCAAATCAGCGCCTAGGCAACTTTTTGCCGCGCGTCAGTTTCGCCAGTGCTCGCGCAAATTCTTCGACCGTTTCCGGCACAGTTTCGCTGTAAACAAACTGCCCTTTGCGGCGGCAGGAAATCAGTCCTGCTTCGCTCAAGATTTTCAGGTGATGCGAGACTGTTGCCGGCGTAACTCCGCGCATGGAGACGATTTCCCCGCAGTTCATGTGCCCGGAGTGCGAGATGGCCTCGAAGATGCGCAGGCGCGTTCCGTCAGCCAGCGCCTTCGAGATCTTTTCGATTTGCGAGCGGTTCATGGACCGGTCGTCTTGAGCCTGTCCGGAGTGTAGCGAAATTGCGGCCTCTGCCGCCAGTAGATGAGATGCCTCACCCTCCAAAAGGGTCAAACAAAGTTGTAACCATATACTTCGATATTCATCTAAATATCGAAATCGCGAAGGCCGAGCGAGCTTGGGCGGGAGAGAGGGCCTTCGAACAGAACAGACCCCAAGGAGCAAGGGAGACCAAAATGAGCGGCACAAAACGATTGGAAGGGAAAGTAGCCGTCGTAACGGGCGGCAACAGCGGTATCGGGCTGGCGACCGCAAAGCGTCTGCAGCAAGAGGGAGCTCGCGTGGCCATTTCGGGCCGAAACAAGAAAACGCTTGACGAAGCCGTCAAGACCATCAGCAACGGCGTGGTCGCGGTCCAGGCCGACGTGTCCAAGCTCTCGGAAGTGGACAAGTTGTATTCGGAAGTTTCGAAGAAGCTCGGGAAAATAGATGTTCTGTTCGTGAACGCCGGAGTCGCAAAATTCGCTCCGCTTGCCAAGACGCCCGAAAACCTGTTTGACGAACAGTTCGACACCAACATCAAGGGAGCGTACTTCACGGTGCAGAAAGCGATTCCGTTCCTGAATGACGGTGCATCGATCATTTTGAACACGAGCGTTGCGGGCCAAAAAGGAACAGCGGGAGCGAGCGCCTACGCCGCTACAAAAGCGGCCTTGCGTTCGCTGGCCAGAACCGCAGCCGCGGAACTGGTGGAGCGGGGGATCCGCGTGAACTCCGTAGCGCCTGGCCCCATTGTCACGCCCATCTTTGGGAGAACCGGCCTTTCCAAAGAGGCCGTGGATGAATTCGCCAAGGACATTGTTGGAAAGGTGCCCATGAAGCGGTTTGGGCAGCCGGTGGAGGTAGCAGGCGTGGTCGCGTTTCTGGCTTCGCCCGACGCGTCGTATATCACCGGCGAGGAGATTAACGTCGACGGCGGGCTAGGCCAAATCTGAAAATTCGAAAATTAGTGTTGGGGTAGGAAAACGGCGACCGTATCGAAAATAAGCGGTCGCCTTTTCATTTTTGTCGTCGCTGATTTGCTGGTGTTCACTTCGTTCCTCCGGAAGGATCGGGCGAAGTCGCGGAATTTACATCGAGAAACCAAGAGTGAGCGGTGTCCCCGGGCTCATAACAATTTCCGTCGCGATAATAGCTCCGGGCACATCGAGATGTAAATTCTTTGCGGCGTGGCGATTGCGCAAATTGCCAGACCAATGCGTAGTGAATTCCACTCTTTGCCGGCGAAGGCGGATCCTGCGGAAAAGTGCAGCCTGGCGATGGCGGACAGGCATCGTTGTAAGCCCAGATGACGAAATCGCGTGACGCGGCGTGGTTGCGAATGTCGCGAGCGGTAGTGATAGTCACGCCCGGTTCTTCTTTGACAGGCATGGCTGAGCAATAGGCCCCGGCGCGAAAGCCTGCACGGCCAAGGGTTTCGGACCACGCGGCCAGATAGGCGTGGTAGGCGTCCGGAAGGCGCCCGCCCTCTTCAATATCCAAAAAAATAATGGCCCCTGCCGCGAAGCCCTCTGCTTTCGCCGAAGCCACTGCATCTTCTCCGTCGCGAGCGCCTCTGTCTTTTGCCAAAGTTAGAGTCTTGAGTTCGCGGCCATCGGGGCCTCGGTAGAGAACCACAAAGCCGAAGCCTTCTGCGCGCAACAGCTCCCGCTTGCCCGTCCAGGTGTTGTTTTTTTCGCCTGGCGGCGGGCTAAGCCAGTAGCTTGAGAAGCTAAACGTTTTGCGGAGAATCGGCAGGGCATCGTCGCCGGGATAAACGTTGCGGTCGAAGCCCAAGTAGCTTTTCTCAGGTCCGGCAGAATCAGAGGAGACGTGGCTTTGCGCCCCCAAAGCGCACAGCAAAGCGATAGCAACAAGCATCAGAAGGGAAAACCCTGCTAAAGCCGACTTCGGAATCGGTTCGCTCATCGAATTCTTGTCAAAGCTTGCATCCGTAAAGGCAGCAGCCGTGTTGCCGCCCTCCCAATCAACCCTCCCGCAACTTATGGCCGGCGAGATTGCCGAGCCCGTCGTAAGCCGCGTACTTATACGCTTCGCTGAGCGTCGGGTAGTTAAAAACCTGCTCGATGAATTCGTCGATGGTGAGGTCCTTGTCCAAAACAGTCAGGCCGATGTGGATGAGTTCAGTGGCATTTTCGCCGATCATGCTGACGCCGAGAAGCTTTTTGTCCGACCGCGCAGAAATGAGCTTGAGCATACCGGCAGTATCGCCCGTAATGTGTCCCCGCGCGTTGTTTTCATAAAGGGCGCGACCCACCACGTAATCTATGTTTTTTCCCTTGCAGGACTCTTCCGTTTCGCCAGCGGCGGAAATTTCCGGAATGGTGTAAATGCCCATAGGCAGCAACGAAGCCACACGTTGCTGGTATTTTAAGCCGAAGGCGTGACAAACTGCGACGCGCCCCTGTTCCATCGAAGTCGAAGCGAGTGCGGGAAAGCCGATGACATCCCCGGCGGCATAAATGTGCGGAACCGATGTGCGGTAATTTTCATTCACGGATATGTAGCCGCGATCGTTGAGACGAAGTCCCGCTTTTTCAAGGGCGAGGCCGTCCACGGCGGCGCGGCGGCCCGCGGCAAAAGAGCAGCCTCTGTTTCCAGAATCTTGCCGCTTTTCATCGTGAGGCACACACCAGCCGCAGAGTTTTCGATCTTCACCGGACGCTCGTCGAGCCAAAAATGCATGCCCAGGGCCGCAAGCGGCACGCGCAAGCGGTTCGAAATCTCAGTCCAGGAAGGGAAGAAGACGGTCGCGGCCATCCACAAGAGCGACGTCGACACCCAGGGCCATAAAAATGGAAGCATATTCGCAGCCGATCACGCCCCCGCCAATCATCGCCAAGCTTTTCGGGATGCGGTCCATCTGGGGAAACGTGTCCGAATCGAAAGTGTGTACATCATCGAAAGCAATCTCTGACGGCCGATGCGGCTTGGAGCCCGTGGCGATGAGAATCACCTCACCTTTCAGCCGGCGCGTGTCTCCGGAAATGACAACGGTGTGAGAATCTTCGAACGATGCCTGGCCGCTGACAAGCTCGATTTTGTGCAGGGCCAGATTCTTCAGGATGCGGCGGCGTTCCATTTCGACAACTTCCCGCTCGTGATGCATGAAGTCGTGCACCGTGAGGTTTTCTTTGAGCGAGTAATCGATGCCGTACAAGCCGCGCTGCTTCAGCCCGGAAAAATAGAGCGCGGATTCGCGCAGCGTTTTACTCGGCACCGTACCGGTGTTGATGCAGCTCCCGCCCACGTATTGGCCGCGCTCGATGACCGCGACGCGCTTGCCAAAGTAGGCAGCCTGAGCGCCCGCTTTTTCTCCGGCGGGACCGCAGCCAACCACAACCAGATCAAAACTTTCTGTCGAACCCACGCAAGCCTCCACCAGATAACCTGAATAGACCGGTGATGCGCGATACGGTGGGACCTGGCAGGATTTTAGGGGAAGCTGCAGAGCAACAGACAATTTTGTTGCAGGATTGTGACGAATCGGGTCCCGCGCAGGAAGTGGGTTCAGGAGGACCAGAAACAGACATAAGAAAGCATGGACATGCGAGGGGAGGAATGGTAAGAAGGAATACCCTGGGGCAAGCCCCGGAAAAGTCCTTCAACTGCCCTCGGGATAGATCCGAATGCTGAGCTGAGCGAATTCTTGAGTGGGATTGCCGAACTGCCTCTCCTTGCATCTAAGCAATAGGGGAGGAGGAGCTTTGCACGATGACAGCACTGGCCAAGCGGCGCACTTTGATGGTGTTGTTGGTAGCGTGCGGGTTCCCGGTCGCCGCCCTCGCTTCACGGTCCTTTTACTTTCAAGAATTATTCTTTGCATTCCTCCTGTTTGCGAGTGTGTTTCTGATCCTGTTGCTGGCAGCATGCCTCGCCGTCGGTGTGTGGATTCTCTATGCGCGAGCGGTGGTCTATCTTGCGACCCGGACAGTGAAACAAGGGCAGCGCGCCATGCCCATCATGCGAGCGATGGTTCTGTGGCTGGCCCCCACAGTCGCAAAGACCGCCGGGTTTGTTTCTGCAGGCCAAGAGATGCTGGTTTATCCGTTCGGTGGCGCGCTGCGCGGCTGGATGCGCTCGTTTCGCCTGGACTCTGCCCACTTCCGCGAGGATGCCGAGCGCGCCGCCAAGCATTTGCGGCTCCGGCTGAAGCAGAGCTGAAGTAAGAGTACGTCAAACTCTCCTCAACGTTTTTAAGCCAAAATTGGAAGATCCCTGCAGGAGCGTGGGCTCAATACTTGTGTCGGCAGTGGATAATCTGTTGAAACGGCACTAGGATACTGGCGTGAACGAAACGCAGCCGCGTGGCAAAGGCCCTTCGCTTGGCTGGCAGTGGAAAGCCATCATTCCGATCGTGGGTGTGTTGCTGCTGGGCCTGATTGCGTTTCAAGCGATTGTGGTCGCGCTAGATATTCCCAGCGGTCATTGGATTGTAATTGTTGCGGCAGCCGGCGCGGTGGCGATTTGTTTTGTGACGCTGTCCGCGCTGCTGGTGCTGATCGAACGCCCGCTGGAAGAGTAAAAAAAATCATCGGACGCGTGCGCGAAGGCGACCTCAGCGCGCGGGTGAAATTTGCCAAGCGCAATGATGACGTCGGCCAACTGGGCCGCCAGTTCAATGAAATGATTCAGCAGCTCGCGGAGAATCGTGCAGAGATCGAGCGCCTGCACCAATTCGAAATGGCGCGAGCCGAGCATTTCGCCACCATCGGGGAACTTGCGGCGGGGCTGGCCCACGAAATTCGCAATCCGCTGGCAGGAATTGCGGGCGTCGTCGAGGTGATGGGACGCGAACTCCCGCAGGAAAGCTCCAGCCGCGGCGTTTTGCCGGAAGTCCAGAGCGAAATCCAGCACATTCAGGCGATTTTGAACGATCTGCTGGCTTATGCGCGGCCGCGGCCGCCGGAATTTCATCCCGCTGATCTGAATGCCACCGTCGAGCAGGCGGTTTTTCTCGCGCGCCAACAAGTGAGAACGAAACCGATCGAGATCACTTTGGCGCCGGAAAAACGATTGCCGAGAATCATGCACGATCCAGTCCAAATTCAACAGGTCATATTGAATTTACTACTCAACGGCATTCAGGCCATCCAGAAGCAGGGAAAGATCGAGGTGGCGTTGTGGCAGGATGGCGAATGCGCGGTGGTTCGAATTAGGGATACCGGGAAGGGAATTGCGCGATTGCTTGTCGAAAATTTTCAAGCCGTTTTTCACCACGCGAAAAGAAGGAACCGGGCTGGGGCTTTCGTTCGCGAAAGGCATCGTGGAGTCGCACAAAGGAAAGATTGAAGTGACCAGCGAGCCAGGCCATGGTGCGCAGTTCGAAGTGTGGCTGCCGATGGCTCGCGTGGGAGGGATGGAGAAAAGATAACGCCGGGATGCCGAGGGCGCAGAGACTCACGGAGGTTTTTTAACAACGCGTCGGCGGGAATGATAAAGTAGGAATAATGCCACACAAGAAGGTTCTAATCGTAGACGACGAAAAACTCGTGCGCTGGGCGCTTGCGCAGAAGTGCGTCGAATACGGCTACCAGAGCATTGAGGCTGCCGATGGAGAAGAAGCGCTGCGCACGCTGCAGAACGAGTCGCCGGACGCCATACTGCTTGACGTGCACCTGCCCGGCCAGAGCGGCATTGAGGTCCTGGAAAAGCTGAAGCAGAGCGGCGACACGCGCACAGTCATCATGATGACGGCCGATCCGCAACTGGAAGATGTGAAAGCCGCGCTGCGGCTGGGCGCGTACGACTTTGTCAGCAAGCCTATCAATTACTAAGAACTCGGCGTCACGCTGCAAAACGCGCTGGAAGCGGGAGCGCTCCGCAACGAAGTGGAGTCCTTGCGCGGAGAAGTGCGCCGGCGCACCGGCTATCACGATGTCATTGGCGTGTCGCGAAAAATGACTGAACTGATGAAGTTCGTGCACAAAGTGGCCGCCAGCGAAGCCAGTACGATTTTGATTCAAGGGGAAAGCGGGACAGGCAAAGACCTGGTGGCGAAGGCCATTCATTATCAGAGCGCGCGGAAAGACAAACCGTTTGTGGCCATCAATTGTTCCGCGATTCCCGAGACGCTGATGGAGGCGGAACTGTTTGGCCACGAGCGCGGGGCGTTCACCGATGCCAAGGCCATGAAGAAGGGTTTGTTCGAAGTGGCCGACGAGGGCACGCTGTTTCTGGACGAAATTGGCGAACTTTCGCCGCTGCTGCAGGCAAAGCTCTTGCGCGTGCTGGAAGACCAGCTCATCCGGCGTGTCGGCGGCGTGCGAGATATTCAAGTGACCGTTCGTGTGATCGCGGCGTCGAACCGCGACCTGGAACGCGCCGTGCGCGAAGGCCATTTTCGCCAGGATTTGTATTACCGGCTGGCCATCATTTCTATTTTTCTTCCGCCACTGCGCGAACGAAAAGAGGATTTGCCCGCGCTGGTCGATTTCTTCGTGGAGCACTACAACCGGAAGTTCCGCAAGAACGTGCAGGGGCTGAACGAAGAGACGCGGCGCCTGCTGATGAATTACATTTGGCCGGGAAACGTGCGCGAACTGAAAAATGCGCTCGAACGCGCCATGCTTTTGGAGGAAGGGACGCTGCTGAAGCCGGATGATTTGCCATTTGCGGTGGCCAGCGGGCGCAGTGGAACGGCGGGAAGCGCGCCGACGGCGATGGAAGCGAGTTCGTCCGCGGCGCAGGAACCGCTCGAGGGCGGATCCAAGCGGCGATTGCCGCCGCTTTCTATCCCGGAGGGAGGAACGTCGCTAGAAGACATCGAGCATGCGTTGGTGGGGATGGCTCTGAAGCAGTCCAACGGAAACCAGATCAAGGCGGCCAAGCTGCTGGACGTCAGCCGCGATGCGCTGCGCTACAAAATGAAGAAATTTGGATTGGTCCACGGAGAAGAAGAGCAGCAGGCCTCCCCCACGCACTCCTGAGAGCACGCTGGCACCCTAGGCTTACTGTCCGTGTGGGTACGGAACGCCCTCTCCCGATTATCCCGTTATCAGCACTCCCCCCGGGGTTCATGCTTTCATGCAGGTAACTTCGCGGCAAGCAGGTTCCGCAATTGTGTGATGGCCTCGGAATTCGGAAATGCTCGTCAATGTCTATGGCTTTTCTTCGATGCGCTTGGCATGAGGCGCGAGCCATGGTTCGTGACTCAAAGCCAGGCGCTCTCCCCCTGACTCTTTGCGGCGTGCCCGGCTCAGCCAGGCTTGGAAGGAATCCATGTAGGTGTAAAAGACGGGCGTGAGGTACAGCGTTACGATTTGCGCGAAGATCAGCCCGCCGACTACGCTCAGTCCCAGCGGCCGGCGCGAATTTGCTCCTGCACCGGTGCCTAGGGCGATGGGCAGCGTACCCATGATCGCGGCCATGGTGGTCATCATGATCGGGCGAAAGCGAATCAAGCTGCCCTTTACGGCCGCTTCCGCCGGAATCATGTTGCCGCTGCGTTCCCTATCAATCGCGAAATCCACCACCATGATGGCATTTTTCTTTACGATGCCAATCAGCATGATGATGCCGACAAATCCGAAGAGATCCAGCTGCATATGGAAAAGCATCAATGTGGCTAGCGCCCCAAACGCCGCCGCGGGCAGCCCTGAAAGGATGGTGAGCGGATGAATGAAGCTCTCGTACAAAATGCCAAGGACGATGTAAATGACCAGGATCGCCATGGCCAGCAGTAATCCGAGCCCGGAAAGCGACTGCTGAAACGCATGCGCCGTACCTTGAAAACTCCCACTAATCGTTATGGGCAAAGAATCTGCCGCGGTTTTCTGAATCTCGTTCACCGCCTGCCCGAGCGCCACCCCGGGCGCCAAGTTGAACGAAATGGTCACCGACGGCAACTGCCCCAGGTGATTCACGGTCAAAGGTCCCAGGCTTGTCTTTAAACTCGACACCGCGTTTAACGGCACGAGACGCCCATTCGTCGAACGGATATACAGATAGGAAAGCATTTGAGGGTCTTGTTGGTATTGCGGCGCCAACTCCATGATGACCCAGTATTCGTTCGTGGGCGCGTAGATCGTGGAGATCCATCGCTGGCCATACGCGGTGTAAAGCGCGTCTTCGATCTGTTGGGGAGTGGCGCCCAGTGCCAGAGCCCTGTCCCGGTCAATATTCAAATCGATCTGCGGGCTTTTGATCTGCAAATCTGTGGTCACGTCAATGAGCTCCGGCAAAGCCCTCATCTTGGCGTTCATAATTTGCGCGTATTTGTAGAGCTGATCCGTATCCGGGCTCACAAGCGTGTATTGGTACAAACTCTTCGTCAGTTGGCCGCCAATGCGAATGGAAGGTGGATTCTGCAGATACACGCGCAGGCCCGGAATCGTATTTAAGTTTGTCTCCATTTCCCGCATAATCTCAGGAATGGACTACAGCCGTGTTTCCGTACTTCGCTTCCAGGCTCTCGTAAGGTGCATTCTTCGTCCACGGGCGGTGCGGAGGGTCTTGCAAGTAGTCGAAGAAGCGCCCGATATTCAGTCCCGAGGTTCCCGAAGCCTGTATGCTTGAGAAAAATTCGGAAGTATTCGCGTCCGCCAGCACAACCTTGTTCAACGCTTCCTGGTGCGTTTTCATCGCGTCGAAGGAAATTCCTTGAATTGCCTCGTCGAATCCGACTACTTCGTTCGCATCTTCTTCCGGGAGGAACCCCTTCGGTATGACCCAGAACTGCCAAGCGGTTGCTAGGAGAAGCAGGACTCCGGCCACCATGACTGCCAAGCGATGCCTCATCGCCCAGTGCAAAGTGACTTCGTAACTGTCCAGCATGCGCTGAAACATTCGCTCCAGCGCGTTGTACATGCGCCCGTGCCGTTGGCGTTCGCCCATGTGCGGCTTCAGAAACCGGCTGCTAAGCATCGGCGTCAGCGTCAGCGACACGACCCCGGAAACCAAAATCGCGGAAATAATCACCACGGCAAATTCGTGCAGCAAGCGCCCGAGAATTCCGGCCATGAAAAAGACCGGTATAAATACCGCCGCCAGAGACAGCGTCATGGAAACAATCGTGAACCCGATTTCGCGCGCGCCGTCGAGAGAGGCCTCCAGCACCCCTTTGCCCTGCTCCATGTGGCGCACGATGTTTTCCAACATCACGATCGCGTCGTCCACGACGAAACCGACCGACAACGTCAGCGCCAGCAGGGATATGTTGTCCACGGTGAAGCCCAGCGCATACATCACCGCGAACGTTCCGATGATTGACATCGGTAATGCCAAACTCGGGATCAGCGTTGCCGAAGCGTTCCGCAGGAAAAGAAAAATTACCAACACGACCAGAGCAATCGCCAGGAACAAACTGAACTTTACGTCGTCGACCGACTGTTGAATCGTAACCGAACGGTCGTATTCGATGGCTAGGCGCATCGAGGGCGGCAAAATGGCATTGAAACTCGGCAACAACTTCTTGACGGCATTTACGATTTCGATCGTGTTCGTCCCGGGCTGACGCTGCACCGCCAAAATCACGCCAGGAACCCCGTTGATCCAATTCGCCAGCTTTGTGTCTCGAATGCTGTCATAAACGTGCCCCACTTCTTCCAGCCGGACGGGGGCGCCGTTTCGATAAGCCACGATGAGCTGCCGATACGGCGCCGCGCTCATCATCTGCCCGTTGGCTTGTACGGTGAAAGCCTTGTGCGTGCCGTAGAGTGTTCCCGTCGGCAAGTTCACGTTTGCCTTTTGAACTGCTTCCTCTGCCTCATCGATGCCAATCTGCCGGCTCGCTAGTTCCTTAGGGTCGAGCTGAATACGCACCGAGTAGGGTGTCGATCCATAGACAGATACCTGCGCCACGCCGCTGATCATCGATATCTGCTGGCCGAGCAGCGTTTCCGCGTACTGATCGACTTCGGAAAGCGGAAGTGTCGGTGAAGTCGCCGCCAAATAGAGAATCGGCGAATCCGCTGGATTCACTTTCCGAAAGGTTGGTGGCGTCGGCATGTTGGGAGGGAGCTGATTTGCCGCAGCAGTTATCGCTGCCTGAACGTCTTGTGCCGCTCCGTCAATGTTCCGGCTCAGGTCAAACTGCAGAGTGATTTGGGTGATGCCAAGAGCGCTCACCGACGTCATCGAGTCAAGACCCGCGATGGTCGTAAATTGCTTTTCAAGCGGCGTGGCCACTGCGGAAGCCATCGTCTGCGGGCTGGCTCCCGCCAAGCTCGCAGAGACCGCAATCGTCGGAAAGTCCACATTAGGCAGGTCGCTGACCGCCAAACTGCGATACGCCACAATCCCGAAGATGAGCACCGCCGCCATGACCAGGCAGGTCATCACGGGGCGCCGGATGAAATTTTCAGCGATCTGCATAATGCTTCCGCGCTGGATCTATCCGCGTGTTGACGAACGTTATCTAAAGACTCGTCTTAATGCGTACCTTCGCGCCCGTGGTCAGCCGCAATTGACCGTCCGTCACCACCATCTCTCCCGGTTTCAGGTTGCCGGTTATCACCGCTTCCCCATTCACCGTGCGCGACACTTTCACCGTCCGCGGCTCCACGGTCATGTCGGGTTTAATCACGAAAAGATAGTCGCCCTCTTGCCCGTTCATCACCGCTTGCGATGGCACGACGGTAGCGTTCTTCTCCTCCGCCAACTGCAGCACGACGTTCACAAATTCTCCCGGCCACAGGCGGTGGTCGCGGTTCGCAAACGTTCCTTTCAAAAGAATGGTTCCCGTCGCCGCATCCACCGCATTGTTGACAAACGTCAAGTAGCCCGCTTCCGGTGCGGAGTTGTCCGAAGGTGTGGCCCCAACCGGCAATTGTTCGTGCTTCATGTAGGACTTGATCTGGTCCAAGTACTGCTGCGGCACAGAAAAATCCACGTAAATCGGAGAAATTCGATTAATGACGACCAGGACGGGCACGTCATTGGCCTTCACCACTGTTCCTGGGAAAACCAACTGGCTTCCGGTTTGCCCGTCGATCGGCGCGTATATCGAGCAATACGAGAGATTGAGTTCCGCCGTCTTCACGGCCGCTTCGTCCGCTTGTACCGCGGATTTCTGGGCCGCTGCCGTCGCGCGTTGTTGATCTAACTGCTCTTTTGGCGCCACGCCCGATTCGAACAGCTTTTCGTACCGCTCAGCCTCCATGCTCGCCAACTCTGCGCTTGCGCGGTCCTTCGACAAATTGGCCTGCGCCACCTCGAGCGCCGCCACAAACGGCCGGTCATCGAGGCTCACCAGCAAATTACCCTTTTTCACGAACTGTCCCTGCGTGTAGTGCACCGCACTCACAATGCCGGCCACTTGCGATTCCACGGATACCGTCGAATACGCCTCGCCCGTGCCGATTTCGCGCAATTCGACAGCCATCGCCTTTGTCTCGGCTTTTGCGGCTATCACGGGAATGACCGGCGCATCGGGCCGCGCCGCCACGTGCTGGGCGCACCCTCCCCCCGCAAGTGCCAGCAAGCACCAAAGAACTACACCTGGATTTGCAAAGAGGTCCGCTACTTTCTCGCGCCTAAGCCACTCACGTTCTTCAGTCTCTGCCTTCCTGTATTCCATACTTCGCAAGCTCAAAGTAAAAAGTGCTCCACCATACTTTTATGGGACGCTTGACGATGCTCCGCCGTTGCAGATTCTCCTTCTCCTTTTTAACTTTTGTTTTTTCTTCGCGGAGGTCTGCCTTTTTGAAAAGCAATGCAACGTGCCGTTGATGCTATTCTGTTCTCCCCGGTTTAGTGGACTGTTTTCCGCGGCTAGGTTTTGGTAGGTCGAACTGACCGGGCCAGTTCCTGCGAGTACTCGCACCCCCGGTGCGGGACAGGTGCGTTACGCACACGGTGTCAGCCTACCCTTAAACAGACATTCTTCGGAGAGCGATCACTTCTTGCGCATCCAGACGCGCCAGGTGACGGGTCCGGCCTCGTCATTGGTGATGGGGCGGCCCGCGAGCTTGAGGGCCAGCTTGATCTGCCCGTGATGGTAGCCTTCATGCCAGATCATGTGCTGGAGGAAAAGGATCGGGTGGTCGTAGTGCAGGTTCATTTCCCGGCTTGTTTCGACCCTGTTCTTTACCGTGTCGCACACCGCCTTGGCGCTGTCGTTGAGCATCTGCGCGAGGCGGCCACGGTCGCGCTCGGCGGCCCACTCTTTCTCGGGCAGGCTTCTGGCAAATTCCGGAGCGTCCTCGGAGACAAAAACTAGCCGCACATAGTGCATGTGCATGAACATCTCCGCGACGGAGGGGCTGTCCGGCATCGCCCTGGCCTCCATCCCGCCCTCAGGGACAGCGCGGAGCAGGTTGACGACGATGATGTTGTTGCGTTGCCAGGAGTCCAGCAGAGCGTCCAGCAAGTTTCCATCTTGTGCGTCTCGCATGTCCCACGCCCCTCTCTGTCGATGCGAAAATGGCGACGGATTCTTATGCAGGAAACGGGTTGGGTTGGTCAAGAGAACCGGCTCCAGCCCTTCCCAATCCGTGAGAAAACGCGAGGCAGAGTGAAAAGCCCCAATGTGCGAGGCCGCCGCATCCACATTCCGACAAGAGCGTCCGTTCAAGTCATTGAAAGAACAGGAGATGTGCTGATGGCGCGGGGCACGGTTTGGAACAAGAGATGCTCCGTGTGAAATTGCTCAGAAGGTAGGCAATGGAGCGATTGTTGCCCTTCTGACCTGTGGGCGTCCTAACTGTGACGGCGGGCAGGCGGTGAAAAAGCTCGAAAGGATCCGGCACAGAATAGGACGCCCACGGAATAGCCGGTAAAAACCCCCAGTTGACCGGTTAGCAGGAACGAGAGAGGCCGCGGCAGAGCACGGATCGCCAAGGAGCGTCGAGGTTCCGACGCGATGACCCGCACGACGGGTCCCCACCAGTGCTCGCCGCTGCCTTGAGTTTTGCATGGATGCCTCGCCTGAAACCTTCGTCCTCTTTATTCCTTGAACGAATTCTGTGGTTTTCTCGCGCACATGGTTGCGCCATTGCGCGCAAAGCTCCGCGGACACGCTGTGCATGCGCGGTATGTTCTTTGTTTGCTATGCGATGCGCATCCGTGTATGTGGAACGCTGCGTGCTGCCTAGGAAATGACTAATAATGCGAAGCGATGACCGTGTGTGAATCAAAAGGGGAATCAAAGAAGGAGGATTTATGCCACAAGTGATGGAGCCGAAAGCGATCGAAGGAGTTTCAAAGAAAGTTTCGCTCACGAAGATCCTGGTAACCACAGATTTCTCGCCGGGATCGGACCGGGCGCTGGATTATGCGCTGGCGCTGGCGCGACGTTATGACGCGAGAATCTACCTGACGCACGTGCTGGCACCGGACCCGTTCCTCTATGCCGAGCCATCGCTGGCCGAGGCGACCTATGAGAAGGTGCGGCAGGCGGCGGAGCAGGGAATGGCGGACATTCTGGTGTCCGGGAAGCTCCGCGGCGTTCCCCATGAAGTACGGTTGGAAGAA
>QHYJ01000203.1 GCA_003223255.1 Acidobacteriota bacterium | reverse complement strand
CTATTTCAAATACATTGAAGAGCATAAGATCAAGAAACACAAACCCATGGAATTGATTGTGAAGACAAATTGCGAAGGCGTTGCCCATGTTCCTGACGCGCCTTTAGGGCGCGTGCTCATTCAGGTAGTCGCCGAGGGGTGGAAGAGCTACGGGCGCTGGTTTGACATCAGCGATCCGAAACAAACGGTCAAAATCCACCTCGAACGTCCCCCAAAGTGGTACTGAATGGGCATTTTGTGGCGAGATTTCCTCTTCGTTATAGGTGAAGGAGCGGAAAAGTCGAAGTTGCACAGTAATAGTGCAATGCGCGCAAGGATGTTGAACTGTGGGAAGTTATGGCATGCCGTAGGCTTGATTTCCACAACCTTATCAACACTTGTGTTGAAAACTTTACAATTCCTAAACGTTCTTTCTGGTTTTCGGCACGCTGCTTGCTTCGCGACGTGCCTCTCGTGCTTTGACCCCTGCAAAATCAGAGTGTTAGAGTAGATCTTTGGTTTTTCGTTCATGGACGAAACTTACGAAGGACCTTTTTCACTGGTCCAAATGTTCTGGGGCAGCATCACGGCGCGTCCGCTGCGGAGCTTTCTGAGCGTCATTGCCATCGCTATCCAAGTGATTCTGGTTTTGATGGTTGTGGGTCTCACTTCCGGAGTCATTTCCGAATGGGGAAAACGCGTGGAAGGCGTGGGCGCGGACATTTTGGTGCAGCCGCCGAACTCTTCGATCTTTTTTGCTTTCTCGAGCGCCGTCATGCCGGAGTCGCTTGGGGATCAAATTGCCAGCGTGAGCAGTGTGGACGAAGTGGCGCCTACGGTTATCCTCACAGAACCAAAGAGCTTAGTTATGGTTTACGGGATTGATTACCAGCGCTTCAACGCGCTCAGCAAGGGCTTTTTGTTTCGCGATGGCCGGCCCTTCCAAGGGCCTGACGAAGTGATTGCCGACGACATCATTGCGCAAACCCGTCAACTAAAGGTCGGCAGCCACATCACTTTGTTGAACCATGAGTTCACCGTGTGCGGCATCGTGGCCCACGGCAAAGGTGCGCGCTTTTTCATTCCCATTCGCACGGCGCAGCAAATTGCCGGGGCGGAGAAGCGCGTCTCCATGTTCTATGTGCGTAGCAGAGGAGATACAGATGCAGCGCGCGCGCAACTCGCGAAATTGTTGCCCCAGTACAGCATTCGTTCTCTTGCGGAATACGTCTCGCTCATGAATTCTTCCAATTTGCCGCAGCTACGCCCGTTCACCCGCACGATGGTGGCGCTTGGCATCGTCATCAGCTTTATCGTCGTTCTGCTCAATATGCACACCATGGTTATGGAGCGCACGCGTGAAATTGGCATTCTGAAAGCTTTGGGTTTTTCCCGTTTTGACATTGTTCGTATGCTCCTCACGGAGACGTTCATCCTTGCTCTTTTCGGGACTGGCCTTGGAATTGGACTTAGCTTTTTAACCCAAGTCATCTTGAAGCAGACCAAGCCCGACCTGCCGGTCCTCATTACCACGCCCTGGATTTTCTCTGCGATTGCGCTTGCGTTGATCGGGGCCGCGGCGGGCGCACTGTATCCTGCTTTCCGCGCCGCGACCTACGATCCAGTCGTCGCGTTGGCGTACGAATAGCGTTTCACTTCGGCGGCAAAAGTTGGCTGCCCCATAGAAGCTCCCGCAGATGACTCGCTCTCCGGACAAATACTATCAGGCACGCGTTCTTGATCGCCGGGATGTTTCTCGGGATTTGTGCATTCTACGCATCGATCCCGGCGGACCTTTCGAATATCGAGCCGGACAGTATGCCACGCTTGGACTTGAGCAAGGCGGCGTTCGAACCGAGCGTCCCTACTCTATGGCCTCGTCTCCTTACGAAGAGGCGCTCGAATTTTTTGTCGAACTGGTTCCCAAGGGTGGCTTGACGCCAAGTCTTTTTCAGTTAAAATCGGGCGGCGCGCTCCTTTGCCGCAAAGTCGCCAAGGGCCGCTTTCTGATTGATCTGCGCAGCGGCCGCACAAACCACCTGCTCCTTTCTACGGTCACCGGTGTCGCCCCATTTGTAAGCTACGTGCGCACGGTTTACCGCGATTGGAACAGCGGGACGAGTCCGATGCCCGGGAAACACAGGTTCTTTTGCCTTCAGGGTGCCAGTCGCTCTTTTGAATTCGGTTATCGCGAGGAGCTCGAGCGCTACGGTTCCGAAGCGCCTTGGTTCACGTATGTCCCCACAGTAAGCCGGCCCTGGGACGAGCCGCACTGGAGCGGCGAGACAGGGCGGGTGGAGGACCTTTTGCGAAAATACACCGAGGCATGGCGACTGCGGCCCAACGAGACCACCGCGTACTTATGCGGTCATCCGAAAATGATCGAAAATTGCCGCGGGATTTTGGAACGCGCGCAGTGGAAGAAAGAAGCGGTCCTCGAAGAGGCGTATTACCAAGCAGCGATAAAAGAAGCTGGCGGCCCTGCGTGAGTTTCCTATTGCCTGCGAAGATTGATTCTTGAGGATTCTTCTCAGACTCCGGGTGCACTTGCTTCGAGTTCATCCACCACGTCATCCAGCGTGCTTAGGGGCACCAGCAGATGCACGTTTTCGTCGGGCGAATCCACGTCGATTTGCAATTTCCCGGCGCGCGTGCGAATTTGCACGTGCTCGTTGTCATCTTTCACTTCCACAAAGTCCGTTTCCGGAAATTTCTTCAATTCTTTGAACAATGCGTGTACTACAGGCAGAAACTCTCTTGCTTGCTCCGCCGCATCCTTGAGGTGGTGTTTCGGCACGAAATGCATGGTCATCGGCACTACTGCCGCGGGCACCCACATGTGAATGTGAGAACCGCCCGCGCGGGATTCGTCCACGTCCACGCGAATCACGCCTTCGCGAAACGTGTATGCGCCCGCCAGCACAAGCGTTCCACCTATCCCGAGAGCAGCCTTCGCCAGCAGCATCATGTCGCCTCCTGGGTGTTCCAGCGCCCTTATGAGCTTTTACTCTGCGACGCTCTTGGAATCCAGCCAGACCTTTACCGTGTTTTCGCTATCCTTCACGGAAACCAGCTCCGTATCACCTTGCGCGCCCAGCGCATGAAGGGCGGCCACCAAGTCCAATTCATCCTTGCCCGCGGAGAGCAATGCCTCGATCACTTTCATCGGCACTTTCACTTCGACCTGGGACTTCTTCGACCCGCCCTTGTCCAGTACGTGGACGATGAGGTGATTGCCTTCCTTGGCCACGCGCACATCGTTTTCCTTGCTCTGCACGGTAACGTATTCGCCGTCCTTGGCCGTGCGGATAGCGTCCATCAAGGCGAACAGGTCCACGTCGTTGACGTCCGAGGAATCAATTCGGACCTTGCCGTTGTGCAGCCGGTCATGATTAACCGCGGGGAGCACCTTTTCCGCCATTTCGAGCGGCACGTTTACGCGAACCGTCCCCCCCTTGCCGTCCGTGCAGTTCGCGCGCACGTGCAACCAGCGCTCGCCCTTTTCTGCTGGTGCGGAACTCGTTGATTGTGCAGCCTTTGCTGGTGTCGATGGGGCTTGCGCCCGCAATCCCACAGGCGCAAGCAGCGGAGCGGCTGCGGTTAGAAGCACGGTAACGGTGATGAACCCGCGATTCGTGTAGGACATAGGCTAGCCTCCTGGCCGGTGTTTCTAACAGGTGACGCGCGGCTGTGAACCCATCCTTTTCACCCCCGGCTCTCGGTTAGAGGTACGAGGCAACCCCCAGAAATGTTTCCATGAAAAACTTCCCTTGCGGTTTGCCGGGTCCCGCTCGGATGAGCTAGTCGCACCGAGAGTCGCGTTCCTGGGGACGACTCCCTTTGCGCTTGGCTGGCTAAGGACACCCTTGCCATTTTCGCTTTTCGAATTCGATTTTCGTCCTGGCCTTTTTGCACAGCTTTCCACAGTTGAATTTTCAGATTTCTCTTGCCAAGGAAAAACGCCAGGTTTATGGTCACGCCCAGATTGAGCCGGGAAGCCTAAAAGACTTAACGGCACAATTGAAAGAGGGCGCAGCGGTCGCAAGGCCGTTGCGCCCTCAATCTTTTTGGGCTCATTTTTCCTGGAATCGGCGGCTGCCGTTCCCCCTTTCCTGCGGCCGCGTGGAATCCTTCACACTTTCTCGGGAACAGCGCGACGCGCAAGGGAAGGTGTCGTGGGCCGTGTTTGCGGCAGCGGTTCCTCCCGACCGCGGGCGCTCACTCTCTCCACCGATTCGATCTTGCCGTTGCCTACTAACAGCGCGCAATCAAAGTTGTTCACGGTGGGACAAACGTGGCGCGGAAGCAGATAAAGCACGTCGCCGACCTGTGGTCCGGTGCCTCCCCCTACAACCGCCATGGGCAGGTGCTCTTCGCTGGGGGAGAGGGGCGTGAGTTCTGCGTGCCCGAGGACTACGCACGTGGGAACGCCCGCATCCGCGGAGACAGCCTTGTGTCCGGCATCGCAAGTGGCCAGGCCTGCGCGTGGCCGGCTCACTAGTCTTGTTAAGACCAGTACTGCCGGTTGCAAGCCATAACCGGCTGGTAGCTGCGCGAGGCTCGTAGCGTCGTTATAGACAACCGTCCCCGGCGACACGCGATGAACGAATTTCTTTCGCTGAAAGCCCTGATACCCTAGCGAACAAGGCAGCGTCGGCGTGCCTGCGGTGATCAGCTCCGGCACGCTCACGCCACTGCCCTCGATCTCCTGGGCGACCTCCACCAAGCGGTCATAGCCCGCATGCGCAGCCGCGGTTCTCTCGCGCTGTTCCAGCCCGCCATACTGCCCGTCGTAGTAGTGCAAGCCGCGGAACTCCAGCCCGGCTTCTCTGACCGTCCGCACGAGCTGAAGAACTTCGTCCTTGTGGCTTTGCTCGATTCCCGTGCGATTCATGCCCGGATTAATATCGAGGAAGATGCCGATCGTACTTTCTCTCCATTGCCGTACTTGCGCTTCGTTTTCGGCCAAAACGGAAATGCTCACAGCGGGAAACTCGTTTGCAATTTCACGCACGCGACGCGCATTCGCGCCCACGGCTGGGTAAGCGAACAGCACATCTCTCGCGCCGGTGCGGCACGCAACTAGCAGCTCAAGCGTCGTTGCGCACTTGAAAGTGCGGACTCCACGCTCCAGGAGCATGCGCAACGTGTAATCCAGTTTCGCGGTCTTGATGTGCACGCGCCAGCGATTCGCATCCCCGCCCAACAGATCCAACGTGCGCGCAATGTTGGAGGCAATCCTTTCTGGATATACCACCAGCGCAGGTGTAAGGGCGTCTTCGACGCCCGACACGCGGTAGCCCTCATCCCAGGGAAACTCGTTCAGCATGGATTTCTGCGTTGCCATCGCCGCTTCGATATTAGCGCAAAAGACGGTCATCCCTCATTCGACGACTGCTCCAAAACTCTTAATCGTGCGAATTTGGTCTCCGCACGGCCGTGCCGCCGACCATGGCAGTGTCTTTCGTAGGCCGTTAGCTTTCCACAGTTGAATTTTCAGATTTCTCTTGCCAAGGAAGAAAGCCAGGTTTAATCTCCCGCCCAGATTGAGCCGGGAAGCCTAAGAGACTTAACGGCACAATCGAAAGAGGGCGCAGCGGTCGCAAGGCCGTTGCGCCCTCAAATCTTTCTTTTCACCCGCCTGCAAGAAATTTTTTCTAAAGCCCGATTTCGCGGCGGCGAGCCTGTGCTGCCAAAAACAAGTCCTCGTTAAGCTCGACGCCCCTAGAGAGGACATTTCCTGTCGTAAGATAACGGCATGAACAAGACGCAATTGTTCTTTCGGGACAAAACCGTGCTTATTACCGGAGCCTCGTCCGGGATTGGCGAGGAGTTGGCGTGGCAATTGGGCCAAGTGGGAGCGAAGCTGACGCTGGTCGCGCGGCGTAAGGAACGGCTGGAAGGTTTGGCCCAAAAGATTGCGGAGATCGGAAACCCGGAGCCTTTAGTGGTGCACTGCGATGTTACGCAGGACGGGGATTTGCGAAAGTCTGTTGCCGAAACGGTGAGCCACTGGGGTAAGTTGGACGTGGTGATTGCCAACGCCGGATTTGGTGTGGTCAGTCCGTTGAAGAAACTTTCCATCGAGGATTACCGGCGCCAATTCGAGACCAATGTTTTTGGCGTGCTGCGAACGATTTACGCGGCGCTTCCGGAGATCGAAAAGAACAAAGGCAACATCGCCATGGTGGGAAGCGTTTCGGGTTGGACAGCGTCGGCGGGAGCATCGCCGTACGCCATGAGCAAGTTTGCGGTGCGCGCGCTGGCGAATTCGATTACACCAGAACTGCGGCTCTCCGGAGTGAAGGTGACGCTGATTAGTCCCGGTTTTGTGGCCAGTGACATCCGCCGCGTGGACAACCAGGGGAAATTCCACGAAGACGCCAACGATTCCATTCCAGGGTGGTTGGTGATGCCAACCGAGAAAGCGGCGCGGCAGATTCTCAGCGCGATTGCGCGAGGAAAGCGCGAAGCCATTATTACCGGGCATGGCAAGGCGTTGGTCTTTCTGGAGCGGTTCATGCCTTGGGTGCTTAGAGCCATGAACAGAAAGATGGCGGCGGGCCGAGGTGGGTACCGGCAGGAACCCAAGGGCGGCTGAGCGCGAAAATCGAAACACGAAACGCAAAACCGAGAGTTGAAACTCGATAACCGAAATGGAAGAGCGGCAACGAATTCCAAGGGTCAGGGAGCTGATGAATGAGAATGAGAACGACCAAGAGGGAAAAACTAAGAATCGAGGATTATAAACGGCAAACTCACTTATTCGGAGGCTTGCCCTTGCCTGGTTTTTTGTCGGGCTCACCCTCGGGGAGCTCCATGCGCCAGATGTCTTTCTCGTTTTGCAGGCCAAACACGCCTACTTGATTGGCTTCGCCGGTTCCGACGTGGCCGATCCAGATCACGCGAAACTTCTTCTTACGCCAGAGCCGGCGCACTTCGATCGTTTGTCCCGGAGAAGTAAGAAAACCAATTCCATCGAGGCGCGCGCCATCCTGGCTGAGGTCGATGGTGTAGCTGGTCTGCTTGAAGGGATGGCCCCGGGAATCTGTCCCTCTGACTACCACGCGCAGCGTTTTGGGAATGCGTTGCTGTTTGCGCGACCGGCGCCAAAAATCCGTGATGGGATATTTGAAGGCCAGCCCGACTTTGGTTTCACGGTCCGAGTAGGGGTCCAGATAGACGACGCGGACTTCCTGCTCGAGGCCGTTGCCTTTTTGCATCAAGAACACGGAATCACCAATGGCCAGCTTGGTCTTGAGCATCACCAGGGCGCCGCTGGCATTGACAATTTGGGTTTCCGTTTCTTCGTGAAACGCCCCGCGCTCCTTGGTGAAACCGTAGACCACGATGGGAATGCGAAGAGCCATGCGCTCGCTGGAACGAGGAGTTTTCTTGGTTGCCTCAGTGGATATGGCGTTGCCAAACGTCAAAGCGGATTTTTGTGTGGAAGGCGGTTTTTCGTCCAGAGGAGCGACTCCGATGACTTCTTTGGGCGTGCCTCGTTGTGCGCCGTGCTCCCGGCACTTGAAATCCCAGGTTTGTTGGTGGATCTGCTCGTAGGTTTCCTGGCGGTCTGTGAGCGTGACCCAAGAGTCAAAGTTTCCGGGCATCGACGTCTCCCTGGAATTCCAGCATATCGATTTCCGGCGGCGGGGCAGCAGGGCAGAAAGGGGCCTCCTCCCGAAGAGTAAACGCCAGAACCCGCCATCGGACGGGCGACCCGAATTCGGGAGAATGCCGTAACCTTTGAGCAGGCGTGGACTCGTACAAGGGTAGGGGACAGCCAAGCGACAAGAGGAAGCAAGACAAAATGTCGGACGTCAAGGAATACGTGAAGCCCAAGGAAGCAAGAACCTAAGATTTGCACCTTGCCGCCAAGTGCGGACTTAAAGCAGTATCAGACACGGAAACGAGTAGCAGCCCCTGAAAGGTAGTCGCGAGCGCAAACGACCATGCAAACGGCGGCGGCAAGGGAAGCGGAGCTGATCGCTCGGATTGTGGGCGGAGAAAAAGAGTTGTTTCACGAGCTGATCCGGCCGTACGAGCGAATGGTGTATTTGACCGTATTGTCGATCGTGAAGAATGAAGCAGACGCGGAAGACGGCGCTCAAGAAGCGGTGATCAACGCTTACCGGCATCTGGGATCGTTTCGCTCTGAGGCCAAGTTCAGCACTTGGTTGACGACGATCGCCATCAACGAAGGAAAGAAACGTCTGCGAAAAGCCAAGGCTTTAGAGAATTCGCTTGAAGAAGAAGCAGAAGAGAAAGAAGGGGATTACACTCCCGCGTCATTGACAGACTGGCGCGGAGTTCCGCTGGAAGCGCTGGAACGCCAGGAACTGCGCGATGCCCTGCGGAAGGCCGTCGCCAGCCTTCCCGACAATTACCGGCAAGTCTTCACACTGAGAGATTTGGAAGAACTCAACACCGAGGAAACGGCGGAAGCTCTGGGACTGACGCCAGGAGTCGTAAAAGTACGCCTGCACCGCGCACGAATCCTGCTGTAAAAGCAACTGGCCCCTTTTCTGAAGAGCGCCGCACCCGCGCGCAAGGGATTCTTTCGGAGGGCGCTATGAAGCTCGATTGCAAACACGTGTGGGAATACATTTCCGAATATATCGACGGGAGTATCGACGCCCAACTGCGCGAAGATATCGAGCGGCACCTGGAACACTGCGAAATCTGCGCGGCAATTTTGGATTCAACGAGAAATATTCTAATCCTGACGGCGGACGACCGGACGTTTGAACTGCCCGTGGGCTACAGCAAACGGTTGCATGAACGGCTAGCCAAAGAAATTGGGCCGGAGCCAGATGTGTAGAAAAAATGAGGAAGGATAAGGTAAGGTAGAGCCCCGTCAAGGGACACGGTGGATCATGGGATGAGTGATCCATTCGGCGGCGAGCAGCAGCAAGGTGAGGACCGCGAGGGCGATTTGGAAGCGCTTGGAATTGAGCCTTTTCTTTGTGACCGGCTGCTGACGCAATTGCGCCGCAGGTTTGTTTCGTAAGTGCCGCACTTTTCCAATGACATAAAGATTGATGACGGCGCCGAGGAAGGCGAGAACCATCATGGGAAGGCGGATGGCGTCTTGATGGAAGCCGCGCGCGGGTGCGTGGATGCCGGCGGCGGCGGCGAGAGCACTTAGGCCAAGGGCTACGCGAATGCCGCTGATAGCGATGACCGCAGTGCAGGCGCTTTGCAGAATGGCAAAAACCATACCGGACCAGTTGATGAACGAGATGTTGATCATGAACATTCGCGGCCCACGAGCCGGCGCGCTGGGCCGTGGGATTTCTGCGGCGTTTTCGGTGAGATCGGCCATATTCTGGTTAAACCTCACTCGTCAGGAATTCGGTGCCCACTTCAAAAAAATCGCGGCGAGGGGCGGGAGAGTGAGAACGAGGGAGTGGAAATGGCCTTGCGCGGGTTGGTCGGAGGCTTGCTGACCGCCAGCGTTGCCAACGTTCGAGCCGCCGTAAATCGAAGCGTCCGTGTTGAGGAGTTCGCGGTAATAGCCGGGCTGAGGGACGCCGAGACGATAGCCCTCGCGGACGACGGGAGTGGCGTTGAGCACGACAACGATTAAATGCTCGGTGTTTTTGCCACGGCGAATGAAGCTGAGGACGCTGTTGTCGGCATCGTTGGCATCGATCCATTCGAAACCGTGCCACTCGAAGTCGATCTGATGGAGCGCGGGTTCGGAAGTGTAGACGCGATTCAGATCGCTGATCAGCCGCTGAACGCCGCGATGTGAATCCCACTGCAGCAAATCCCAGTCGAGACTGCGCGCTTCGCTCCATTCGTGGCGCTGCGCAAATTCCTGGCCCATGAAGAGAAGTTTCTTGCCCGGGTGCGCGTAGTGATAGCCGTAGAGCAGGCGGAGGTTGGCGAACTGCTGCCACAGGTCTCCGGGCATTTTGTGAAGCAGCGAGTTTTTACCGTGGACGACTTCGTCATGCGAGAAGGGAAGAACGAAATTCTCGGTGAAGGCGTAGAGCATCGAGAAGGTGATTTTGTTGTGCTCGTATTTGCGATGGACGGGATCGCGGGAAAAATAACTTAGGGTGTCACTCATCCAGCCCATGTTCCATTTGAAGCTGAAGCCGAGCCCGCCGAGATAGGTAGGGCGAGAGACGGCGGGCCAAGCGGTAGATTCTTCGGCGATGGTGAGAATTCCGGGGAATTTGCCGTGGGCAACCTCGTTCATGTGCTTCAGAAATTCAATGGCTTGGAGATTTTCGCGGCCCCCGTATTGATTCGGAATCCACTCGCCCTCTTTACGGGAATAATCGAGATAGAGCATGGAAGCGACAGCGTCCACGCGGAGGCCGTCGATGTGGTACTTGTCGAGCCAGAAGAGCGCATTCGAAATCAAATAGTTTTGCACTTCGTTGCGGCCGTAGTTGTAAACCAGCGTGCCCCAGTCGGGATGCGCGCCCTGGCGGGGGTCGGCGTGTTCGTAGAGGTAGCTACCGTCGAATTGCGCCAGGCCGTGAGCATCGCGCGGAAAGTGCGCGGGAGTCCAGTCGAGGATGACGCCGATGCCGGCTTGGTGACAGCGGTCGACGAATTCCATGAATTCCGTGGGAGCGCCATAGCGGCTGGTGGCGGCGAAATAGCCCAGAGTTTGGTAGCCCCAGGAGCCATCGTAAGGATGCTCCATGACAGGAAGCAGCTCGATGTGCGTGTAGCCAAGTTCCTTGACATAAGGTAGGAGCCAATCGGCGAGTTCGCGGTAGTTCAGCCAACGATTGTTCTCTTCGGGAACACGTCGCCACGAACCGAGATGGACTTCGTAAATGGAAACAGGGGACTGGAACCAATTCTTGCCGGAGCGTTGCGAGAGCCAGTCGGCATCGTTCCAGCAATAGGTATCAAGATTGGCGACGACCGAGCCCGTGTTGGGACGTAATTCGGAGCGGAAGGCGTAGGGATCGGCTTTGAGGGGAAGCATGTTGTCGTCAGGACCGATGAGTTCGAACTTGTAGATCGCGCCTTCGGTCAGTTCCGGAACGAAAATCTCCCAGATTCCCGACGAGCCGCGCGCGCGCATGGGATGGACACGGCCGTCCCAGCGATTGAAATCGCCAACGACACTGACGCGACGCGCACTAGGCGCCCAAACGGCGAAGTGAACGCCGCGAATGCCCTCCAGCGTGATGAGATGCGCACCGAGTTTTTGGTAAGTATCGTAGTGACGGCCTTCGCCCATGAGATACAAATCAAACTCGGTAAGCACCCAGGGAAAAGCATAGGCGTCATAAGTCTCAAAGAATTCGCCGTAATGCGTGCGGCCCTGAATTTTGTAGCTCACTGGAGCGGGTGGACCGGTTTGGTCCGCCGGCAGGATGGCTTCGAAAAAACCTTCGGGATGTAATTTAACGGCTTCGAGGACTTTGGCGGGGTCAGGGGGGGCGTTTTCTGGTGAGGACGGTTGCAACGAGATGCGTGCCTCTTCTGCCCAGGGGATGAAAAAGCGCACGGCCCAGCCGCCATCCACGGGATGGGGCCCAAGAAAGCTAAAAGAATCGGAATGACGCCCGGTCAAAACCGCTTCGATCTGCGAACGGAGACGCGGATCGCGGTGAGCGACCGGTTTTGAGTGCGAGGCAGCGGCGTGATGTTCGGGCAACGGCAGAGCCTCCGCGAGTGAAGCGACACGCGGCCGGAAGACCCAATTTCAGGAACACAGCGGCCGTGCCTTGAATTCTAGGGCGTTCCCGCAGAAATGCCAATCACCAGGCCCTCCGCCCTCCGCTTAGCAAGCAGATCCTCCCAGAAACAATAATTAGGCGAGCTTATGGTTTTCTCTGCGGAGGCGCTGGCGCTTGCAGAATTGGACTTGGCGTTCGAACAAGGCTCATGGCGTCTGGAACGCTCGAAGCGATGCGGTTTCTTCGTAACTATTGACCTGCCGCGGCGCAGCAAGTATCATCCGCGCAATTCCAGGCAAACATTGAGCGTGTGAGGTTTCGCCATGACGAAGCGAGTGTGCTCTGGTCTTTTCTTGGGTGCATTGGCAATCTTCTGCGCTGGGGGATTAGCCCGCGCGCAGCAACCGCCGCAGATCAGTCCTGACATTTACAACCAAATGAAGTTCCGGTACATCGGGCCAGTAGGAAATCGCGCGACTGCGGTGGCGGGGATTCCCGGAAATCCCAATATCTACTATGTAGGCGTGGCATCCGGAGGAATTTTCAAGTCGACCGATGGCGGCATCCACTGGGATCCCCTCTTTGACGACCAGCCCGTTTCTTCCATTGGCTCGCTGGCTGTAGCCGCGAGCGACCCGAATATCGTATGGGCGGGTACGGGCGAGTCGTTTATCCGAAGCCATATTTCCGTCGGCAACGGGATCTACAAGTCGTTGGATGCCGGAAAGACCTGGAAGTTGATGGGTCTGGAAAAAACAGGGCGAATCGGCAACGTGATCATTGATCCGCACAATCCTGACGTTGTGCTGGCGTGCGCGCTGGGGCACGCGTACGGTCCACAGCCTGAACGGGGCGTCTTTCGCACCACCGACAGCGGAAAGAATTGGGAGAGAGTTTTATTTGTGGATGAAAACACGGGCTGCTCCGATATGGGCATGGATCCCAACAATTCGCGGATTTTGTTCGCGGGAATGTGGCAAATCGAGATTCATACCTACGGGAGAAAGAGCGGCGGGCAGGGAAGCGGACTGTTCAAGTCCACCGATGCCGGCGCGACGTGGAAACAGCTAGAGGGTCACGGCTTGCCACACACGCCCGTGGGCAGAATTGCGGTGCGCGTGGCGCAAAAGGACTCGAATCGAGTCTACGCGCTGATCGAAACTGGCGATGGCGTGCCGATGGACGGCAAGCCCACGCAAAGCGGCCAATTGTGGCGCTCGGATGACGGCGGAGAAAACTGGCAACTCATCAATTCAGATCGGCAAATCCGCGGACGGACCCATTATTACACGCGCGAGGAAATCTCCCCGGATAACGAGAACGAGGTTTATTTCTTCACCTCGGCTTTTTCGCGGACGCTCGACGGTGGCCATACTCTGACAAATATGCCCTCAGCTCCTGGCGGTGACAATCACGAGATGTGGATCGACCCCACCAACGGCGACCGCATGGCCGTGGTGAATGACGGCGGCGTAAGTATTTCCGTAAATCGTGGGCATTCCTGGGACCGCATTCAGTTGCCCATCGCGCAGATTTATCACGTGACGCTGGACGACCAGATTCCCTATTTCGTTTATGGAAACCGACAGGATGGTCCTTCGTTCCGCGGACCGAGCAACAGCTTGCAGTTCGGTGGCTTTGGCGGAGCACAAATTTCGCGGAGCGTTTGGCACCCCGTTGCGGGCAGCGAAAGTGGCTTCGCGACGCCGGATCCTGTCGACAACAACATCATCTGGTCGACCGGAACGGGTTCAGGCAGCGTTGGTGGCTCCGTGGCGCGCTTCGACGAAAGAAATCATCAGGCAAGGGAAGTGGAGGTGTGGCCGGAGGACGTCTCCGGTGCCAGCGCCGGGGAAGTGAAATACCGCTTTAACTGGGAATTTCCTGTGACCATTTCTCCGCACGACCACAACAAAGTTTACGTCGGCAGCCAGTTCGTGCACGTCACCACGGACGGCGGCAATAGTTGGCAAATCATCAGCCCCGACCTGACGCGCAACGACAAGAGCCGGATGGGAATCTCCGGCGGGCTCACCCCGGACAACATCGGCGTCGAATATGCCGGCACCGTTTTTGCGATCGCGGAATCAGCGAAGGAAGCCGGTGTGATTTGGGCGGGAACCAACGACGGATACGTGCAAATCACGCGCGATGGCGGGAAAAACTGGACTAACGTGACAAAGAACATTCCCAATCTTCCGGATTGGGGAACGGTGAGCAACATCGAGGCTTCTCGCTATGATGCAGGAACTGCCTATCTCACGGTGGACTTTCATCAGATGAACAATCGCGATCCGTTTGCCTATAAGACCACCGATTACGGCAAAACGTGGACGGCTATCGCCAACGGGATTCCGCACAGTATGTTGAGCTATGCGCATTGCATTCGCGAAGATCCCGTGCGCAAGGGCCAACTCTATCTCGGGACGGAGAATGGCCTGTACATCTCGTTCGACGATGGCAAGAACTGGGAACCGCTACAAAGCGGTCTCCCGCATGCTCCTGTGTATTGGATCGCCGTCCAGGAGCGCTTTCACGATCTGGCGCTCGCGACGTATGGGCGCGGGTTTTGGATCTTGGACGACATCACTCCGCTCCAGCAGATAACGCCGGAAATCCTCGCTTCCAACGCACACTTATTTGCTCCGCGCGATGTCTACCGGTTCAGAAACGTTGCGCAGCCCGTGGCGGTTTCCTATGACCCCACTGCGGGCCACAATCCCCCTTACGGAGCGCCCATTAATTTTTACTTGAAGTCGAAATTAGGCGAAAAGGACCGCGTGCGGTTGACGATCGGCGATGCAAGCGGAAAAACAGTGCGTGAAATCGAATGCCGTGCGCCAAGAGAAGAAGGCGGACAAAGGCCTGCGGGACCTGCCGGTCCAGGCGGCGGTGGCGGCCAAGGCGGCGAGGGCGGTCCACCTTGCGAGGCGAAGCCCGGGATCAACCGTATTTGGTGGAACCTGCGGTTCGAGCCTGGTACGGAAATCAAACTAAGAACCAGTCCCCTGTATGCCCCTGATGTCAAAGTCGGACCAGAAGGCTGGCGGCCTGCGCCGGGGGCGGATCGCATAACGCTGCTTGCGCCTCCGGGGACGTACACAGTGACGCTAGCCGTCGGCGAAGGAAAGTTCAGCCAGAAGCTCAACGTGCTGAAGGACCCGCATTCGGGCGGGACAGAAGGCGACATCCAGACACAGATGCAATTCCTAACCGGCTTGCGCGATGAAATGAATGCCTTGGCCTCGAGCGTCAATCAAATCGAGTCGATTCGCGCGCAGCTTGCCAACCTCGCGAAGGAACTGGGAACCGATGAGACGGGCAAGGCGATTCGGAAGGCCGCTGACGATTTGGCAGAAAAGCTGACCAATGTAGAAGGCAAAGTCCTGCAGCTCAAGTTGACCGGAAGAGGCCAGGACGACGTTCGTTGGCCCCCTCTGCTGGCGCAAAAGATCGGCTACCTTGCGGAACAAGCGGGCAGCTCCGATTTTCCGCCAACGACACAGCAAGTAGCTGTGGGAGAAGAACTCAAAAAGCAGGGCGATCAATTCCAGCAGGAGTACCAGCAGATCCTCGCCAAGGATGTGGCCGCCTTTAATGCCATGCTGCGCGAGAAGAACATTCCGAATATCATCCTCACGATGCCGTAAGGGATGCTTTTTCACGATGGTGAGAGAAACCAGGAAGGACAACGCCGTGCGACTTTTTTGCGGATGGATATTCCTCTGTGTGGCCGGAGTTATGTGGGCCGAACATAGCTACGGGCAAGACCGCAGCCAGACGCGATCGATGGTGATTTCGCGCAATGGCATTGTTGCGGCGGAATCGCCGCTCGCCGCTGAGGCCGGTGTTCGCATCCTCGAACAGGGTGGCAATGCGGTAGATGCGGCCATCGCCACGAACGCCATGATGGGCGTGGTGGAGCCTATGATGAACGGCATGGGCGGAGATTTGTTTGCGATCGTGTATGACGCTAAGGCCAACAAGCTGTATGGCTTGAATGCCAGTGGCTGGGCGCCGAAAGGACTGACGATCGAGTATTTGCAGAAGCAGGGAATTCGCAGCATGCCGCAGCAGGGTGTGAATGCCATCACTGTGCCGGGCGCCGTGGACGGATGGCAGAAGCTGGCAGACAAATTTGGACGCAAGAAGCTGGCGGATGATTTGGCGGCGGCCATTCGAGCGGCACAGGATGGATTTCCTGTGCCGGAATGGACTGCCGCCTACTGGGCGGGCTCCGCGGATTACTTGCGAACAGACGACACCGCGACAAAAACCTATTTACCAAATGACCGGCCGCCGAAAGTGGGAGAAGTATTTCGCAATGCGGATCTGGCCTGGTCGCTAGAGCAGGTTGCAGAGCATGGCCGGGACGCGTTCTACAAAGGAGAGATTGCAGCAAAAATCTTAAACGCAATGAAGCGGCACGGCGGGCCCATGGTGGCTGCCGATCTCGCCGAGTTTTCCAGCGAATTCGTCGAGCCCATCTCGACGACCTATCGCGATTGGACTGTTTACGAGCTGCCGCCCAACGTGCAGGGTCTGGCTGCCCTGGAAATGCTGAACATCATGGAAACGTTCCCACTCGGGCAGAAGGATTGGGGATTCGCCTCGACCAACGCGTTGCATGCCGTGATCGAAGCAAAGAAATTAGCCTACGCGGATTTGCTGAAATACATCGGCGATCCGCGAAAGCACAAATTGCCGGTGCCCACGCTGCTTTCGAAAGACTGGGCTGCCCAGCGAGCGAAGCAGATCGATTCCGACCAAGCGAACTGTGAAGCTGCAGCCGGAGAAACACCGGCAGGGAACGACACGACGTATCTCACGGTTGTCGATCGCGAAGGAAACATGGTGTCGCTCATTCAGAGTAACTACGAATTGTTCGGATCGGGCATCGTGGCTCCGGGAACGGGATTTGCTCTCCACGACCGCGGGGGGCTGTTCTCCCTGGATCCTGCCTCGCCAAACGCCCTCGCGGGAAGGAACCGCCCTTTGCACACGATTATTCCGGCGTTTGCGCAGCAGGGCGATACGCGGGTGGCGTTTGGGATCATGGGCGGCTGGAACCAGTCCCAAGCGCACGCCCAGTTCATTGCCGATCTCGTGGATTTCAAGATGAACATTCAAGCAGCTTTGGAAGCGCCGCGATTCAGCAAACATACCTTTGGCGGATGCGACGTGATGATGGAAAACCGCATTCCGCAAAAAGTGCGCGACGAACTAGCGGCAAAAGGACACAAGATTCAACTGAAAGGGATGTTTTCAAGCGACGTAGGCGGAGGACAAGCGGTCATGCGCGACTTTGTCACCGGCGTGAACTATGGGGCCTCTGATCCGCGCAAGGATGGCCAGGCGGTGGCAGAGTTACCCTAAGAAGGATGTCCAGCTGCAGCGTGGCCAGCGTTCCACGGTGAGCTGAGCCGTGCGCAAAAGAGTTCCCACCGTGAGCTTCCGAGAGGAAAACAGGTACCCTCCGGCTTAGCTGGCCCTAACATTCGGCTACCTAACTCATTACACATAAAAGACTTAGCGTTGGGGGCCTTGGCGGCAGAATTGCACCTGTCCTTCCGACCAGGGTCCGCGGTCCGCAGCCAAGCGACCTGGACGTGGAGTTTCCCGATGGGGCGCGTTCGCGTCGCTCGAATCCTCTTGCGTTTTTTGCCGCTCGCTGCCTTGCTGCTCGCTCTGACTCCGGCAAGTCCCGCGCAAACCACCGACGTTTCCGGCCGCTACCAGTGTACGCAAGCGAAGATCAAAGGCAAAGTGACCACCTGTAACGCCGCGCCGCTCATTCTGAAAAACGACGGGCACTTTGAATTGCGCGGCTGGGAAGGCAATTATCTTGTGAACGGCCAGTGGGTCGAACTCTCTGATGCTCTGATGAAAACGCGCGCGAAAATTGAACCGGGCCACAAAATCGTGTTGCGCTACTACGGGAAACACGGGTTCGTAGAAATGACTTACGAGCGGCGCGTGGCGGATCTTGGGAAAACAGCCTTAAGCTAAGTAACGATGGAATTTTCAGTTGTTTGACGCCTGCCAGCCGCGGCCCCGTAGAACTTTGCCGGCGGCCGCGCCCGTGAGCTTGCCGTGGTCGTATTCGACTTGGCCGTTGACGATGGTGAAGTCGATGCCTTCCGACAACTGATCGGGTTTCACAAACGTGGCATGGTCGATGATCGTTGCCGGATCGAAGATCGTGACGTCCGCGAAATAGCCGGGCTTTAGAAGGCCGCGGCCTTCGAGATGTTCGCGCTGGGCGGGAAGGGAAGTGATTTTGCGGATGGCCGCCTCCAGAGGCAGGAGATGTCCATCCCGGACATAGTGTCCGAGAAAGCGCGGCACAGAACCAAAAGTGCGCGGATGCGCGTGTGCTTCGTAGGTCGGACCGTCGAGTGACATTTCATTGGCATCCAAGCCGATGCTCGTCCAGGGCTGGCTGAGGCCAGTACCTAGGTCTTCTTCGCTGGCCATGAAATAAATCGCGCCGGTTTGTGCACTGTCCGCGAGCACGAAGTCCATCAGCGTGTCCTCCGGCGTTTTCTTCCATGCTTTGGAGACATCTTCAACCGTTTTCCCTTCGAACTGTTTCAATTCGGCTTTTTCCACGGAAGAAATAAGAACACCGCTTCCGCCGCCGCAGTCGTAGAAGAGATTTTCCCAATCGGGATGATCTCGAGCGAATTCCTTTTTGATGCGCGCGCGGACCGCAGGATCTTTCAGCCGTTCTAGCAGTTTCTGGACGCCGCCATCCGCGACCCAGGGCGGAAGTGCGGAAGCAAGTGCCGTGGCTCCTGCTGGATAGGGGTACATATCAGCAGCAATGTCAAGCCCCGAATCGCGGGCATTTTGAATCGCGGCCGCGACGTTCTTCATGCTACCCCAGCGCGACTTGCCGCTCACCTTCAGGTGAAAAACCTCGACGGGAAGATTCGCTTCGCGGCCGATGCGAATGGCTTCAGCAAGTGCGGCCATTTCCGAAGCGCCCTCGCTGCGCATGTGCGTGGCGTAAAGTCCCCCGTATTTCGAAGCTACGTGCGCGAGCGCGATTAGTTCGTCGGTTTTTGCGTAGATATTTGGTGGATAAATGAGCGCGCTCGAGACTCCGAGCGCGCCATCTTTCATTGCTTGCTCGACGAGCATTTTCATCTGTTCGAGTTCGGCCGGCGTGGGCGGTCGGTCGTCGTCGCCGATCACGGCTTCGCGGACCTGCGCCGAGCCAACATAAGTCCCGATGTTGAGAGGGGTGCCTTGCTTTTCAAGGCGTCTAAAATAACCGTCGAGGGTGGTCCAATCGACACTGAGCTTGTAGTGGTCCAGGAATGGCTTCATGGGTGCCAGGGTCTTTTCATTTTGCGGAGCGATGGAGCCGCCTTCGCCGGTGATTTCTGTGGTAATTCCCTGAGAGAGTTTGCTGAGCGAGCGGTTGTCCAATAGAAGCGAAACTTCGGATTGCCCGAGCATGTCAATGAATCCCGGCGCGACGATGCGGCCCTGTGCATCAATTTCGCGTTTGGCGTGAGCGTCGTGTAGATCACCGACGGCTGCGATGCGGCCGCCGTTCACAGCGACATCGCCCGCAAACCACGGATTGCCTGTGCCATCGATGATATGGCCATTGCGGATGAGAAGATCGTAAGCCGTTTCGGCGCCCGCTGATCCGCTGAGATCGGCGTCGTACGCGGCGCCAGCAATCTCGCCGAGGGCCTCGCCCGCGACGGTCTGCGCCGCTTCCATGTCCGGCGGAAGCGTGACGTGATTCACATAGGCCGCAAAGGCCAGCTTCTTGTTATCTTTGGTGATCACGTAGCCGACCAGGCCCTTACCGTTGAGCATCAGCTTGCCGTTGAGCTTGTCTTCCGAGCCGAACGTCCCGGTTTTTGCGAACACGTGACCTGCGGCGGGCGCATTCACTTGAATTTTCACAAGTGTGCCGTCTTTACCCAGCACAGGAAGAGCCTTGAAAAAGACTTCGTAGTCGGGCCGCGTGGTCCAATACGTCAGGTAATGCACCATAAAGTCCGGGCTGAAGAGATCTGCCCAGTCGCCGCCAGCGCCGTCGCCTTGGCCGCTGCCAGAAAGGTCGAGCTTCGCGGCTTGCAAAAAGTCGTGTTCAACATGGAATCCTGCGTCGAGGGGATTCTTCGTGTCTTTTGCCACCAGCGCGCCGAGAAGATACGGCCCCATTCCCGCATGCAGATTTTGGCTCACCTTCAGCGTCACTTTGATTTCTTCGGAGAGTGGCGGAGAGACGTGCTCGGCGACTTGGTTCTCCGCAGTATAGAAACGCGCAAGCAGAACAAAGTCAGTAGGCGCAGCACCCGACGAGGGCTTGATCTCGATGCCTGCGCCCACGAGCGCTTCGCGGAAAACCGTTTCAGCAAACTTCGTTGGTGAAGGCACCGCGATGGCCGCAGGCTGGGGCTTGAATCCAATGGGGAGGCTTCCGGTAAGCGTTACGCTGACGGAGCCGTCCGCGTTGCTTGTGAATTCCGGAGATTCGAACGAAGGCTTGGTTCCAGCCGCAGAAGTGGTCAGACGGTTCACAAATATGACGTAAGAAGTTTGCGGCGAAGTTTTAAGCGAAATAGGATCGCCCTCTTTTGCGCCGGGCGCTAGGAGGAGATCGATCACGTTGTCGTTGATCATGATGGAGGACATCACCACGTTCGTGCCGCCTTCGCGCGGCCCATCGGGGGAAAGACTCGTGTCTATCAGCACGCGGCCCTGAATTCTGTGAATCCCCTTGGCCGCGACGTCTTTTGCAAGCTCCTTAATGACTGCCAGAGGATCGCCGGGCAGCGCCGGGCCACCGTAAGAGTGATCTTCATCGACGAAAGCGAGTGTGCCGTCCGGCTGGATGCGATTGGAGAGATTCGGGTCGCCGCTAGCGACCAGAATCAAGTCGCCCTTGAGCGTGCCGTGCTTGTCGATCGCCCCAGCGTGATAGACGCGCGTATGGAAGAGGTAGTCTGCGCCAAGCTTCGCGAGGACCGTGCCCTCGGTGAGCGTCTTCGTCGTGGAAGCGGGCACAAAAAGCTTGTCTCCGTTCAGCGAATAGACGACTTTCCCGGTGTCGAGGGAATGAAACTCGATGCCGAAGTTGGCGTGCGCAAACTCGGGTCGGCTGATGACCTTCTGGATGCGTTGCGCCAGTGAGTTCTCGGATTGAGCCCAGACCGGGCCAGCTTGCAGCGTGAAAAAGAACAAGAGAGACAGCGCGAAAGTGCGCTGTGTCCTGCGCGTTTTGTCGTTCAAAGAGTCCTCCACCTGTAGGGTCGCGCTTTGGCTCTGCCTGCAGGCCGGCGCGTCCCAGTTATGTCACGCACGCCGTTGTAAAGCATTGCTGCTTAATGTGTTGCGGCTCCCACATCCAAACCCAGGTTCTCGAAAGGAACATTCAGGATCGGGTATTCCTTCCACTCCTTGTAATCGAAGTGCCACCACTCCGCTTCGTAAACGGTAAAGTCCTCGGATTCCATCGCGCGGCGCAGCAAGTCGCGGTGCCAGCGCTGGAGCGAAGTGCCACCCGGATAGTCGGGATAAGAACGCCGCGACATTTCATCGTAAGCGCCGGGCATTTCGATGGGGCTTCCGCTCGGTAGGTCGTAAAGCGTAAGATCAACGGCGCACCCACGATTATGCCGCGAGCCCTGTGAGGGATCGGCCACGAAGATTTTCCCTTCGGGCGGCGTAGCGTCCCAAAAAATCTTTGTCACATACCAAGGCCTGTAGGCGTCGTGGATCAACAAGCCATAACCCAGTGGTTTCAGTTTTTGCTGTACGCGCAGAAGTGCTTCCGCCGCGGGTCGCTGCAGGAAGGCGCGTGCCTGCGAATAAACCGGAGTGCCAAGGAAATCGTTCGACGTCGCATAGCGAATGTCCAGGTGAATGCCCGGATCGAGGGAAGCCAACTCCAGTAGATCAGGTTTGCGGAATTTTCCCTTTTCGGGCGGCGGCTTCGCAGTGAGTGCCGATAACCTTAATTCTCCGATGGGTTTTACAGGGCGTATGCGCGCAATGCGATTTGCGTCTACACCATAGCTTTGCCGACCAAACTTGACATCATTAAGAACGAACTCTGAACCATCCTTTACGAATCCGATGAGTGGGCTCTTGCCATCGCCTTCCACAACGAATTCATACTCTCCGACTTTCTGGAGCGGCCACTCCCCTTTTCCCTTTTCGTAGAGCCAGAGGCGTTGTCCCCTTTCAAAAATTGTGTGCTCCTTGACCCCGTCACGGTAATCACCAATCCAAGCCTTCCATTCCTTAGGAGCATCCGCGGGCTTGGGGCCGGGGAGGATAGAACTTGTCGCTTGCCCTCGTGCAACGCCTGCGAGCGGGACGAGGATCGCCAGCGCTAGAACAGAGACGTTTTTCAACGGTCGCGGTTCAGCTTTCACCACGTATCCACTCCTGGTTTACTGAAAATTACGCAGCGCGTCCCCGTTTCACGACAGAACACGCGGCTGCAAACTAGACGAACTCACGGATTGTACCAGCGAAATCCCTTACGCTGTTCCTCGGCAATTTCTTTCACGATCGCGAGGGTTTGCGAGCGATGGTATTGGCCGACAGCGGCGAGCAGGGAATTGAGCAGCGCGACTGGCGCAACATAGGAGGCACCGAACGAAGTGGTCTCGACGGAGGCAAGGAAAATCTCGTTGCACTCGCGCGCCAGCGGCGAAAGATAAGTGTCTGCGATGCCCACGCAATACGCGCCATTCGCGCGAGCTTGCTGTGCGCCTTCAATGGTTTGGCGTAGCCCGCGCCGAAAACTAATGGCAATCACCAGGTCCTGCCGATTCACGGAGCGCACGAGATGCAGAATCCTGCCTGCGGAGGTGGCCGCAAAAATCGGCAGCCCCAGCAAGCTGATTTGATATTCCAGATAACCCGCAAGATGGGTTGCCAAGTCGGCGGCAAGGACAACGATTCGCCGCGCTTCGTGAAAGCGTTTCGCCAGGGCCACCAGGCGCTGGGCATCCAGACTGTTCTTGAGCCCATGAAGATTCTTCAAATCCTGTTCTAGCGATTCGACGACGTGTGCCGGCACGCTGGGGTCGTGGCCTCCGGACTGCATAGTATCCAAGGAAGTGGCGAAGGCGAGGGAAAGCTCGTGTAGATGCCGCTGAAATTCGCGATAGCTGCCGAAGCCCAGGCCGCGAACGATTCGAACGATCGTCGCCGGATCAGTGCGCAACCGCTTGGCCATCGCGCGCACGCTGAGTAACACGTATTCACGCGGATGCTCGAGGATCGGCCGGATGACTTCCTGCCGTTTGACGCTGAGCTGCTCGATGCGCTCGCCAAGGTGTATTGAAGCCGATGTAGAGGGGCTACTCTTGCGTTTCATCACGCGAGAGGATTGCCTAAACCCCTACCGCGTGTCAACCAATTGCTCGGGGGGACAGCGAATTTTCGCGTGAATGGTTCGGACAATTATTTTTTCGTGGCGGCAGCCTTAACTTCCAGCCCCGGCGCAATCACCGGTTGAAGGAAGGGCATCATGGCGCGCAACTTGGGCCCCAGTTGCTCGACGGGGTGCTGCTGCTCGCTCCGGCGCTTGGCCAAAAAGTTCGGGCAGCCCTTTTCATTTTCCTCGATCCACTTCTTGGCGAAGCTGCCGTCGCGAATTTCCGTCAGGATTTTTTTCATTTCCTCGCGCGTTTGCTTCGTGACAATGCGCGGTCCCGAGGCATAATCTCCTTGCTCGGCAGTGTCGCTGACCGAGTAACGCATGTAGCTGAGCCCGCCGCGGTAGATCAGGTCGACTATCAATTTCATCTCGTGCAGGCATTCGAAATAGGCAACTTCCGGCTGATAGCCTGCTGCGACCAGCGTTTCGAAACCGGCTTTGATCAATTCGCTGACGCCGCCGCAAAGCACGGCCTGCTCGCCAAAAAGGTCCGTCTCGGTTTCTTCGGTGAATGTCGTTTCCAAGACACCCGCGCGTGTGCAGCCCAGTCCTTTCGCGTAGGAAAGTGCCAGCGCCTTGGCGCTTCCGCTGGCATCTTGTTCCACTGCAAGCAGTGCAGGCGTGCCGCCGCCCTCGGTGAAGACTTCGCGCACACGATGCCCCGGAGCTTTCGGGGCAATCATCGAAACATCCACAGTCTTCGCCGGCTTGATGGCTCCAAAGCGAATGTTGAAGCCGTGTGCGAACATCAGCGTCTTGCCCGGCTTGAGATTTGGCTCGATTGCGTCGCGATAAAGCTTCGGCTGCTTTGTGTCCGGGGCAAGCATCATGATGACGTCGGCCCAGGCGGCAGCTTGCGGGGGCGTGTTGACGGTGAGCCCTTCTTTTTCCGCTTTGGTGCGTGAAGTGCTGGTTTCCGGCAGGCCAACGCGGACCGAGACACCGCTGTCGCGCAGGTTGAGTGAATGTGCATGACCCTGCGAACCGTACCCGATGATGGCTACTTTTTTCGCTTGAATCAGTGCAAGATCCGCGGAGTCATCGTAGTAGAGATTCGCCATGGTGTCCTCTCATTGGCCGTCGTACGGCCGAAATGTGTGCTGCCAGTGCGCAGAATGTCTTAAGACGCCTGTGCTTGCGTCCGAGCTAGGGAATCCTGAACCCCGTCATTCCGAGCGCCGGTTTTTGCTTGCCTGCTGCAGCCAGGGCGCGGGGAATCTACTGCTTGATCTGTGGTTCAGCGAAGTATTACTTTGCGCTCGAGCCCGCGGTTTCAAGCGCGGTCCTCTCACCATCCGCCAAAGGCGGCTGCAGCAAATCGCCGCCGCGCGTCATGGCAATACGTCCGGTTCTGGCCATCTCCAGCACGCCGAACGGCCGAAGCACTTCGAGCAACCCGTCGATTTTGTCCACGGTTCCGGAGACCTCAATAATCAGTGATTCGGGAGCCACGTCCACCACACGCGCGCGAAAAACCTTGATCAGTTCCATCAAGTGAGGCCGGTTCTGCTGGTCGGCCGCCACTTTGATTAACGCCAAGTCGCGTTCGAGCAGCGCGCGGGTGGAGATATTTTCTGCCAGCAGCACGTCCACCAGTTTCTCGAGGCTCGCCTCCAGGCGGTGCGCGCCGCGTTCGTCCGTATGCGCCACGATGGTCATGCGCGCTATTTCCTCATTTTCCGTCGGCCCGACGGTGAGCGAATCAATGTTGATGGCCAGACGCCGCGCGAGCGAGGCAACGCGATTCAGGACGCCGGGTTTATTTTCGACGTAGGCAACAAGCGTTTGCATACTTTCCTCTTTCCTTCCTCACGCGTCCGAGGCGGTTTCCACCAGTGGATTGTGCGGGCGGCGAATCATGTCATGCAGCGACGCGCCCGCGGGGACCATCGGGTACACGGAATCTTCCTGCTCGACGCGAAAATCGATCAGAACTGTTTCGTTTGCTTCTCGCGCGGCGCGAATCCCGGGAGTTACTTCCGCCCGCGTCGTGATGCACTCGGAGCGGATGCCGAAGGCATTGGCCAGTGTCACAAAATCTGGCGCGACTAGAGGCGTGGCCACGTAGCGCTTGTCGTAAAAAAATTCCTGCCATTGCCGCACCATGCCGAGATAGCCGTTGTTGATAATCGCGATCTTCACGTTGAGTTTTTCTTGGACAATGGTGGCAAGTTCGCTCATGGTCATCTGGAATCCGCCGTCGCCGACCACCACCCAAACTTCGGAATCGGGTTTTGCGAACTTTGCACCGATGCCGGCGGGGAGCGCGAAGCCCATGGTGCCGAGCCCGCCCGAAGTGATGAGTGTTCGTGGGCGGTTGTGATGGTAATACTGCGCTTCCCACATTTGGTGCTGGCCCACGTCGGTAACCACGATGGCTTCGCCGCGCGTTTCCTTCCAGAGGTCGTTAATCACGTGCGCGGCATAGAGATGGCCTGTGTCCGGCAAGCTCTGGATGTCGCGCACGGCGGAGTCGCCCTTCAATTCATTAATGTGCCGAATCCACGCACTGTGATCTCGCGTTTCGATATGCGGCGTAAGATTTTCGAGCACTGCGCGCGCATCACCGACAAGTGCCACGTCCACTTTTACGTTCTTGTTGATTTCCGCGCGGTCAATTTCAATGTGTATTTTGCGCGCGTTCTTCGCGTAGGTACGCAAATCGCCGGTGACGCGATCATCGAACCGCATACCCACGGCGATGAGCAAATCCGCTTCCTGAATAGCATTGTTCACCCAGGCTTCGCCGTGCATGCCCATCATGCCGAGGTTGAGCGGATCCTTAGCAGGGAAGCAGCCAATGCCAAGCAGGGTCATTGCGACGGGATAGTTGCCTGCGCGAATGAATTGTTCGAAGGCGCATATCGCTCCGGAAACCATAATTCCATGGCCCGCGAGAACTACGGGGCGCTTGGCGGTGTTAAGCAATTCCACGGCGCGGTCGAACTCGGCCTGGTCGTGATTGTTGCGGAGGCGCTTGGGCGGCAACTTTGGCACGCAGGCGTCCCACGCAAATTCTGTGGAGGCCTGTTGTGCGTCTTTCGTAATGTCCACAAGCACGGGACCGGGACGTCCGCTTTTCGCGATAACAAATGCTTCGCGAATGGTGCGCGCAACGTCTTCCGCCCGAGTCACCACAACGTTGTGCTTGGTGATCGGCATGGTAATGCCAGTGATGTCGACTTCCTGAAACGCGTCCGAGCCCAGAACCTTGCTGCTCACTTGGCCGGTGATACAGACCACCGGCGAAGAATCCAGCATAGCCGTGGCAATGCCCGTCACCATGTTAGTTGCGCCAGGACCGGAAGTGGCCATGGCCACGCCGATACCGCCGCTGGCGCGCGCGTAGCCGTCCGCCATGTGCGTAGCGCCTTGCTCGTGGCGCACCAGCACGTGACGCAATTTCGATTTGCCGAGCGCGTCGTACACCGGAAGAATGGCGCCACCGGGATAGCCAAAAATTTCGCGCACTCCGAGACGCGTGAGCGCTTCGCAAAGAATTTCCGCACCGGTTAGCTTCATACGGACCTCACACTTTGAAAAGGCTGAGGCGATGCCGTGAAAGAAGCAGGCGGCGTGGTGACCGCGCCAAGCGATGGCGAAGAGACCAGCAACGCATACTTGGCCATGACGCCGATTACAAACCGCGGCGTCGGTGGCTTCCAGGAAGCCAAGCGCTTCTGAATCTCCGAGGCGCTGAGCCCGACGTTCAACTGACGTTTGGGAATATCAAAAGTGATTAGGTCTCCGTCAGTGATGGCGGCAATCGGGCCGCCGTTCGCCGCTTCCGGCGCAACATGTCCCGCCATTAAGCCGTGCGTTGCGCCGGAAAAGCGGCCGTCCGTGAGGAGAGCAACAGAATCGCCCAATCCCTCGCCAACCAGCGCGGCAGTGACCGCAAGCATCTCGCGCATGCCGGGTCCGCCCTTTGGACCCTCGTAACGAATGACGACCACATCGCCTGCTCTGATTGCACCTTTTTCGACGGCGGCGAAAGCCGCTTCTTCGCTGTCAAATACCCGCGCCGGGCCGCTGAAATTCTGCAGATTGTGTCCGGCGACTTTGATCACGCAGCCTTCCGGCGCGAGATTCCCCTTCAGAATGACCAGCCCGCCCGTCGGTTTGAGCGGCGCGTTAAGTTTCCGGACCACTTCCTGCTTTGGTGTTTCCTTCGCGGCATTAGCTTCTTCCCCGAGCGTGCGCCCGGAAACCGTGAGGCATTCGCCGCGCAGGAATCCGCCCTCTAACATGCGTTTTGCGATGAGCGCGGTTCCACCTGCTGTGTACAGATCGGTGGCAACAAACCGTCCTCCTGGTTTCAGGTCGGCAAGAATCGGCACGCGCGAGCTGATGCGGTCAAAGTCGTCGATGGAGAGCGGAATCTTCGCTTCGTTGGCGATGGCCAGCAAATGCAACACAGAATTCGTGGAACCGCCGGTGGCGGCCACGCCGGCGATGGCGTTCTCAATGGCGAATTTCGTGATGATCTTCGAAGGCGTCACGTTCTTGCGAAGCAGATCCATCACCAATTCGCCCGCGCGACGGCCTGCCGCGGCTTTTGCAGAATCGGTAGCGGGTACGCTGGAGAGTCCCATCGGAGCAATTCCCAGGAACTCGCAGACCAGCGCCATGGTGTTGGCGGTGAATTGTCCTCCGCAAGCGCCGGCTCCTGGGCAAGCGGAGGTTTCCAGCATCTTGAGTTGCGCATCGCTCATGCTGCCACGCGCATGTGCGCCAATCGCTTCGTAAACATCCTGAATCGTGACGGCGTGCCCTTCGAACGTGCCAGGCGCGATTGAGCCACCGTACAAAACAAGTCCGGGAATATTCAACCGCGCTAGCGACATAACTCCGGCGGGAATGGTTTTGTCGCAGCCGACAAGAACCACGAGCGCATCAAACAAATTGCCGCGCGTGACCAGTTCAATCGAATCCGTAATGACTTCGCGGCTGACCAGCGACGCGCGCATGCCCTCGGTACCCATGGTGATGCCGTCGGAGATGGACACGGTGTTAAATTCAAGCGGCGTGCCGCCTGCGGAGCGGATGCCTTCCTTGACGTGTTCCGCCAGTTCGCGCAGGTGATAGTTGCAGGGGCCAATTTCGATCCAGGTGTTGGCGACGCCGATCAGCGGCTTCTGGAAATCGTCATCTTTCAGGCCGCAGGCGCGCAGCATCGCGCGTGCCCCGGCGCGATTTGCTCCATCAATGAGTGCATGGCTTCGTGGCTTCGGCAATGCGTTCGTCACTTGATCATCCCTCCGCTCGTCCGACTAGCAGACAATTCCCGGGGCGCGCTACTCAAAAAACTACGGCCATCATCCTGGTCTGGATGATGGCCGAATTCTTGTGGTTCGCTTTGGCTTACGCCGCCATCATCCGCTGGTGGGTCCTCCTACGAGGACCAAGCCAATTTCTACAAACACGAGAGGTACTCGGCCCGCCTGCAGAACCAGGTGGCCGCCCAGCGTGTTGGTGAAGGCGATGCCCGGCATATCGTCATGAAGACTATCAGGATGCCGGCAGGGAAGTCAATGAGTCAAATTAATAGTTATGCTAAATCAAATAAGCACAAATTATGTAGGATGTCTCTGGGTGAAGCGTCGCACCGCCACAGCGCCAATGTCAGGAAACTGTCAAATTTTTCAGGGCTCCAGGGCATCTTTGGGCAGATCTGCACATCTAAAGGAGAAGGCTCTGAACCGGGTCTCCATTAACTGGGAGGGTTTCCATGCAGCGCGCCGCGGGTGTGCTGGTCGTCGGGGGCGGACCGGCGGGGTTGGCGGCGGCCATTGCCGCTCGAAAGAAGGGACTTCCCGTTACTGTTGCTGACGGCGCGAAACCGCCGATCGACAAAGCCTGCGGCGAAGGCCTTCTTCCCGGCACGCTCGCAGCACTCGGCGAACTGGATGTCAGCATTGACCACAGTGACGGACAAATCTTCCGCCGCATTCGCTTCATCGATGGTGCGACTTTCGCAGAAGCAGGATTCACTGCGGAGAGCGGGATCGGCGTGCGCCGAACTATCCTGCACGAGAAAATGGTCGCCCGCGCAGAACAGTGCGGCGTCCAGTTGTTGTGGAACTCGCCAGTAACAAGCATAGTCCCCGATGGCGCGGTCGTGGGAGGCCGTGCGATTCAAACCAGGTGGGTTGTCGGCGCCGACGGAGTGCACTCGCGCGTGCGGCGCTGGAGCGGTCTGGACGCAGGTGTGCGACGCCAACTGCGATTTGCGCAGAGGCGACACTATCGAGCGAAGCTGTTGTCCGATTGCGTGGAAGTTCATTGGGGGCGAAACATCCAGGCGTACCTGACGCCGCTCGCAAAGGAAGAAACGTGCGTAGTGGTCATCTCGCGCGATCCGTCGTTACGCTTTGACGAAGCGCTTCGGGAATTTCCCACTCTTGCGAGCCGTCTAAGAAATGCAGAGCTAAGCAGCGTGCAGCAAGGCGCCGTGACGGCAACCTGCAAGTTTAATCGCGTGTGCCGCGGAAACGTCGCACTCGTGGGAGATGCTTCCGGGAGCGTGGACGCCATTACGGGCGAAGGACTGGGGCTCAGTTTTCGCCAGGCCTTGGCGCTCGCGGAGGCGCTGAAGACCGGAGAGCTCAGGAAATACCAGGCGGCCCACTGCTGGTTGGCGAGGCGACCTCATATGATGGCGCGACTTCTTCTGCTGCTCGATCGCTTCACCCCTTTGCGGAGACGCGTTCTGCGAGCCTTCGCAAGTGACGAAGATTTGTTTGCACGCCTGCTGGCGGCGCACGTCAACGAAACTTCCCCGGCGTTCCTGGCGGAGACGAGCGCGCGCTTGGGGTGGCGGCTCATTACAGCATAATGATTGCCGCGTAAGACTCAATTTACCGCTAGATCGTAAGGAAGGACGAACTGTGCGACCGTTCCGAGAACGGCTGAGACCAGTTTTTCATTTATCTGCGGTTCTGCTTGTGGCGTTGCCTGTGCCGATTGCACTGCCGCAGCATGCTGCGCCGCAAGCAACTGCCAATCTGCTGGTATTCGCGGTCGACCCGGCACAAAGCAGCGTGCATTGGACGCTCGGGAGCACGCTGCACACCGTGCATGGAACTTTTGCTCTGAAGAGCGGCAGTTTCGAGCTTGATCCCGCAACCGGGAGGGCCAGGGGCGAAATCGTTGTCGATGCCACGAGTGGAAAAAGCGGCAACGACGGGCGCGACCGGAAAATGCATAAAGAAGTCCTCGAGAGCGCAAGATTTGGCGAAATCATTTTTCGGCTGGACAGCATTACGGGAAAACTCCAAGCACAAGGAGACTCGACGCTCCAAGTGCGCGGAATTTTCCTGCTGCATGGCAGCGAACACGAGCTAACCGTGCCGGTGCAAGCGGATCTCTCCGGCGATCACTGGAGCAGCACAGCGACGTTCAGTATTCCATTCATCGAGTGGGGCCTGAAAAATCCCAGCACCTGGTGCAAGCGAACGCGGCGTCTGCAGACGCAGGGACTTGACTGGAGACCTCGATCACCAGCGGGGCACAGTTTTCGTGTTAGAGACGCAAGCTTTGTCCATTCAGTAGATTACCAAGGCACTTCAAGTAATACTTGAAGGAACAGCCGGTCTCACCCCCTACTCACCTCGCCACTGTTGTATGATTTCTGCCCGTGAACCTTGTCCTGAGTGAAGTGGAATGCCGGGTATTGGGATCGCTCATTGAGAAAGAAGCCACCACGCCGGAATACTATCCGCTTTCTCTGAACGCACTGATCAATGCCTGCAACCAGAAGTCGAACCGCGACCCGGTGACGAACCTGGACGAGGCCGCGGTGCGCCGGGCGCTGCTCTCCTTGGAAGGCCAGTCGCTGATCAGGTCGGTTAGCCCCGCAGACAGCCGGGTGACCAAGTACGAACACCGTCTGCAGGAAGCCTATAACTTCTACCGTCACGAGATGGCCATCCTGTGCCTGTTGCTGCTGCGCGGCCCGCAAACGCCTGGCGAACTGCGCAGCCGCTCGGAACGCATGCATTCGTTCGATGATCTCAACGCCGTGCAATCAAGCTTGCAGCACCTGATGAAGCGGGAGCCACCGCTGGTGAAGGCGCTTCCCCGGCAGCCCGGAACGAAAGAAACGCGCTACGCTCATCTTTTGTCGGGGGATGTGGTGTTGACTGTGCCGGAGCCAGGCGCGCAGGTGCATGCTGCGGACGGATCCGCGGACGGCGACAGGGTGAGGAAGCTGGAAGAAGAGATTGCGGCACTCAAGAACGAAGTGGCAGATCTGAAAGAGCAATTTGCCCAGTTCCGAAAGCAGTTTGAATAGGATGCAGAGGCTCAAGCGCGTGTGGGGGCTCTAGTGCGCCCGCATAGGGTGCTGGCGGGCAGATCAATACAAGAGTTGCGAACCAGGGATTATCTGGCACAAAAATTCCGTGCGCTGCGGCGGCTGACTGGTAACGCTCCTTTGATTGGGCATACATTTTCGCTGTCACGGGCGCGAGCACCGCGTTTACGCCAAGTCCGAACAATTGAACATGACCGGCAGCATCAAAGACCGGTTGGCGCTCTGCATTCTTCGCAAGGCTTACGAAGAAGCAAAGATTCAGCCGGGAGATACGACTGCGGAAGCCACGAACGGCAACACGGGAATTTCGTTTGCCGCGCTGGGTTCGGCGCTGGGCTATCGCGTTCTGATCTTCATGCCCGATTGGATGAGCCATGAGTGCAATGATTCGCCAGAATCGTGGCGGTAAGCAAGGAGCAGGGCGGATTCCTTGGCTGCATTCGCATGTCGGAAGAATATGCTGCGGGTCATCCCGGCTTTTTCTGCCGCGGCAGTTTCCAATGATGCCAATGTGGAAGCGCATGAAACAGGTACGGGGCCGGAGATTTACGCGCAACTCGAATCGGCGGGTTTGCGGCCGGATGCTTTTGTGGCGGATGTGGGCACGGGCAGAACGGTGATGGGAGTGGGCCGATTCCTTCGCGCCAAGAATCCAGGCATTCGTTTGCATCCCGTGGAGCCAGCGGAATCTCCGACGTTTTCCACAGGCTGGGGACGGTGATGCGATCCTGATGGCACAGAAACTGGCGGCAAATCTTGGCCTCGCGGCGGGCGTGTCTTCCGGATGCAATTTTTTGGCTGCGGTGAAGGTGCGGCAAGAGCTTGGTTCAGATGCGATCGTAGTGACCGTCTTTCCTGACGACAACAAGAAGTACCTAAGCACCGACCTGCTGCGCGAAGAAACCTGCCGGGAAGGCTATCTGACTCCTGAGATTGAGTTGCTGGGACTTGAGACATTTCAGCGCGAGAGCGCTTTTTGCAAGATCGATTAATCTGGGCTGAATGCGAAGCCTGGATAGCGACTGAGTGTAGCTCCACGGGCGACGAATCAGTTGAAGCGCGAATTCGCTGATGCAATCCAACTGGAATAATTTTTACGGGCGCTTTGCGGCAACGGCTGGACGGTTCGCTAGCCGCGTTGCCGTGGAGAGCATTCTTGTGGTCTGACCTAGATGCCGAGAGAACTCATCAGCTCCAGGAAGGAAAGGTCGTCGCACAATTCTGGACAGGCCGTGCGCCTGTCGAAGTGCCGAACGGTTTGATCCGTGACTGGATCGGTGCTGCCTTCATTCCCGGAACCAATGTCGAACACACGTTGAGATTCGTTCAGGACTACGCCAACCACAAGAATATCTACGTGCCTGAGGTGATTGCCTCAAAGCTCATAAGCCATCACGGCAACGATTTCCAGATTTATCTACGACTTCTGAAGAAGGAAATCATAACGGTCGTCTTCGACACCGATCATGAGGTGCACTATCAGTCTTTAAATCGGCAGCGCTGGACTTGTCGTTCGCGCACGACACGAATCGCCGAAGTGCAGGGGGTGGGAAAGCCGAAAGCGCGCAGAGCAAGGTGTGTTTGCGCGCTTTCGATACAGCGACTTGACCAGCGTGGTACCAGTTCAACTACTGCCCATCGATGAGACGCTTTTTCCTGTCGTTGCGCCTCTAGTCTTCCCGCGGTTGAGGCTGGGGTTCGGTGGAGGCGGTAAGATCGGCCGACACTGCGGTGTTGGCTTCTTTTGCGGCGCGTCTAGCCTCTTTCTTTTGGGCACGCTTTTCGGCTTTG